>JAJRQG010000096.1 GCA_024280395.1 Gammaproteobacteria bacterium | reverse complement strand
CGTATGAACTATCTTAACTTCTCAAAGGAATAAAATTTTCGACTCATGAATGTAGTTTTTAAAACAACTTGATTGGTTTATTGTAAGAATTTCATGAATTGAAACCTGAAGATTTACTAATCTTTATCTAATGATTGTCTACTTATGTATATAATTCTCAAATTATCCACGTTAGAATCACTACAGATGATTTATACATTTAACAACTACCAAATTGACCCAATTAATTTTTCGATAAAATACAACAATGAAGTTGTTGCCGTTGAGCCACGGGTATTTGATTTAATTATTTATATAATAGAAAACAAATCACAGGTCGTTTCTCGTGAAGAACTATTTGACAAGGTATGGAATACCCGCAATGTTTCTGATGCAACCTTAAGCAACCACATTAAAATAGCCAGAACAGTTTTGGGTGATGATGCCCAGACTCAACAGGTTATAAAAACCATTCATGGCCGAGGCTATCAGTTTGTTGCTGAGATTAAACTGTTGCCTGCAAACCCCAATTCAAATGATAAATCTAGATCAAACAAGACAAGAAAAATCTTCTCCTATATTGCACTGTTAATAATCATTGCGCTACTAACAGTTATCATCGTCCAAACACCATTCAGCAAACAATCGATTGATGAAGCCCATCACAACAAGTCGATTGCCGTTCTTGCTTTTCTTGATATGAGCCCATTAAAAAATCATGAATACTTTTCAGATGGGATTAGTGAAGAAATACTCAACAAACTGGCGCAAATTCCTGAATTAAGAGTTATCAGCCGCACCTCCTCATTTTACTTCAAAGGGAAATCCACAACCCCTAAAAGTATTGGCGAGCAACTGAATGTCGCATATATCCTAGAGGGCAGTGTTCGAAAATACAAAGACAAACTGCGCATTACAGTTCAATTAATTGACAGCGAAACTTCAATCCACCTGTGGTCTGAAACCTACGATAAAACCATGGACAACGTGCTTCAAATTCAAGATGAGATTGCTCATGTTGTTAGTGAAAAATTAAAACTATCTATTTTACCGCAGAGTAAAACTACCAAGGTCAATTCTGTTGCTTATACCCTATTTCTGCAAGCAAGACATTTGACTCAGTCAGGCACTTTGAAAGATTTAATAAAGTCTGAGTTGACGGTTAAAAAATCAATCGCGTTGGATCCAAGCTATGCACCATCTTGGCATTTATTGGGTTTTATTGTATTTAGAGCCACCCATGGTTACGCTTTATAACCAATAATTGAAGGAGATAAAACCTCAAGGTTTGCTGCCGATAAAGCGATTAAATTAGACCCAAATTATGCCTTATCTTATGCAACATTGGCGCGGATAGAAAACAGCCAAAAACATTTTTCTGAGGCCAATAAAATAATTCAAAAAGCATTAGCTTTGGATAGCAAAAATACTTATATACTAAACGTAGCAGCTCATATCATGGCTTACTCTGGCAATTTAATTCGGGCACTTGAAATTCATAAACAAATTAATCTTATTGATCCCAAATACTACCCTAATTTATTGGGTATAGGTTATATAAATCACATTTTAAATCAGCAAGATTCTGCCTATAATGCTTATCAAAAATTCGAAAAACATATTCCAAATACTGAAGTCCTACAATTCAATTTATGTATAGTCTCTCTGGCAATGGGAAAAAATCAACAGGCACTAGAACACGCTAAAAAAGAAAAAGACCCTTTTTGGAATTTATATGCAATGAACTTGGCATTATTTGCAGTGGGTGATTACCAACAAGCCAATAAACTACTTAAACAATTCATTGATGAGGGCGGTGAAACAGAACAAGGCAATATCGCGCGTATTTACGCTTTTCGAGGAGAGATTAACAAGTCATTTGAAGCATTGTTTAAAGCCATTGATTTAAACGACCCTTCTTTGATTGCATTGTTAAATTATCCTGAATTTAGAAAAATGCACAACGACCCCCGTTGGCAAGAAATTATTAGGAAAATGAAATTCCCTAATGGCCATTGGCTAGTGAAAAAACTGCAACTGGCTCAGATTTAAACGATTACAACAAAGTTCTAAACATTTAACCATCCAATCGTTTTTCCAGTAACCAATGGCCTTTTTGCAGTCCAATTTTATTGATAAAAACATCCCAACGGGGATCACTCCAAAGGTTTCGCAGTGATTGAAAATTAATCACATGAATTAATCCAGGTTGATGCCTCTCATATGAAATTTCTAGCCATTTAAAGGCATTATCTGAATCATTCCTAAAAGCATACAAACTGGCAATATGCCCTGGCAAGTTACTTCCGTAAACATCAATCAATTCATCTAATATCTCATCCGCTCTATCTAAATCTCCATTGGCATAAGTTGCAAAACCCAATGTACTGAGTTTCCAATAGTCATTGACTTCTTTGTTGGCTTCAATCAATGCCTCTTTGTTTTTACCCATAGCAAGTAAAACATGGCTTTTCATGGCATGCATTGCTACAGCTTTTGGGTGAAAATATTCATATTTTTCAATCGAACTATAGGCTTCATCCAAACGGTATAACAAGAGATAAACAATACCAAGATTAAGATAATGGATATCATTTAGCGGATCTAACTCAATGGCATTTTCTAACATTGTTATATTTTTTGCCAATTGACCAGTAAGCTGCAAATGATAAGACGCAACACCTATTATTGAAGAGCTCTTCTCATTTAAACTTATGGCTTTATTTATGTTCTTTTGTGCTGCTTGCATGTCCCATTCTAGTAAATTTATAAGAACCATTTGTCCATAGGCTTTGGCATAGCTTGGATCTATTTCTATGGCTTTTATCACTGCTTGTTTCGCCAACATAAATGCACCTTTGTTCTCTTTTTTATACGAATAAACAGCAACCGTATATAAAATTCGGCTATACACTGTCCATGCTGGGGCGTAATTGGCATCAATTGCAATTGAATCACCAATTAACTTCAATGCTTTTGTAATTGACTTTTGGGTGTTTTCTTTTAACAAATAAATGGCTTGTAAGTATAATGTATAAGCAGCTGGATCAACTGGGGTTGATTTAACCATGCCTTTTGTTAAATTAATTTTCAATTGTTCAGTTACGGCTATTGCGATTTCATCCTGGATTTCAAATATATCTTGCACATCATGGTCATAGGTTTCTGACCAAATATGAGATTCATCATTTACACGTATCAGTTGTACGGTAACCCTCAATTGCGTACCCGATTTCCTAACACTGCCTTCTATAACATAATTTACATTCAGTTCAGTGCCTATTTGCTTCAAGGTAACATCTTTATTTTTAAACGAAAAGGAGGATGTACGACTGGCAACACGTAAACCCGGTATTCGAGTAAACAAATTAAGTAGTTCTTCGCTCATGCCTTCGGCAAAATAGGCTTGATCTGAACCTGGGCTAAAATCTTTAAATGCCAATACTGCAATTGACTTGTCCTGTGAGTCAACCGAGTCCACGCCTTCTGTCTTTGGTTTTAATAGCCAAACACTGATTAAAACCACCAACATCAAGACAAGCAACTGCAAAGTCTTGAGTAAGTTTGGTTTGCTTATATTTGTTTTTTTTGTATTTAAATCTGCTTCAAATCCTACTTCGCGCTTTTCTTCAATTTCACACATGGCAATAAATTGATAACCTCTTCCATGTATGGTCCTAATCACTGCTTGTTTTTGTCCATCATCACCGAGCACTTTGCGCGCAGATTTAATGTGGTTACTGATTGAAGAATCAGACACAATTTTGTCTTTCCAAATGGCCTCCAATAATTCTTGGCGTGAAACAACTCTTTTTTGGTTTTCGACAAGATAGAGAATAATGTTAAACACTTGAGGCTCAATTGACAGAGGTTCATCATTTTTCAACAATTGAAAATTATCTGTATTGATTGTAAAGTTTTTAAAAGTGTAAATCACTGAACAGGTTAACCCTTAACTTATATAAGAAATTTATTATATCAGATTAAGCCTAATGGAAAATGAAAATATTAGACAATCATTAGATAATCTTCATGTTTAAAAGTCTCTACTTTGGTTAAATATCTACAGATTTGACAGGTAAATGAACAAACAATAAAAGAAACAAAAAAATAAGGAGTAAGAACATGAAAAGGTTAATATTAATAACATTAATTGCCATCAGCTGGAGCAGCTTGTATGCAATACCTTTGGGGGATGAGTTTACCTACCAAGGCGAACTCAACGACAGCAATGGCAATCCCCATGATGGTGTGTTTGATTTTAAATTTGTCGCATTTGATGCCGAAAGTGATGGCATAGGTAATAATCTTGGCCAGTTTAATGCAGATAATGTACAAGTAAGTAATGGCATTTTTACCACCAAAATTGATTACAGTATCTTGGGTAATGAACCTTTTATGGGCGATAAGGTGTGGTTAGAAATCAGTGTGCGCATTGGTACTTCCACTGGCGGTTATCAACAGCTGTTGCCGCGCCAACAAGTTACCGCAACACCCTATGCCATCCATGCAAAATTTGTCGATGCAGGAGCCATTAGCGATATAGAAATCTTGGATGAATCAATTACGGCCGCAGATATCGGGCCAAGTGCTGTGGGCACCACTGAAATCATAGCATCGCAAGTACAGCGACGGGTGACCAGCGTATGTTCAGCAGGAGAGTTTATGCAATCGGTTAATCAAGATGGCACTGCTGTTTGTGTGGCAGAAACAGTTGGTATCATCAGCGTTACATCTGCCGATATTGTCGATGGTACTATCCAAAGCAATGATGTGGATACCAATCAAATTCAACAACGTATTATCGGCAGTTGTATTTTTCCAGAATACCTCACCAGTATTTCTCAAACGGGCAATGTGATTTGTGCACGTATACCTATTGGTGCAAAGAGTGCTTTAGACTCAACTGGTAATGTTGGTCAATACACCAGTATCGCCATAGGCACCGATGGTAATCCGGTTATTAGTTATTTTGATGACACCAATAGTGATTTAAAAGTAGTCAAATGTGGTAATGCCAATTGCACATCTGGAAATACCATAAACACATTAGACTCAACTGGCTTTGTTGGTAAATACACCAGTATCGCCATAGGCGCTGATGGTAATCCGGTTATTAGTTATTATGATTTTTTTAATGGCTATTTAAAAATAGTCAAATGCGGTAATGCCAGTTGTACATCGGGAAACACCATCAACACATTAGACGCAACTGGTGTTGTTGGTCTGTACACCAGTATCGACATAGGCACCGATGATAATCCGGTTATTAGTTATTATGATAGCACTAATGGTAATTTAAAAATAGTCAAATGTGGTGATGCTAGTTGTACATCGGGAAACATCATAAGGACAATAGCCTCAAATGGTGATGTTGGTCAATACACCAGTATCGCCATAGGCTCCGATGGTTATCCAGTTATTAGCTATTTTGATAACACTAATCAACAATTAAAAACAGTCAAATGCTTTGATGCCAGTTGTGCACTAGGAAATAGCATAATCACAATAGAGGCAACTTCTCTCATTGGTTATTACAACAGTATAGCCATAGGCACCGATGGTAATCCAGTTATTAGTTATTATGACGTCATTAATGGTTTAAAAATAGTCAAATGCGGTAATTCCGGTTGTTCATCGGGAAATAGCATAAGCATATTAGACTCAAATGGTGATATTGGTTTATTCACCAGTATTGCCATAGGCGCCGATGGTAATCCAGTTATTAGTTATTATGATGAGACTAATGATGATTTGAAAATAATCAAATGTGGCAATGTTAGTTGTACATCGGGAAATAATATAAACATATTAGACGCAAATAGTAGTGTTGGTCAATACACCAGTATCGCCATAGGTACCAATGGCAATCCGGTTATTAGTTATTATGATAGCACTAATGGTCAATTAAAATTCTATAGTTGTGGTGATGAAAGGTGTAGTAATTAGAGAAAATCATGAGCTTCATATCAATGGGGTTAGAGTAATTGACTTTGATTGATGCACATTGGTGACAACAATATTAGGATGCGAGGTTTTATAACAAAGAGTAAATGTCGTTGATTGTGGTGGGCAAGCCCACCCTACGACAAGAAAGAAATACAAAAGGACTAAGAATATGAAAAAGTTAATATTAATGGGGTTGATCGTATCGGGATTGGGCAACACCCAAACAGGTGGGAATTTTACCATACAAAAATCAACCATTGCCAGTGGTGGTGGAAAATCTAGCGGAGGTAATTTCATGCTAACCGGCACCATCGGGCAAGTCGATGCCAACGATGTATTGGAAGGTGGTGATTTTTCTTTGGCAGGTGGTTTTTGGAACCATTCGCTAGTGATTCCAAGAGATGATCTTATTTTCAACAATGGATTTGAGTAAATAAATAACAATTTCAAGGAGCAATTATGCTGAATTCAACAAAACAAAAAGCACACATTCCATTCGCCTTTTTGGCTGTAATTATGGCTTTCACCACTTTCATGGCCAATGCAAATAAGTATATCCAACAAACACTTGAAGAAAATCGGCCAGATAATTACAGCGATAAAAAATGGCTGTCATTGAAAACGGCGTTAAGAGAAACAAAGTTATATCCAACGCCTGTCACGCCAGGAGGGTATCAAGGTGTATACGGATCGAGTATTTCACTGGATGGCGATCGGGTGTTGATCGGTTCGCCTGGAAATTTTTTCAATCATGGAATAGCCTATATTTTAGATTTTGATGGCAACAGTTGGCAACAAACTGCTTTTTTTCAGCCGCCTGATACAAATATTGATGATAAATTTGGTGTTTCTGTCAGCCTTTTGGGCAATCGCGCTTTAATTGGGGCAAGAGGTGACAATGATAATGGTTCTAACTCTGGTGCAGCCTATATCTATGAACTGATTAATGGTGTTTGGACACAAAGAACCAAACTAAAAGCAATGGATTCAGTGTCTCAAAGCTATTTTGGTCATTCTGTAAGTCTTGCCAATGACCGTGCTTTAATTGGCGCCTACAACAATGCAACAGGCTCAGCCTATATATTCGACTTTCTGACAGAAGATATTTGGTTAGAAACAAAAAAAATAATTCCCGCAGATGGAATAAACGGAGGTTTATTTGGATACTCAGTTAGTTTATCTGGCGATAGGGCCTTAATTGGCGCATACCGTGACAATGATAATGGTACAGATAGTGGTTCTGCTTATATTTATGAATTGATTTTAGACAATTGGGTTTTTAGATCCAAGCTAGAGTCCGTTGCGGTAACAGCGGGCGATCAATTCGGAATTTCAGTGAGCTTATCCGGTGATCGCGCACTGATTGGCGCACATAAAGATAGTCAAAATGGAACAAATTCAGGGTCAGCTTATATATTTGACTTGATTTTGGGCAATTGGGTTGAAACTAAACTGATTGCCAGTGATGGAATAGGCGGTGATTTTTTTGGGAAATCGGTAAGTTTATTGGGTGATGTCGCACTGATTGGTTCACCTTTTGCTGATGTTAGTAACACTGGATTAGCCTATGTTTTTAACTTGATCGGAAACACATGGATCGAAACTAAAGTCATACCCAATCAAACAGCAAGCACAAATGGTATTGGTATGGCTGTTAGCCTTTCATCCGATAGAATATTTATCGGAGCACAAAATGATGAAACTCAAGGGTTACAATCAGGGGCTGCTTATGTATTTGATTTTATTGGCAACAATTGGATGCAAACAGAGAAAACACTGCCCAATGATAGTGCTGCCAATGATGATTTTGGCTATTCAGTTAGTCTGGGAGACAATCGGGCATTGATTGGTGCACCACAAGACAATGAGAACGGAAGTGCCCACTCAGGTTCCGCCTATATTTTTGATTACATTGATTCTCAGTGGCAATTAGCCAAGAAAATAACAGCAAATGATTCGGCTCAGTTTGATGGATTTGGAAACGCTGTATTTTTAAATGGTGATCTGGCATTAATTGGCGCCAGTTCGGCTGATGATTATACCGGGTCTGTCTACGTCTTTAATTTGGCAGCAAATGGCTGGCAGCAATCACAAAAATTAACAGCCTTTGATGGGTCAACTGATGATAGGTTTGGAGGGGCTGTTAGTATTTTAAGAACTTTTGGTGGCACATGGGCTGTGGTGGGTGCAAATGGCAACAACCTAAATACTGGTGCAGTTTATACTTTTGCTTTCAATAGTGCAACAGACCAATGGGAAGATGACTCAAAGTTAGTAGCCGCAAATTCGGCTACTAACGACTTCTTTGGAACCTCCATCAGCTCATCAGGCACACGGGTTTTGATTGGCGCTTCAGGAGATGATGATGCCGGAACCAATGCTGGCGCTGCTTATGTTTTCAAACTCAGTTTAAGTGTAGGTGGCTGGACTCAAGAGGATAAAATAACGGCAGATGATGCCTCTGATGGAGATCTTTTTGGAGCATCTGTCAGTTTATCTGGACTTACTGGATTAATTGGAGCTCCTGGTTACGATGGCCTTGTTAGTTTTGATATAGGAACCGCATACATTGTTAAAAATGTAGCCAACAACTGGCTTCAAACCGATAGACTTACTATTAACGGCGGTACCGGCGGTATCCTTGACCCTCGATTCGGCAGCGCCGTTTGCTTGGTTGGTAATCGCGCTGTCATCAATGCATCTGGTATTAATACTGCCTATATTTTCAAATTAAGCAACAACGCCTGGTCGAATACTGACCAGTTCAGTGCTAATCGAAACAAACCTGTCAGCTTATTCGGAGATAAAATATTGGTTGGGTTAGAGGACAGCACTATTGCTCCACAGGCTGGAGCAGCAAGAATTATCGATTTAAATATTCTTTTTAATGATGGATTTGAGTAAGCTAATTCATCAAAATATCCCTAAGAGGTAAAATATGAAATCTACAAAATATAGTTTTATAATCATGAGTTTGCTATTAACCTTGTCGTGTTTAACACCGGTTATTGCCGATCAAAGATCTGTAGTCCGAGACCACAGACAGTCAAAAGATAAAACTAGGCCGCCACCCATAATTCGTGACCACAGAAGGCCCACAGTTGTCGATAGACGCTCTAAAGATGTACGTGATCACAGAGGTTCAAATAATGACGCAGACAAAGATGGCATTGCCGATAGCTTAGAAATGACATTGGCCCGAAAATTTGCTCCTATATTAAGATTACCACCCAATGGAAAAGATTGGACACGTCCAGCCAATGTTGATTGGTATCTGCAAAGGGTTCAATTACGTTATGAGAATAAGGGAATGTGCAATAGAGATGATAAAATTTTCAATGTGGGGCAAGTGAACCAAATCAATCTAGCCAAACAATCTCATCGCGATAAAGATGCTACCTGGAAAGGGTGCAGAAATCAAGGAACCAAAAGGTATTCAAATACCAGTAAAAGATTCTTTTTACAACCCTCTGATAAAGTCCACAAAGGCGCACCCCAATCAGAGTGGAAAGCCTATGTGCATGTCAAAAAAAGCACAGCAATAAGGCGTGGCTATGACATACAGTATTGGTTCTTTTATGCTTACAACGATTCGGTTGGACCAGTTAATCACGAAGGCGACTGGGAGCATATAACAGTCAGCGTTAACAGCAAATTAC
Organism: Gammaproteobacteria bacterium; assembly: GCA_024280395.1. Lineage (GTDB taxonomy): Bacteria > Pseudomonadota > Gammaproteobacteria > Xanthomonadales > Marinicellaceae > NORP309. The sequence goes on along the minus strand of JAJRQG010000096.1, from coordinate 99,840 downwards.
AATTTGTAGAAGCCATTTATGCGCAGCATGAATATTACAAACGTTATACCAGCAAGCAATTAACATTTGTTCGACAAACACATCCAATAGTCTATGTTGCCGATGGCTCGCACGCTAGCTATCCTCGTGCCGGCAGTTTTCATATACGCAATACGATCAAAATCAATGATTATACCTATAATGGCGGCCCTGTTTGGGACACTTTAGCAAAGCTGATTAATGTAGGTGAAAGAAACCAGCCACTCAATGGGTAGTATTTCATCCAGTACGGGGGGCGATGGGGTGAAATAGGTGAAACAAAATATACATCAGGTCCTACAGGACCCGCCTTTAAAGCAGAATGGAATAGCCGTTAAACAAGGTACTTTATTAACCCTGAGGCAATATAACATACCGCAGGGTTAGACCCTATCTGAACAAAGGCGTATAAACACACAGGATATGAATACCTTGAGTATTGATACTTGGTATTCTGATTTTTCTTGTAATAGGTTTTCAAACGATAATAATACTGCGTATTGGATTTTAAGTTACCATCATAACCAAGCGCCAACCCGACCCTTTGACTTGTGAGTCAATTCTTTCTAAACATTAAGGACCCTGACCCAATCCTTACAAACCGGCAAGCATATTTGGAGATAAAATATTGGTTGGGTTTGGGGACAGCACCATTGCACCACAGGCTGGAGACGCCAAAATCATCGATTTAAATATTCTTTTCAATGATGGATTTGAGTAATTGTAATCCTAGAAATCAGATCTACAAATCTATCTTATCCATCAATATTTACAGCGAGAATCACCGCATTTATAAACTTTAAGATGGCCCACTTGAAAATCATAATAGCTAATAATGGGCAATCCATCATTGCCGATGGCTATGCTTGTAAATAAACCCTGAGCACCTAAATCATCCAAGGTTCTAACAATACCAGATGAACAGACATTATTTGTACAGTCATAAACTTTCAAATCTTGATCTGCTTGGTCATAGTAACTAATAATTGGCAATCCATTTGGTCGCATTGCCATACTGGTATATTGACCTGTAGGGTGACTGGCTTCATCAGTTAGTGATTCAACTTTATTATCACAAGACAAGTTATTACAAAAAATTACTTTCATACGATCAATTTCAGCATTGTTTGATCTATCATCAAAGAAACTAATGAAAAATGAATTGCCATTGGGATGAAACTGAATGCTAGAATATTTTCCTTGATTTCCTTGTAAAGCATCGGTTAAACCCAAGTAACCACCAGATGTACAACTTGTGTTAGCACAATTGTATACGTCTAATCTATTTAAATCAGCATGATAAAAACTGATACGAGCCAAATCATTCACACCAATTGCAATACTGGTATATTGACCCGCGTTATTATCAGCATCTGTGGTTAATTGTCTAATATTCCCAGAAGAACATGTTGTAGTACTACAATCATATAATTTAAGGTTGCCTACACTGGTGGCATCATAATAACTGATAATAGGAAGGTCATTAGATCGAATCGCAATGCTGGCATACTGACCCACATCTCCAATGCTATCAAGAATTCTTACAGTACCAGTTGAGCAATTATTAGAAGAACAATCATATATCTTGAGATCCAATGTTGAAGGATCGTAGTACGCAACAATTGGCATTCCATTGGATCGAACCACTATACTGGTTTGCCTCTCAAACAGGTTAAAACCAGTAAATACCATTAGATTGCTCTCAAGAATCTGAATGGTGCCAGTAGTACAACTGACATTAGCACAAGCCAGTGTATTTAATGAACCAACCTGATTGACTTGATCAACCTCAAAATAACTGATAATAGCTAAATCTGTTACTGGATTAATGGCAATATCTGTAAAAAAACCTGTGTTGTCATTACTATCAACGGTTGTATGAATGCCAAAGGGCAGTTGTTGACATATTGTACTTCCATCTTCATTGATTCCTCTTAAATAAAATCCGTTATCACTGGTTTGTGAAACACGACGCTGAACCTGAGAACTAATTATTTCACTGGACCCAACAGAACCAGATGCTATCTTAGCCGAAGTCACTGCATCATCCTGTATAGCACCAGTATCGACAGCACTATCAGCCAATTCAACAGCTCCTACTGCATTGGCCGCTATTTCATTTGAGCCAACGGCATTAGTAATAATGTTATTTGAAGAAATACTGTTACTGGCCAAATCAACATTCATAATCGAACCATTTTGAATTTCAATCCCTGTAACTGCATCTGCGCCCACAAATTGGGCATGTATGGCATAAGGTGTTGAAGTAATTTCTTGCCTAGGTAACAGTTGTTGAAAACCTCCAGTTAACGCCCCTTGTCTTACGTTGATCTCCATCCAAATTTTATCGCCAACAAATACCGATGAACCAAAATCGAGCTGCGTGGTAAATACGCCTTGAGTCACCTGAACATCTTCAACAGTAAGGTTGCCAAGATTGGCTCCACTGCCATCATCTTGTGCATCAAATAAAACGAATTTAAAATCAAATACACCTTCTGCAACGGTGTTATTGAATTCCAATTCCCCTTGATAGGTGAACTCACTGCCCAATGCTGTTTGAGCCATAGAATTATTGCTGTAAATCAATACCAGACACAAAACCATTAATATTCTTTTTGCCATTTCATTTCTCCACATATATTATTCAAAACCATTTTTAAAAATTGGATCTGGCCTTAGACCCGAAGACCAAAACCCACCTGACAGTTTGAAACTTCCTCCTGCTATTTGACTTGTTGCATCAGCTTGCCCAATACTCCCTATCACTTTGAAACTTCCGCCATCCGAGACACCGCCTCCTGCGTCAATAGATGATTTTTTTATTAAAAAATCACCACCGGATTGAGCAAAAGAAACTGATGTAATCAACATCATCCCCAATAGTATTTTTTTAAATAGCATATATTATCTCCATTACCGAGTGGATTATTTTATTCTTATTGAACAAATAAAACATGAGGGTTTCATAACGATTGTCTATTTTTTATATATTTTCACAAACATTAACGCTAAACTCATAAATACATGATTTACAAATTTAATAGCTATCAAATAGATTCAAATAATTTTTCTATACAGAATGAAGGCATTGCGATTGAAATAGAGCCCCGCGTTTTTGATTTGATTGTCTATTTAATTGAACACCAAGAAAAACTTGTTACCCGCGATGAGTTATTTAAGAATGTTTGGCAAGGCAGAAATGTTTTAGATGCCACATTAAGCAATCACATTAAAACAGCCAGAAGTATCTTGGGTGATGACGGGCAGACACAACACACAATCAAAACCATTCATGGACGTGGCTATCAGTTTGTTGCCAACTTGAGAGAAACTTCACTGGGCGATGGTGAACAAAATATTAAATCCAAGAATAACTACAAATATTTTGCCTTAATTGTCCTTGTGATATTCAGCTCTTTATTGGCATTCATTTATATTAATCCAGACAAAGGTCAAACACCTAAGATTGCTATTTTACCTTTCACCAATTCCAAACCAGACCCACAAAGTGATTACTTTAGCTTTGCTGTGGCTGATCAAATAATTGGTGATTTAACTTACCTTCAGAATATTACAGTTAGATCATCTGCTCAAATACGAAGATACATCAGTTCAAATATAGATCCAATTACTGCTGGAAAAGAATTGGGAGTTGATTTTATATTAACAGGAAACTACTTGAAAATTGATGATCAAACCAGAGTGAATATGGAGCTTATTGAAGTGAGTTCAAATGAACTTATTTGGCGCAGTGAACAGATCAAATTCCAAGATCTAAGTGCATTTGAATTACAAGATATTGTTGCCCAAAGAGTCATCGACAAACTTAAAGTTGAATTTTCAACATCGGAAATTCAACGCATAAAAAAAGACATTCCTGAGAGTCCATTGGCGTACGAATATTATTTACGCAGTCTAGCCTACCCATACACAACAGAGGGGAACAATTTAGCCATCCAAATGCTTGGCAAATCTCAAGAACTGGACTCGCAATATGCACCTACTTATGTTCAGCTTGGTGATAGAATTCGACGGTACAGACAATTTAGTTTAAAAACCAATTTATTTCAAAACCTGCCATTTCAAAAAGCAGAAGAATATTACTTAAAAGCCCTACAAATTAATTCAGATCTTTTAAGTGCATTATCCTATTTGGCGATGTTTTATACAGAAACAAATCAAATAGATAAAGCCATTGAACTGGCAAAAAAAATGTTGGAAATAAATCCAAAACATGCCAATACACACTTTACACTGGGCTATATTTACCGTTATGTAGGTATGGTTGATGCTGCGATTGATGAAATGGAAAAAGCCGTAAGATCAGACCCTCACAATCCAAAATATCGATCTTTAATTGGAACTTATTCTGGAAACAGTAATTTCCATAAAGCACTAAAGATGACTGAACTCTATGACACAAGCCCTTTCACTTTAGGATGGAAAGGTCTACTAAACCGCAGATTAGGGAACAGTGAAAAAGCTTTAGAATACTTTGATCAAACAATCAAACTGGATAAGAATGGATTATGGGCAAACGTTGCTACAGTTTTTAAATCCTATATCAATGGAGATACAAAAACCGGACTAATTGCTGTTGAAAAATTAGCCGAGGCTGCTCAAAATGATGGTGAAACTTTGTATTATTTGTCTTCTTATTATGGACTATTGGGTGACAAAGTGAATTGCATAATGAATTTAAAAAAGGCCATCGATGCCGGATACTTTAATTATAGTTTTATGGTTACCAACTCTTATTTTGACAGTGTTAGGAATGAAAGCGAGTTTAAAAAGCTTCTCAAACTCGCTCAGACCAAACACCTTGATTTTAAAGAGATGTATTTTTAAAAATTTTAAACTTAAATTGGTATACCTAACACATCAAGCCTTAACTTCCAAAATCAAATTAAACGGGGTTTCTGTGGCTTTTTCACAATAACTAAAACCACCTGACTTAATTGTTTCTGTTAATCTTTTCAAACCGGCTTGAGCACCCAAAGACAACCCTACTTCTTGGTTTAACGAACATGGAATACACAGTTGTGTAGAGAAGGCATAAAAAGCTCTGCCAACAGGATTCAGGTTTTCTTTGATGGAATCATTGGCAAAGGGTTCAACAATCATCATCGAACCATCTGGTTTTAAAGCTTGTTTTGCATGAGCACAGGCACCAACTGGATCACCCATATCGTGTAAACAATCAAAAAAGGCAATGAAATCAAATTCTTTATCATAATAATCTTTAGCGGTTGCCACCTTAAATTCAATATTATCTAGACCAGCTTTTTTAGCTTTTACTCTTGCTTCAGCAATCGACTCTTTATGAAAATCTATACCAATGAAATGTGATTTAGGAAATGCCTTCGCCATCACAATGGTGGATGCTGCATGACCACAACCAATGTCCGCCACTTTAGCACCTTGTTTTAGTTTTTCCGTTACACCATTTAGTGCAGGAATCCAACTGCTGATTAAATTGCCTTCATAAGATGGGCTAAAGAATTTTTCAGTACCACAAAACAAACAAGTATGGTGATCTCCCCATGAAATACCTTCACCCGTTTTAAAGGCTTGTAGCATTTTTGGCTCATCATGATACAAAGAAGTAATGGCATAAAATGCACCTGTCATAAATACCGGACTTTTGTTATCACCAAATACTGCCACCTGTTCGGGAGTCATATAAAACTGATGGTGATCTGCATCATACTCAACATAACCAGATGCCGCTTGTGCTGCTAACCACTCTTGTACATATCTCAGATCTGTACCAGTTTTGGTTGCTAATTCACTGGCGCTTAAAACTTTTGATTCAGCCAAGGTTTTGTATAATCCCAGTTTGTCCCCAATTGTAATTAATGGTCCATTGGCCGCTGCGCCCATTTCTACCACTACTTGTCCCAGTAATTCATTTAATTTATCTTCGTTAATACTCATTTTCATTCCTGTTTGTTATTTTAAGTAGGTACAGTGTAGCCTTGAGAGAAAACTAGGACATGAAGATTGTGTAATGATTATGTGTAGATTATCTGTTATTAAAGAAATTTATCTCTAAAAGAATCGTGCCTTTGTTTGGCTTTCTTTAAAGTTGCAATGAAACGTGGGTTAGTTTGAATAAAATCAAATGACTGGTTTTGAAAAATATGAGGATAGTTAAAATATCCCGTATTGACCGCTTTTTCTAACATATTAAGGCTGGATTGTTCTTCGCCTAACAGTGCATAAAAATTAGAGAAATAAAAATAATTTTCCGCATCGACAATATTGGTATCGACCATTTTAGTTAAAGCGGCTAATCCAGCAGGTTTATTGTCATGAATAACCGCAAGATAAACTTGAGAAATCAACCCCCAAATACCATCTGCATCTATGGCCAAAACCTTATTGAAATATTGTATTGCCAGTTCATTGTTTTCTTGATTAAAGGCAATAATGCCACTGTAACCGAGGCCATAGTCACCTTCATCTAAATAAACTTTTGTCAATGCATTCTTATATCTTCCAGCACTAACATAGGTGGCAATTATTGATCTAAATCGACTATTTCCTGGACTGATAATTAAAGCTTTTTCCATTTCCTCAATGGCTTGATCTAACATGCCTGCATATCGATATATGTAACCCAATGAAAAATGTGATTGTGCATTATTGGGACTTACTTTCAGCATTTTTCTAACCAGTATTAAAGCTTGTTCTATGCGATTTGTTTCTGTATACAAAGAAACTAAATTGTTCATGGCTTCTGTCAATTCGGGATTGAGCTCAAGTGCTTTGTTATAATACCATTCAGCATTTTCCAAACCATAAGGAACCACTCTGCCATGTTGTTCTAACAATCTTCTGTGATTACCCAAATGCGCATAAGCTGGTGCATAATTGCTATCTAATTGGATTGACTTTTGCAGCATCTCAACAGCTAACATATGTCCTTGGTTTGAAAAAGGATAGGCAATAGCGCGTAAATAATATTCATAAGCCAAAGCACTATTGGGAACATCATGAATTTTTTTAGTAAATAAATTCTGCCTCAAATTGACATTTAATCCCTTGGCAACTTTCTGCGCAACCATATCCTGTAAGGCAAAAGTATTGGAATAATCCACTTGCATAGACTCTCGCCAAACCAATTTATTGTTAGATACTTCAATAAGCTCAACATTCAAGCGAATCACATTGTCTTCTTTTAAATAATTTCCATTTAGCACATAATGCGCTTGGAGTTCTTTCCCCACTAGCAATGGATCAATGACTTGATCGACATATTTTCTGATTGAACCAGCTGGGCGAATAGTAAATTTATCTAAATTCGTTAAATCGCCAATAATTTGATTGGCCAAGGCAAAACCTAAAAAATCTGTATCCACATCTGGTCTAGTATTGGCAAAAGGAAGTACTGCAATAACCTCAAGCGCACTAGTCTGTTGGGTATCAACCAGCTTGATTATGGGTTTTGTATCGGCTTTGTTGTACCAATATAACCAAGCCAATGACAAGACAGCAATTAATACAGGTATGAAAACAAAAGTTTTAATTGGTGCTATTTTTTTATTTGCAGATACAGAAGCTGAGTCAGTCTTTATTTCTGCTATAAACTGATAACCTCGGGAATGAATGGTTTTAATAACTTGTTGTTTACGTCCATCATCACCCAAAACTTTTCTAGCTGATTTAATGTGGTTATTAATAGATGTATCTGAAACCACACGTCCTTGCCAAAGTTTATCTAAGATTTCATCACGACTAACCACATTTTGTTTGTTTTCTATTAATAATACAATTAAATTAAACACCTGAGGTTCAACGGCTATTTCTTTACCCTTATCTAAAAGTTGGTAATTTTTTGTATCAATTTCAATGGTGTTGAATTTATAAATCATTTTCAATAGCTTGTTTGAATGCTAAATGTTTTTGTTTGGCATAATTAAATATCTCATTGTATTTTTTATCATCTCGAAGAAAATCAAAAAACATGTCCGAACGCATCATAGATAAGTTGTAATAACCATCTTTTACTGCTTTTTCATACAGTCTTAATGCATTATCTTTATCGCCAAATGCTGCATATTGACTTGCAAGAAAATAAGTAGGTTCGGAAATATCTTGAAAACGCTTTTCTTGCAGTTTTAATTGATGTAAGCCCTGTTCTTTATCTCCATTGATAATAGCCATGAATATAACAGCATCTTTTCCCCAATAAGTATCAGGATACAAGACTGAAATTTTGTGGTAGAAATCATATGCTTTTTTCTTCTCTCCGAGTCTAAGAGCAATGCTGCCTTGCCAAGCCAAGGATGGCGCATTTTGAGCTTCTGGGTCAAAGTATTCTCTGGCTTCTTGGTATTGAGAATTGCTGAATAAACTTGCTCCAATTTGATTGCGGGTTTCTGTGTTGTCTTGCAAAGACAGTGCTTTTTTATACATTTTTATTGATTCACCAACCATGCCTGACTTGCGGTAGATTTTCCCTAATGTAAAATAACCAGCGCTGTGTTGTGGGTTAATAAATAGCATTCTTTTTACCAAGTTATAGGACTCTAAGAAATCGCCCGTATCATAATATATTCTTGATAAATTTCTTAATGCAGTAAAATATTGAGGATTGATTTCTAATGCTTTTAGCAAATACTCTTTTGCTTTTACTGTGTTAGCAGTATGAGCAAAACCCAGGCGATATCTTGCCGCTAACTGAGTATATATTAGGGCAGAATCAGGCTCAATTGCAAAAGCTTTATCTAACAACAGGAGTGCTAGTTTATTACCCTCTTCGGTATGAGGATATGCAATACTACGCAAATAATAATCATAGGCTTTTGCAGTAATTGGTTTTTGCTTTCTATTTAAATAATATTCATTAGATGTCAATCCAAGATCAAGTTTTTGTGCCAACATGTTGGCTATTGTAGCTTGTATTTTAAAAATACTAGAATAAGGCAATTCTTGAGTTTCTCGCCATATCAATTCATTGGTTTCCACATCAACCAATTCAAAATTAAAACGAACTAAATTGTCTTGTTTAAGATAATTTCCTGTTAAAAGATATTTAACATTTAGTTGTTTACCTATGCCTGTTAGAGCAAGATTTACCTGAGTAAATTCCCGTACAAATGCTGAAGGCTTGACCTGAATATTTCTATTATTAAGTAGTTTTCCAATTATTTGATCAGCCAATGCAAAGCCTAAAAAATCAGTCTCTTCATTGGGGCTTAAATTTACCAATGGCAGCACCGCTAGCGACCTTGGAGTGTTTATTTGAGTAAATTTATCATTATCAACAGTTTTTATTTCTGAAATGAGTGGCTTAGATTGAATATTTTGTTCATTGATATGTATTGTTTCAGTCGTAGGGTTTTCTAGCCAGTCCTTTATATTTTGATTAACTTTACTTGGATAGGGCACCGCATCTTCTACACCAACATACAACAAACACATATCCTGTCTTTGTTTAAAGACGCTCTGGTATTTATTCAGCCAAAAGGTTAAATGTTGCTGTAACTCTTTTGTGCCCGATATTAGAGAGAATAGCTTTGGATGATTATTCAGTTCGGTTACAATATTTAAATTATTTTGATATAAACCAATATCAGTCATGCCTCTAATCTGATCAAAAACAAATTTTTCTTGCTCATTTAATTTTTTAAAATAATAAGAAAAATATTTCTCAAACTGCATCTCACGCTTTTCACCAATTCTTGCTTCTATCATCTCTACCAGCTCATTCCTTCTTTTGGCCTGCGCGACAAATGTGGCATAAGATATTTCTTGATAATCTGCAATTCTTTGTGCTGACTTGATTAGCTCATTTTTTTGATAGTATTTAGTGGCTACAAATAACAACATCAAAACAATGGATAAAACTATAATATTTGACTTAAATCTTCTTGGTGCAAACGTGCTTTTAGTTTTATCAGGAGAATCGATTACTTTTGCAATGAACTGGTAACCCCTAGAATGGATTGTTTTAATGACCTGTTGTTTTACCCCATCATCACCCAAAACTTTACGGGCCGATTTGATGTGATTGGTAATAGAAGTATCAGAGACTATTTTGCCTTTCCAAATGTTATCTAGCAGCTCATCTCTGGAAACTATTTTATTTTTGTTTTTAATCAAATAAACAATAATATTAAATACCTGTGGTTCCACAGGTGTTTCTTCCTCATTGGTCACAAGGCTAAATTTTTCCGTGTCAATTTCAATATTGTTGAATTTATAACGCATTTATCTAACAAATCCCTCTAATTTGTGTCATTTATGACCATGCAAAAACAGGCTACTGCTACCAGTTTACTTAATTTTTAGGCTTAAAGTGTAAATTTAGGCCAGTTTTAGAAAAAATCTTAATTATATTGCAACTAACTTTAATTCTAAAAGTTTATTAAAAGTACAAAAATAGCTATCGATTGTTCAGTTATAGCTCAAAACCATTGGTCTCCATAGAAAAAATACACAATTTTCATCTAATCAATACCTTAACTTCATGTATGAATTTAACTCTAAACCCATTATGGAAGTCCATTTAAACAAAAGGAAAGACAATGTTAAATATCAACAAAAACAACACGGGGACAAATAGATTAACAACAGTTATGATACTTGTCATTTCACTATTTATGATAGGACAGGTTCATGCAAATGGGAATTCAAAAGGTTCTCATTTAAATCAGACTACCAAAGATTCTATCGCCACCAATGAACTGATTCCAAAGCACTCAAGTAAAGTTAAGCGTTTTGATATTGCAGAGAATGGCTCACGATTTTCTTTCGATGCAGAACCCGTTGATGAGAATGGTCTGCCAGCCTATGGTGGAGAGTTCATTACACAGGGCTATCTTTATCCTTATGGTTTTTTAGAAAACCACAATGGTGTGAATGAAGATGGGAGTCCAGCTTATCCTGAAGAGGTATTAGGCAGGTGGGTTTGTCGAGGATGGCATATCGGACAAGGGGCAAGTACGGTTACTGGTCCTTGGGTTGTTACCACTCAAATATTCGACTTAAATGAAAAATATGGTAGGCAGACAATAATCACAGAAGGCTATGAGCTATCAGATATAAATGTAGGCATAGATCGTGCTATCACAGGCGGAACTGGTAGGTATGCTACAGCAAAAGGTACTTCCACTCAAAAGCTACTGGGCTTTAACTCATCATATGGCGTTAATGTACGAGTGGTGCTACGCCTTAGACGTTAAGTATTTGTATACAACATACCTTACTGAAGAGTTTTCCTTTGGTAAGGTATATTATTTTGCTAGATTGGTATAGGAAAATGGTTTGTGTTCTAAAAAACAGCTAATCAATACTTAATCTTCATGTTTTATCCTACAGCCATAATACAATTAAACCAACGAATAAAACACTTGGAGAAGCAATATGCCAACCCCTATTGAAATTCTATTTGACCCTGTATCAATGGTCATAATCGCCATTTATTTTGCTTTAATATTTATTGAAGCAATAATCCCTGCAAGGTCGTTACCACCGATTAAAGGGTGGAAAATAAGAGCAGTTATAAGCTTCTTTTTCTTTTTTTATATGGCCACTTATTTGCCCATGATTTGGGATAAATATCTGCTGACTTATCAATTATTAGATTTAAGTGATTTAAATACCTATGCCAGTCTAGCCGTAGGAGTCTTTGTATTTGAGTTGTTGATTTATATTTGGCATAGAACTATGCACAACACAAAATGGTTATGGCTGGGATTTCACCAGATGCACCACAGTGCAGAGCGCGTTGATGCTTTTGGGGCTTATTATTTTAGCCCTGCCGATATGATTGGCTTTACCATGATTGGCAGTTTAAGTTTGGTTTTGTTTGTCGGTTTATCTCCGCAATCAACTACCTATGTATTGTATATCTCCACTTTCTTAGCCATATTTCAACACACCAATATCAAAACCCCTCAATGGCTAGGTTACTTTATCCAAAGACCAGAAAGCCACAGCATCCACCATCAAAAAAATGTACATGCCTATAACTATTCAGATTTACCTCTGTTTGACATCATTTTTGGCACGTTTAACAACCCCAAAAACTTTGCTAAAGAAACAGGGTTTTATGATGGTGCATCATCAAGGGTAAGTGATATGTTGATGTTTAAAGATGTTTATAAAAAGCCATAAAAAAATCAACCTTCACACTATTAATACCTAATCTTCATGTTTGAAGAACAAGTATTCGCTATTATAAACTCCAAATATTAACGTTTAAGGGACAATTATGGTGGTTAAATCAAATGCGCTAACAAAAAATTTATTGGCTGTGCTGTTTTTAATGTTGATTAATACTGCAACCGCACAGAATGATTGTGTGGTTGATATGCAAGAAGCTACTTCTCCTTTGTTACCCGGTTCAGCAATTGGTGCTTTCGGATTAAGTGATGAAACAATTTCTTTTGATGGTAATCTATCAAATAAAGTGATTTTTTCTTCTGGTAATTCTATTTTTAGAGCTGATGCCAACTTATTAAATTTTCAAATTGCAGATGACCGTTATTTAGCCACTTCTACTGTTATAGGTTTATGCCAAGTTATTAAGATGGATACAAGTAGTGCTGGACAATTTGGAGTTTTTTTTACACAAAAAAATGGCATAGTACAACGTGTTGATGTTGAAGAAGCAAATTTTAATAGTGGAATAATATGGGCAACAACTTTAAGGCGAAACGATTGTGCAACGGATAGCATTGCAATAGCACCCATAGTGCAACTCAGAAGGTTTTCAACAGATACTTTCAAAGTAAGGTTTTCTACTGATATTGTTTACATTGGCACTCGATTTGGATGTGTTGGTGGCACAACAGCCAATCGAATTTATGCATTAAATGCAGATTCAGGGGCTATTGAGTGGACTTTCAACCAAGTGGCTAATTTTGATGTTGATGTACTATTCGGGGATATGATAATCGAACCAAGTACCGATACCTTGTATTTTGCAACCGATAGAAGTGACCCTGCTCAACACAGCCTCTGGGCAATTAATGTGATCAACGGAACAAAACGTTGGTCTGTCAATGTTGGAGCTGTTTGGGGCAAACCTTTAATGACAGGAGACCGATTGTATATAGCCAACCTTGCTGGAGAAATCATTGCGGTGGATAAAAATACAGGTGCTATTTTATGGAGAATATCAAATCCAAATTTATCTTCTTCACCAATAGCACCCTTACCTTTTGCTACAGATGCTGCAATCACCGTTACACCTGATAACCGAGTTTTGATTGCTGTCACTGATTTTTTCGGTAATTTGTTGTTGGCAACTGATGATGGCAATGTGGGCAACTGGCTGTGGAGTGCCGATGTCAATTTTGCCACTGGCACACCCATTTTTGGATTAGCAGATAGAAATGTGTATGTGGGTACATCTGATGTAACCGTTGGAAGTGTGGGTGATTTAATTAAGCAATACGATATCGCCACAGGATCATTAATCGCCAGTCGCAATACTTTAAGCGCAGCTACAGGTGCTGTCACCAATATTAAAATAGCCGATACCGATAAAAATGGTACAAAACCCATTCTTTATGCCACCACCGATGAAGGTACTGTTACCAATTATTGCTTTCCATTTCGCACCAGTACACCAGGGGTTGACAGTGATAATGATACCATTGAAGATGGCATCGACAATTGCCCCAATATTGCCAATGCCACACAAGAAGACTTGGATCAAGACGGTTTAGGTGATGCGTGTGATCCTCAAAACTTTAGTGATACCTTTACTTATTCCGTTGGCGGAACCGTCACGGGTTTAGTCAATACTGAAAGCATAGTAATACAAAATAACAACAATGATGATTTGCTTATTACGCAAAATGGTGAGTTTACCTTTGATACACGATTATTGATTCATATCGGCTTCAACTATCATGTCACTATTCTAACTCAGCCTAATGACCCAGATTATAGTTGTGTTGTGACATCTCAAGGCAATACTACTGAGCAAGAATCTCTCAATCAAGCCATTCAGGTGACAGTTGACTGCTCAACAACAGGTGATTTGATTTGGAAAAATGATTTTGAGTGAGTTATATAGAAACAACACACCGTATATTTACATTTATCGGCTGGATAATATTCTCAAATTTCCCAATCAATACAAAAACAATACAATAGCTTCATGTTTGGATATTCTAAATCAGCAACAATGAAACCTGATTTAAACTTGAGAAGCACTTATGAAAAAAATAGGCCTTTTATTTATCACCCTGATGGTTAATCAGTTACAAGCGCACGGAGATGCACACGATGAAGAAGATTTCATTGTTCAAAAATTTGGTGATTTGGGCAATGTTGAATTTTCCACCTCATGTAACAAAGATCAACAAACCACCATGAATACTGCATTGGCGCTATATCACCACATGATGTACAAACAAGCTGAAATAAATTTCCAGTCCATTATTAAAAAACAACCCGATTGTGCTATAGCTTACTGGGGTTATGCAATGACTCTGTTTCATCCTTTGTGGCCTGATACCATAAGTGATGAGTCTTTGCTATTGGGAGAAGAAGCCATTAAGAAAGCACTCAATTTATCCAATAGCTCGAAAAGAGAAAACTTATATATCAATGCCACAGCCAAATATTATAAAGACTGGCAAAAAACCAAGGATAAAGATAGGATTATTGCTTGGGAACAAGGACAAAAATTGATCTATGAAAAATATCCAAATGATGTCAATGCAGCAGCAATCTATGCCTTATCGCACATAGCAACCGCTTCAATGAGCGATTCAAACCTGATCCATCAGAAACAAGCGGGTAAAATATTATATGAATTGTATAAAGTTGCTCCATTGAATCCCGGTGTTATTCATTACACCATACACGCCTATGACAGTAATTTATTGGCAAGAAAAGCCATTGTTGCTGCACGGGCCTATGACAAAATTGCACCAGATGTCCCACATGCTTTGCATATGCCTAGTCATATTTTTGTTAGATTGGGGATGTGGAAAGATGTGGTCAGTTGGAATATCCGTTCAGCTAAAGCGGCTTTAAATTACCCAACCAACGGTGCAACATCAATGCATTATTTGCATGCTTTGGATTATCTTGTTTATGCTTATTTACAGTTGGGTGAATATGAAAAGGTTCAATTAGTTATTGATGAGTTACAGTCTCACCATGATTATCAAGATGTTTTCCCAGCGACCTACGCAATGGCAGCAATCCCTGCCAGACAGGTACTTGAACAAAAACAATGGTTAATAGCAAAACAATTAAAACCGAAGCAGCCCCAATATTTATCCTGGGATAGATACCCACAAGTACAAGCCATCACTTATTTTACCAAAGGTTTAGGTGCAGCTCGCAGTGGAGATTTAGGCGTTGCGAATCAAAACATTAATATTTTGAATGAGTTGTATGAAAAGACATTAAAATTCAGTCCAAACTATTGGGCAAAATTAATAGATGCACAAAGGCAAACCATTCAAGCATGGATAACATTTTCCAATGGTAATACAGAACTTGCTATCAACCAATTAATTCATGCAGCTGATCTAGAAGACAGTTTAGATAAAAATCCTGTAACTCCAGCGGCAGTACTGCCATCCAGAGAATTATTGGGTGATATGTTTGTCATGAATAATGATTTTAAAAATGCATTGCTTGCTTACAAAACAACCTTAGCCATTAATCCCAATAGGTTGAACAGCCTAAATGGCTTAGATTTTTGTAAAACCAAACTGGATAAGATGAAATGAACAATAAAACATTATCAAGGCGATCTTTCATCGCAGGAGCAGCTGTAGTAAGCAGTCAATTTATATTGCCTAATCAATCATATGCGATAGAAACAAAAACTGAGAAGACCATGAAAAATAAATTAGATATAGATTATTTTATTGCAGATTGTATAGAAGCCAATAAAGAAACTGATGCACAAATTGCCATCAAAGAAGTATTAACAAAAGCTGTCTCCAGGCCCAAAGAAATGTTAGTTGCGCTTGGTGAACCCAACAAAGCAGGCATCAATATTTTACATGCCTCAAAAACCCTAACTATTTTCAACGCCAGTTGGACACCACAAATGAACTTATTACCACATTCGCATTTAATGTGGGCTTTAATCGGTATTTATACAGGGCGTGAAGACAATATTTTATGGCGCCGAAATCAACAAAGTATTGATGCTTATGGAATCGAAACTTTGTTTGAAGGTGATGTCGCAGAGCTATCAGATGATGTAATTCATTCTGTAACAAATCCATTACAACGATTCACCAGTGGATTGCATATTTATGGCGGAGATTTTTTTCATACCGTTCGTAGTCAATGGAACCCAGATACATTAATCGAAGAACCTTCTGATGGAGATACAATTAAATCGATGTTTGCGAGGGAAAACAAGAGGTATAATTTAGCTAACTAAAATTAATTGTTCAATAGGCGATGGTTTGCTGGCAATTTCAATTTTTGTAACAAAGCTTTCCACCTAATGTCATGGTAAACCAATTTAAAAGCCGGGTAGTTAATCGCTTCAATTAAATCTGCGGGTGATCTTAGAAAAGACAATTCAAGGTATTTAAAAGTATTCTCAATGTCACCTCTATAAGCATATGCCTCGGCAATCAGTTCATTGATGACTTGCTCTGAATTTTCTATTAAATCAATTAGCAAGGCTTCAGATTCTTGCTTTCTATTTAATGCGTACAAAGCAATACTCAATGAAAGTTGTTTATAATGTGCTACCGTTTCTTGTTTTGCAACTTTTAATGCTTCATCAAATTTTTCCATATCAATGTACACTTTAACCATTTGTGCATTGCCAATAGGAGCTTGAGGGTAATAATATTTATATTTTTTAAACGATTCAATGGCACCAGAAAAATCTCCTAACCAGTGCTGAACAATGCCTTTGTTTCTGTAATAAACAAATTCTTTGGGGTTCATTTCTATTAATTTATTGAGATTTTCAATCGAATTGTCTAGATTGCCAGAATATCCCATCACTACATTGGCATTGGCCAAAACTGTGGCGTTGTTGGGGTTTAAATTCAATGCTTTATTTATATTGATATTGGCCGTACTAAAATCAGAATGTTGATTTAGGTCCAAGCGGGCCAATATGGCATAGGCTGGTGCAGAATTTTTGTTCAGTGCCAGTGTATTATTTACAGCAATTCGTGCTTGACTCAACCCTTCATCATAAGGAAGCTTTTGCAAATTTAGACTGGCGGATATCAACTCTTGAGCCAATAACAAGTGTACTGGTGCATAATTAGAATCGATCTTTAGCGATTCTTTAAGCAAATCAATGGCATCCAATATTAATTCTGGATCATTTTTATAGTATAAAAATTCGGATTGTAGATACAAGGAATAGGCTTTGTCATCAATTTTATAGGGGCTGATTTTTGTTTCAACAACATGCAATTGAAATTGCTCTCTAACACGAGAAGCAATATCAGCCTGAATATCGAGGATATTATCCAATTTTCGATTAAAGGTTTGCGACCAAATATTCATACCATTTTTGGTATCTATTAACTGAACATCAATGCGTACATCATCGCCATCTTTACGTACACTGCCATCGATAATATGTGTCACTTTCAATTCATTGGCAATGGTTTGTATTGATACATTTTGGTCTTTATAAAAAAAAGAAGAGCGGCGACCACGAACTTTAATATCCTTCATTTCAGCCAGTAAACCAATCAATTCGGTACTCATTCCATCAGAAAAATAGGTTTGATCTTTATTTTCACTTAAATCTTCAAATGCCATAACTGCTATTGAAATATGCTTGTTTGGATCGTGTTTATCGGCGTTATTTATATAGAAGTAACTGGCAACAATAGTAATGAAAAATAATAGGGTTAAAGATTTGATAAAGGTGTTTTTAGTGCCCTTAGGTTTTTCTTTGTTTGAATTTACTTTACTGATGAATTCAGCAATAAATTGATACCCTCTTCCATGAACTGTTTTAATCGTATGTTGTGATTGACCATCATCACCTAGGGCTTTTCTGGCGCTTTTTATGCGATTGTTCAGTGAAGTATCAGACACAACAACGGACGGCCACACATTGTCCAAAATTTCATCACGGCCAACAACCCGATCCCTATTTTCAATCAGATACATAATTAAATCAAAAACTTTGGGTTCAACCTCAACGGGGTTACCATCCTGTTCAATCAAGTAAGTCTGAGGATCTATAGTCGTTTTGTTAAATTTAATTTCCATGTTTGAACAGTTTATCACAGTCCAAAATCTCGATATAGCTTGACCCGTAAATAAAAACACAATGCAAATATTAACGTATAATTGATTTTTTGAATATAAGACTATTAAAGAAAATATTTTAACATAAAATAATGTGGCACCTTTTGCCCAAAAAAGACGTATACATAATAAGCAACTGTTTATTTGTTGATAAATAGATTCACAATGCTTATGATTTAACTTTATATAATTTTGGATTGCATTAATGACAACTGTTCTGACAGGTATCACCACTACTGGCTCGCCACATTTGGGTAATTATGTGGGCGCTATAAAGCCTGCGATAGAAAAAAGTAAATCAGGTAATTTCGAGAGCTACTTCTTTTTAGCAGACTTACATGCCTTAATAAAATGTTGGGAGCCAGAAAAAATCGCCCAATCTACCAAAGAGATTGCGGCCACTTGGTTGGCTTTGGGGTTAGATACCGACAATGCGATGTTTTATCGTCAATCAGACATTCCTGAAATTCCAGAGTTGACATGGTTATTGACCTGTATGTGTTCCAAAGGATTAATGAACCGCTCACATGCATACAAAGCATTGGTGGCTGAAAATGAGGAAACAGGTGCCAATGATCCAGATAAAGGCATCACAATGGGTTTGTTTTCTTATCCTGTATTGATGACTGCTGACATTTTAATGTTTAATGCCGATCAAGTGCCTGTTGGTAAGGATCAAACCCAACATTTAGAAATGGCGCGCGACATCGCTGCCAGATACAACCACCATTTTGGTGAGCATTTTGTGATGCCACAGACCATTGTGGCTAAAGATCAAGCTATTTTACCTGGACTTGATGGGCGCAAAATGAGCAAGAGTTATAACAATACCATTCCATTGTGGTTGCCTGAAAAGAAATTACGCAAGCATATCATGAAAATCAAGACCAACATGTTGGAACCTGGCGAACCCAAGGATCCAACTGATTCATTTGTATTTGATATTTACAAAGCTTTTGCAAGCAAAGAGCAAACTGAACAATTTGCCAAAAGCTTTGCTGATGGTATAGCTTGGGGTACTGCTAAACAAGAGTTATTTGAATTAATCAATGCCGAACTGGCAGAGCCCAGAGAAAGATACAATGAATTCATGGAGCAACCTGAACTGATCGAACAAGAGTTATTGAAAGGCGCACAAAAAGCTAGAGAGTTTTCTGTGCCATTTTTACAAAAATTAAAGAATGCGGTGGGCATAAGGCCTATTTTTTAAAAGGGGTCAGTACCCTTTAACACCGAACAAATGCTTTGGTGATAACAAGATGGAGCTAAAGGGTACTGACCCCTTTTAAAAAACAACTATGTTAGATTTTAAAATTAAAGAAGTATTTTCAGCACTTTGGAAAACCAAAGAATTTATGCTATTTCGATTCCTGATTTATTTCGGAATTACCATTGGTTATATTATTGGCACTGGCACAGGAGCTGGCATTGGGTGGTCTGTTGGCAGTGTCGCTGGCGGTGAAGATGGCTCAGCAACGGGGCTGATGTATGGTATGTTTGGTGGTTTTGCCATTGTTTCCGGAGTTCTCTATTACGTGCGGGAATATTTACTTTACATGGTAAAAGCAGGACATATCGCAGTTATTTTAAAACACTTGGATGGCGAAGAAATTCCATCAGGCAAAGGACAAATCGCCTATGCTCAAAGTATTGTCAAGGAGCGTTTTAAAGAGGCATCAGTTTTGTTTGCTGTCGATCAAATAATCAAAGGCGTAGTGAAGTTCATTACTCGACTATTTTCAGGAATTATGACTTTTCTGCCCTTTATCCCAAAACCTATTGTTAGTTTATCAATACTGTCATCAGAAATTCAGTGACTTATGTAGATGAAATTATCTTGGCTTACAACATTAAAAATGAAATAGACAATCCATGGGAAGGCTCAAAGACCGCTATTGTATTGTATGCACAAAATTACAAGAAATTTCTAAAAAATGCTGTATTTGTAACAGCCATTAGTTGGATATTAACACTTATTGTGATTGTAATTACATGGGGTCCCATTGCAGCTATGTTGAAAATGGGTAATTACGATTTGGGTTATATGCCCCTAGTAATCGCTGTCGTCGCATCTATTAGTATCAAAGCTGCATTAATAGACCCATTTGCCATGACTGCTCTAATGCAAGTATTTTTTAAAGTGACCGAAGGCCAAGAAGCCGATCCTGAATGGGAAGCAAAGCTCGAAAAAGGTTCTAAGAAATTCCGCGAAATGAAAGACAAAGCTGCTGGTTGGATTGGTTCTAAATTTGGTGGTAAAGACAAATCACCCGATGCCGATGATGGGTTACCGCCGCAAGCGTAAACAATTGAAAATTGTAAGTTGAAAACTGTGAAAAAGCCTTGGTAGATTACTACCAAGGCTTTTTTTAATATAATTAATCATCGTTCCATTTTTTACCATTAACAAAAACACTGCCACTGCCATCATCTATCAATTTAAAATGGCCTGCCATTTCTTCTACATTGATTGAACCAGAACTGTCATCTACTCTAACATCACCTGTGACCTGAACAATCGTCACTCCTCCAGACCCATCATCAATGGTAATATCCCCATCAATATTATTCATGGTGATTTTTCCTGAACCATCATCAATAATAACGCTGCCGCGAACATTGTTAATCGTCAAATTTCCTGACCCATCATCGATGAATATTTTGCCTCCAATATTGTCGATAAAAGTAGAACCCGAACCATCATCAATTTCAAGTGTTCCACCAATATCACGTACCCACATATCCCCAGAGCCATCATCTATTTCAACATTCATCTTCCTAGGAACCACAATATCAAGATCAATGAAAATTTCCGAATTGTTGTTTCCAAAGAAGGTTTTTTTATGCATGGCCTTTAACACAATTCTAGAACCTTTTCCTTCAAGGCTAAAGATCATTTTATTCTCAAAGGCATCTGAGAGATCTTGTATGCTGTCATATTTTTTTGAATACACTCTGGCATTGACAGTGACATCTTCAATATCGCCACTGCTGACATTTAGATTGCCCGCTCCTACATCAATGAATATTTCTTTTGCGCTATTGCCTTGAATAGATAACTGCTTTTTGAATGACAACTCACCAAATGCCCACACATTAAATGCCAATGTACTAAGGATTAATATCCCATAACTTAATTTTTTCATGTTGATTTCCAATTTTTATAAATATACTCTATACAACTCTTAAAACTTGGAATAGTTACAAAATATTGTTTTTTTTCTGACACAGGCGCTAGGACACTGAGGTTTTTGATGTGAACTTTATAATTGAATAGATTTTAACTGGTGATTTTGAGATACTTAGGAATTGGGTTTTTCGCACGGCGGCACAGAGGCACGGCGAAAGATCAAAAGCTTTTCTTATCCTTATCTAGAGAATTAAGATTGCTCTGATTTTATATACCATCTATTTCAATAATAATATTTAAGGCTTCCAATTTATCAAATTCATCAAAACAATATATGATAAATATTTGTTCTAACACTAATCGTACACCTAATCTTCCTCTAATAATAGATCCCTCAGTTCGAACTGTTGCATTATCTGGATTCTGGCAACCATGTCGGGTGTAATGTTCCCAATATTTATCTTTACTTTCCAACTCTTTTTTATGAAGCTTTAGCACTGTTTTCAAATCCGAACCTAATGGTGTTTTATTTAAATACTTCATTTGAATTTCATGTTCATCCATACCAAAATGTGAACATGAGATTATAAAAGAAAAGGATATTAAAATTATTAAACTTGATTTCATTATATTACAACAGTAAAACATACTACAAATATAAGGCTTTTTATGAATTAATTAAATATTTAATTAATTGGTATAGTATATTGACACCTAACATGCCAGTAATTAATACAAAATATCTATTATTGACCTATATCTTTTCGCTGTGCCTTTGTGCCGCTGTGCGATAATTGCTTTTGATCTTTCCTTCACGGCAAAAACCCATCACTTAAAAATACGCTTAACCCGATTCATACCCTGCCAATAACACAAATCAGCAGGTTTTTTCACATTCCATAAGACCATGTTGGCTTTTTTACCAAACTCGATACTGCCTACTTCATCTTCTATGCCTAGCGCTAAAGCTGCATTTCTGGTGACACCCGCCAATACTTCTTCTGGGGTGAGTGAAAACTGGATACAGGCTTGATTCATAGTAGTTAGCAATGAACTACAGGGCGCTATTCCTGGGTTACAGTCGGTTGATACGGCAATGGGAACATGGTGTTTTCTGAAAGCTTCAATGGGTGGTAATTTGGTTTCTTTAAGACTATAAAAAGCATAAGGCAACAACACCGCTACTGTTCCTGCTTTGGCCATGGCTTTGACACTTTTTAAGCTGGTGTATTCTACATGATCGGCGGATAGTCCTGCGTATTCTGCAACCAAAGCTGCACCATTTAAATCACTCAATTGATCGGCGTGTAATTTAACTGGAAAACCCCAACGGGCTGCTGCATCAAAAACCCGCTTGGTTTGATCGTAACTAAAACCGATGCCTTCACAGAATGCATCAACACAATCGGCAACCTTTAAATCTGCAATCTTGGGAATAATTTCTGTACAGATAACATCCACGTACTTATCGGCATTGTCTTTGTATTCGGGTGGTACAGCATGGGCGGCCAACAAGGTTGTTTTGACTTGGATATTGTATTCTTCGCCCAGTTTTTTGGCCACTTGTAGCATTTTCAGCTCTGAGTTAAAATCTAAGCCGTAACCCGATTTGATTTCTACCGTGGTCACTCCTTCACTGATTAATGCCTGGAAACGCGGCAATGATTGCGCATACAGTTCATCAAAACTGGCCGCACGGGTTGCCCGAACCGTTGAGAGAATCCCTCCTCCTTGTTTTGCAATTTCTGTATAAGCCACACCATTCAACCGTTGTTCAAATTCATCCGCTCGGTTACCTGCAAACACCAAGTGCGTGTGACAATCAATTAAACCCGGGGTTAATAAGCAACCTTCGGCATCAATTAATTCTTTTGCCAAAGTTTCGATACTGTTTTTAATACCCGCTGTGGTTCCAACCCATTCAATTCTCCCATCTAAAATCCCAACCGCTCCATTTTCAATCATGCCATATTCGTGTGAACCTTCCGCCATGGTCGCAACATTGGCATTGATGATGAGTGTGTCCCATTTGAACATAGTAGTTATTGGCTATTAAATTGGCTATTAAATAACACCATTATACAAAAATGGTGACTTCAGGCACATGATTTGAGTCCAATGGTTTGATATAGTTATATTTATCAACTACTACAGAGAGTATTATGAATAGTTTATCCATGTGGGTTTGCCCAAAATGTAGCAACAATAAATACGATGTTGACCAATTTCGTGCCACTGGTGGTTTGTTGTCAAAGATCTTTGATGTTCAAAACAAGCATTTTACTACCGTGACTTGTACACAATGTACTTTTACAGAGATGTACAAAACGCGCAGTAGTAATTTAGAGAATGTCTTCGATTTCTTTGCAGGTGGTTAATTACAAATTCGAGTCACCGCAATGTCATCGATTCTAACACCTTGTGTTATCGTGCCAGTTGTTTGTGTGTGATAAGAATCTACAACTATGCCATCGGCTAAATTCTGTAACGGAGGATAATTGTTTGTTTGACTAACACCCCAAGCAATGGGTTCTGATTGTCCATCTTGCCAAATCTTTGCTCGCAACATCGTTGTTGTGGGCGTTTCCTGAAAGACTTGGTATCTAACCCAGTATTTTACTTCGGTTTGGAAATCATAAAACACGCCCGGTGAAATTTGTGGCTGCCTGATAAAAGCGGTTTCAATTCCATCGTGTTCATACCACAAGCCTAATCGGGATTCGTCACCGGCAAATCTTTCGATAAATACGCCATACCCTTGTCCAGTTGGATTGGTTTTGTCTAGGTGACCACCATTGCTGCGCAGATAAAAACCCATGCCTTGACTGCCTGCATTTTCGAAAACAAGTGAGAACAAAGCTTCGGCGTTGACTTCGTCCAATGGATGTTTCATTCTGCCCAATGAATACGGCATATTGGATGACAAAGCCACCAATCGTCCTTGATTATTAAGTACTTCAATCACTTCTGAACTGGTACCAGACTCTTGCCATAGTCCACCCCAACCTGATTGATTGGGAAGTGCAAAGTTTTCCGAGAACACAACATCTTCAACACAAGCAATTGTTTCAAAACTGTCAGCAAAAATAGTTTCTGAGATGCCTGCAAAACTGACTTGGCAATATAACAACACAATGATAAATAACCATTTCATTGCTATACTGTATTACAATACAGACAGAAATGACTCTAAATTTTCACTATTTTAGTCTCTTCAGCTCTGTTTCTATTGATTTTACTACATAGGTCACACTTTCAAATGTACTCATTGTACGAAATTGACCGCATTTGACACTTTTGATTGTTCATTGTTACTCAAAACCGTCGGTAAATATTTCTTCAGAACTACATTTGATTTCTATATCGTTAACATTTAGACCGTTAATATTCCCAGTTCCATTTAATACCACACAATTTAAATCTGCCACCTGTGGTTGATTGACTATAAGTACTTCATAAAAAACAGTATCAAACAAGAATATGGGGAAAGTGAAATCACCATTGGTCAGATTGCTCAACGCATCTCCATTGACATTATCAATATCAACACTGCCAGAGGTTAGACCTGTTACAGTTCCTCCCAAAGAGAATTCAGTGACCAGAGGAAAGGCTGTCACTTCATCGGCCCCCATATAAGGCCCTGAATTGGGTCGTGTTTCCAAGTCATAGTCATTTCCAACCAAACTCACAGACTTTCCTGTTAAAGCGGTGTTATTCAATGATGAACTGGCCAAATGAAAATCGGCATTGACTAGGCTTGAAAATATTACTGGGGTTGTAGTTGAGTTAGCATCATTACTTGTGGCTGTTTGATAGGTAGCCAAAGAAGTATAGGCAGTTGAATACCAATCAATTAATGTCGGTGTTGCATTGATGAAATTATTAAAATCAATTTCTTCAAATGCCACATCATCTGCGATTGTCATTACAGGACCTGATCCATTATTAAACAAGATATTATTAATCAATCTTAATCCCCTGCTGTGATTGGGCGTCATATTGAACTCGATAGTTAAAGGAGAACTTGTTGCCACAATGGTGTTGAAATAAATGTCTGTTGTATGAGATCCTGTATTTAAATTCAAGCCATTGGTGGCCTTAATGAAGTTATTGGCCACAATTGATGGATCAATGATCTGTCCTCCATCGGCTCCATTTAACTCAATGGCAGTTGTATTACTGCCAGTTAAATGGAATTTGTTTCTGGATATTTTATTGTTAACATTATATCGAACGTATAAAGACAACATATCATTATTGCTGCTAAAAATTTCATTGTCTTCAAAAACAAGCCTATTGTGGTTGGTAATTATTCCATAGACTACTTGATTGGTAAAAACACTTTCCAAAATATTTAAATCCAAGCCTCTTGGCAGGGAAAAAGAATTGGGGGGTGTCATGTTAATGGCTATGCTGCCATTGTTGTAGGTGTTTTTCTCAAATATTAAGTTATCTTGTCCTGATTCATCTGAATATAGCAAAGCCGCTGTATTACTGGTTTGGCCCGTCAATCCAGTCATTATGCTGTTGCTAATTACTATATCGTTCGACTCACCATCAATATCAATCAATCTTCCATATTGACCAAAACTGGTAGAAGTGAAATTAATATACAAGAAACCCACATTGTCCATGTCTTGGATTTTTATCACCCAGTTATCATTGTTATTGGTTGCTGCATGTCTAAATGTAGGGGGATTGTTCATATTTGCTGCTCTAACCAACAGCAAGTCATCGACATTTCCCGTTCTAACAATGTTATTGAATGTCTGATGAACTGTATAGTTTCCTGGTCTGACTCGAAAGGTTACAGGGCCGGCCATGCCTCTTTGTTTTAAAGAAATAAATGCGTCATTTGGATTGGCATAATCCGGAGAACTGCCACCAACAGTGTAAAACCCACTTGGGGTATCCGCATTGTCCAGAGGTGCGAATGACATGCCTTCATCGGCTCCTTTGAAAGTACTCAACACGCCTCTAGCATCACCGTCAACATCCAAACTAACCGATGCCAAGGTTGGAGC
This sequence comes from Gammaproteobacteria bacterium, assembly GCA_024280395.1. Taxonomy (GTDB): domain Bacteria; phylum Pseudomonadota; class Gammaproteobacteria; order Xanthomonadales; family Marinicellaceae; genus NORP309. The sequence goes on along the minus strand of JAJRQG010000096.1, from coordinate 73,428 downwards.
CAATAATTCTACGTCGGCATCTGAAGGCGCCAATAAGTGCAAGTCATTGGTGCCGGAGTTTTGTACAAAAGTGACATTTTTACTGAATGAATCCAAGTCAAAACCTGTAGCCGAAGAATAAGAACTTAAACTATTGTAATCAACGTTATTTGATTTTACTAAAAGTGCACCAGTTGAGTACAAATCATTGTTATTTGAATCTTCTATACTGATGACATCGTCTATTCTTAAAGCCAGACCTCCTCCTGCACTGGCATCGTTGATTAAAATATTGTTGTTAATACGGGTTGTTTGTGCACTGCCACTGACCCACAATGCAGGCCCATTTGTTGAACGCATGCGCACCGTATTGTGATAGATACTGATATTGCTGGTTACCACAAATATTGCTCGGCTTGCTGTTGTACTTCTAACTGCTATTAAATTATTAACAATTCTGCCTTCTACCCCTATTCCACCTGTTTTAAAAACCCAAATAGCTGCTGTTCCTTTAGTCATATCAATCGTGTTGTTTTCAATAATGGGCGAAAAATCGTCAATACTAAATCCAATATAATCAGGATTTGATACAGTGGTAGCATACACGGTATTTCCTGTCACAAGTACTCCGCCAGTCCCAGATTCAAGAGCACGACTGTCTTGCCCACTAAAAGTATTGTCAATTACTTGCAAACCTGTTGAATCGAATCCGCCAGATAGATAATCAAAATCTATCGCCTTGTCACCAAATAAAAATGAATTATTCCTGAAGATATGACTTGGATGATTACCTAGACCTGATTGTAAAATTAAATTTCCTTGTGAAACTACGCCATTGAAATCGCAGAATTCAAAAATATTGTTAGCCGCCTCTCCTTGAATGTGGATTAAATCAAAATAACTGGCAGATACCGCGTTAAATGTCATGCCTCTCACTGTTATGTATTTTGCCCCATCAAGCCGCAATACCCAATTGGTTGAAGAACCTTGTGCGTTGTATTCCCAATTTACTGTAGCCAAAGGCGAGGACTTTCTAAATGTTACTGTGTCTGTTGGATTGCCAGTACGGGTAAAATTATTGATGGTAATTTGATCGTTGTATGTACCTCCTCGAATCAGGAATTCAACGGGTGCAGAAGTCCCTTGAGTATGTAGAGCATTGACTGCTGCTTGAATGGTTGAATAGTCAGGAGAACCGCCTCCAATCGTATATTGACCTGACAGTTGAGCAACTGCAAGTTTTGAAATCAACAAAAGGACAAGGGCTGGTAGAAAATACTTCATTGGGGTTTCTCAAGGTTATAAAATCAAGTTAATTATAGGCCATGAGAAAACCTGAATTCTGACTAACTTCTGAAAAAGTCCTGAATATTGTATTTAAAGGTTATTAAATACAAGCTTGGGGCCCACCAACTTTGCAATGAATAGTGGGCAACAAGTTATATGAAATTACTGAAGGTTTTTAAGATGTTCAAGGAAATCTTGCTCACCTTTGAATCCAAAAAAGCTATATTGTGCAATCAGCTTATCGTCTTTATCAAAGAATAATGTGGCAGGAGGTCCGACAATTTTGAATTTTTTCATCAATGCTTTATCAGTATCATCTTGTGCGGTCACATCTGCTTTTAATACCAAAAATCGTTCTAATTCTTTTTGTACGCTTGCTTTTGAATAAGTCGCCCCTTCCATACGCTTGCATTCCACACACCAATCCGCATAGAAATCCAACAGGACAATTTTATCTGTTTCTGCCATGGCTTTTTGTAAATCACCATAAGACTTAATTAGGGTAAAGTGAGACTCATACTTGGTCAGAGGGTGCATATAGTCAGAATTGCCACGTATCGCTCCGATTATCTGTACGACACCAATAGCAATTAATGCCAGTTTAAACAACAAAAACAAAATGGTTAACTTGCCCTTTACACCATTTTTCAAGGCATATCGGTACCAGAATATCGAAGACAACAAGGCCAATATTCCAAACAAAGCCAAAGTCACAGGCCCAGGAATAATGCGCGATAAGAACCAAATTGCCATTGCCAACAAAGCAATTCCGAAAAATGATTTGATCACATTCATCCAACCACCCGCTTTAGGCATCCATCTGCCTTCAGTTGCACCAATAATCAACAATGGAACACCCATCCCAATTGACATCGCAAACAACGCAATGCCTCCAGTTATTGGGTCACCTGTTTCTGATATATAAATAACGGTTCCAGCCAGTGCTGGTGTTACACATGGGCCAACAATAATGGCTGATAAAAAGCCCATTATCGCCACGCCTATGTGACTACCACCTTCTTGTTTGTTACTGATATTCATCAATTTAGCTTGCCATTTTGCTGGCAATTGTAAATCGTAATAACCAAACATCGACAATGACAACAAGACAAAAATAATACTGAATACAATGATGACTGTTGGCGTTTGTAACGCTGCTTGTATATTTGCACCCAACATCCCTGCAACCACACCCGCTATGGTATAAGCCCATGCCATAGACAAGACATAAATAATTGATAAGGTTAATGCCTTAGAAGTATTGATGTCTTTTTGGCCAGCAATCAATCCAGAAAGAATCGGTATCATGGGGAACACACAAGGTGTCAAAGCTAAGCCCAACCCAATGACAAAAAACTTCAACAGCACCTTCCACCAAGCGCTTTTTTCTAATTGGTCTTGAATTTGATCTTGTTCAGATGAAATATTGGTATTGTTTGTGACAGTTGTCGAACTCATTCCTGGCAAATCTACGACAATTGTTCTGGTTGAAGGAGGATAACAAATGCCTTCATCGACACAGCCTTGAAATTCTATCTGTAATTCTAGTTTATTGCCCGAACCTTGTTTTCTATCGATTTCTACATCAATTTCGATTAACCCAAAAAACACCTCAACATCGCCAAAGTGTGGATCATTTTTTTGTTCTGCTACAGGAAAAGTGACACTTTTTACTTTGATGCCATCAGTTAATGAAGTTAGTTCAACTTTGTCCTTGTATAGATAGACATTGTTGCTCATGGTGAATCTTGTTGACAGTTTATTGGCATCCATGGCAATGGTTTCTACTTTAAAAGCCAAATCTTCTGGTAAAACAGCATCTACTTGGCCTTGCCATTGGTCATTAGAACTTCCCAAACCTAGGTCTAAACTATCTGTACTGTTATTGCTGCCCAACAATGAATTGTTAGTATTCAATGTTGAAGGCTGTTCTAAAGGCAGGCTCAGTTCAACTATTTTGGTTTGTGGTGGGTAACAAACACCTGCTTCCGCACAGCCTTGGTATTTAAATTTAAATTGTGCTTTTCCAACCCGATCTTTATTTTCATAAGGCACCACAATTTCAACCTGATCGTGATAGGTTTCTACTTCCCCAAAAAATTCGTCTTCCTTTTTGTGACCATCGGGAATTTGTGCTTCACCGTATTGAATTCCACTATCCATATTGGGAAATTTAAATGCATGTTTGTACAAGTAATATTTATCGGCAATTTTAAAGCGCAATTTGACACTGTCATAATTGACTTCCACCACCTCTGGTGCAAAGGCATCATCAACATCTAACAACTCATCTTGATCAAGCGCAAATATTTGTGTTGTGAAAAATAAAGAAATGAGGCAAAGAAAGGAAATCGTTTTTTTCATAATTTAATTATTGTTAGTTATTGTGAGTTATTTAATGATCTTAAACGGTACAAAATATTTTTAAGATAGGCATTTGACCACGTGGAGCTGAAATTATTCCATTTATTTTGATTAATTTTAATATTTTCGTCAATTCCCGCAATCAACTGCTTGATATTTAATTGGTTTTTATAGAGTTCAACAATAGTTGTTCTGTCAGGTATTTTGTTATTTCCAAAAAAGACACCATGCAACGAATCATCGGTCATAAATTCATCTGGCTGAGTAATATAAACCATGTGTGCCAATAACTTCCTTATACGGTACAAGTCTGAAATACTATCGGTCAACAATAGTTGTTTCTCTGTTGGTTCTGGCACTGTGTTCAATAAAGTTTGATAAACCAAAGCCTGCAAAGCTTTGGCTTTCTTTTGATAAGCCAACTGGGTATCAGCACTCAACTCTGACAAATCACTTTCAAAGACCAACTCAGCTTCAGCACCTGTAATTAAATCTTGCCATTCTCCTCCATCTGACCAATTGGACGTTAGAATCTGACTTTCACTCGCTCTAGAAGCTGTCAAAAAAGTTAATCTATTGGGAACAAGACCGAAAGTTCCTCTGTCTAGTTGTGTAGAAATTTTATTACCAATGATTGAAAGCGGACAATATGTCGACAGTACCTCTTCGTCATTTTCAGCAAATAAATAATAGTTTTCTTCTTTACTGGTTAATTTTCTTTCGAAAACCAACTGTTCTTCATAGTAACCTTTTAAACTAAAACTGAAGTTACCAAAGTAATTAGCAACATTAGGATTATCAAGATGGGTAGAGGCAGAACGTCTATTTTCCCAACCGACATTGTCATAACAAAGTTTCAGTTTTCCCAATTTTAATTGATCCGCCAACAACAAATGATTGGGGAACAATCCAAACAAAGCCCTTGATGTATTCAACGGTGCATGTACACCACAACTGGTTTGCACATCACAAGCACTGATGGTTGCTTCTTCAACTCGGTAATTACTCGTCTCTTCAGAGTTGGTTAAAAGGTCTAAATCGCTGCCTGCTGTTAAATTGAGTTGATTAAATTCTACGGCAACTTGTTTAATTTGAGTTTTTACTTTCTGCCAAGCTTGTTCAACCTGGTTAAACTCAACATCTAACAATTCTGAACTCGGTATATCTAAACAGGTCAGACCTTTGAGTAACTTTTCTCCTTCGATGATAATTTTTCGGATATCGGCTTTATTTTGATATTTTTTAGAATAAGCAGGCCACCTGTCAATGAACCACAACAAAGATTCAGCAGCCAGTTTCCACTCAAGAGGGTTAACCATTTGTTGTGATTCATCCAAACAATCTGCTCGTGCAACTCTTGCTTGTAAAATATTGATTGTTTGCCAAGGAGGCAACTGCAGAGCCCTATCCAAAGCTTTTTTGGTATCTACCCTTGTTAAAGAGCCCGACAATTCTCTTGAGCCAGCTTCAGTCACGGCTGCCATGGTTAAATCATTGACACAGCCATTGAACTGGTTGACATCAATAGGCTGTTGTGGGAATGGAGCAAATTCTTCACTGATATTTAAACAGACTTCCAAATCTTGTCGAATTTTATTTCTAAACGGTGTCGCCATATATTTATTCATTTGAGGCTCAATCAGTTGATAAATATTGGGAAGATTAAGAACTTCAACAAACACTTGACTGTCTATTTGTTGCTCTGCTTGTTGTTGATAACTAGATTTAAGTTGATGAATTGTTGCCTCGATTCTAGAAGGAAGCTGTTCATTAATATCAAGTAATTTAGATTCTTTAGATAAAAACCAAACATCATTTTCTTCAATAAATTCAACCACTATTTCTCGTGTAACTTTATCTAATTCAAGCTGAAAACTATTTAACTGATAAACCACCTTGAACCAAGCAAAAGAACTGGCCAAATAATGTTGGTTTCGTTTATTTATCGCAAATCGCAATAAACTTGTAAACAATTGAGACTCTTGCGCTTCTGCATCATTGATGATTGTTGCTACATCAATGAGTTCATTGTCCTGATCCACACTATAGTTCTCACTTTTGCTCCACTTATCCAAAGCAACAAAAAAATCCAACATCAAAGGCTCAGTTCTATCTATTGCAGAATGATTATTCTCAGAAGAGCTCTTATCATTATTCTGGATTGTTTCTAAAGTTTGAGTTGATTCAGAAAACAATGTCAAACTATTAATAAATACATCCCTCCAAACAATATTGTCTTGTTGGCTAATGTTTTCTAATAGTAACTGCCAAACCTTTTCAAGGTTCAAATAAATGGTCAATTCGTCATTGTACGATAAAAAGTCCAACAAGCTATTGTCATTTGCTTGGACCTCAGTGCGCTTGTCCAACCATTTGTCCAAATCCATTCCATGGGTATACTTACTCAGAATTTGTCCTGAATCAAATTGAAAATCCACCAATGGGATACTAGCTTCATCTAATTTAGTCACTTCATTCACGGTTAATTGCCAACCATTCTGTGCTTGCTCTTGATTGCTAAAAGAAGACAAAATTTCGCCCAGCTTTTTTGTCAATAAGACAGAACCTTTAAATCCATAATTTTCACGCAGCTGTAAAACTATTTCTTCAACCGAAAGTAAATTTTCAAAATTATTCTTGGGCAGTTCTTGGTTCAATACTATTTCACCATCTGCAGGTGTAGTCGGCTCGGTTTGAGCAAATACTGTAGAAATCAGCAATAGAGGAACTAAATATTTAGTCATAATGATTAATAAATTGGTTAGAACAGTATTATGCAACAGTTCAGAGCAAATATGAATTGGGTTTTACTGCATTTATCTATAAAATAGGTTTTTTTTAAATTCTCAACAACATCCAATGAAACGGTTAAAAATTATCACAACAGGCGGAACCATCGATAAATTGTATTTTGACGATGCAAGTGAGTACAAAATTGGACAACCTGTGATTGGTGATTTATTACATTCATTCAATGTAGCTTTTAAATTTGAAGTATTGTCGTTAATGAAAAAAGACAGTTTACATATGACAGACGATGACCGTGATTTAATCAAAAAAGTAATAGAAAAATCTGATGAAGAGCATTTTCTTATTACCCATGGAACAGATTCAATGGTTGATACCGCACATTATTTATCTGACATAAAAAACAAAATTATCATATTAACCGGTGCATTAACTCCTGCCAAATTCCAAAATACAGACGCTATTTTTAATATTGGATGTGCCATTGCCGCAGTACAAACTTTAAAAACTGGTGCATGGATTGTGATGAACGGTAAGGTCTGGAACCCAGATCATGTCGCAAAAAATCGAGATGAAAATCGTTTTGTGAAAGTGTAAAGGAAATATTATAGTGGCAAGAATTCTTTACATACATCCCGATAACCCGCAACCACGCTTGATTAAGCAGGCTGCCGATGCTATTAAACAAGGCAAATTGATTGTCTACCCTACAGATTCAGGCTATGCGATTGGTTGGGCAATGGATAACATTAAAGCTCCAAAAACGGTTGCTAAAATAAGAGATTTAGATAAATTACACTTTTACAGCATTATATGTGGAAACATTTCACAAATAAGTGAATTTGCCTTGCTTGACAATGTAGCATTTAGAATCATCAAATCGCACACGCCAGGCGCTTACACTTTTATTTTGCCCGCAACTCGCAGAGTACCTAAAAAATTACAGCATCAACACCGCAAATCAATTGGTGTAAGATTACCCGATCATCAAGTAGTGATTGATTTAGTTAATGAATTGGGTGAACCTTTCATGAGTTCTTCATTAGAACTACACAATGCAGAAACAGATGAACTGAATTCCTCAGAGATAGATGATTTAATAGGACATGCAATAGAATTTATCATCGACTCTGGTTACACTCCTGCGCAACCTTCTACTGTGGTAGAATTACTGGACGATGGTCCAAAAGTGATACGCGAAGGTAAAGGAGTGGTTGATTTTGTCTAGTAAACATAAATTCAAGAATAAAGATACAGTACAAACAGAAATGCCCTTTGCCATTGTCGAAGGCAAGCCTTATACTCAAATGCCGACTGATTTGTATATTCCACCTGAAGCGTTGGAAGTTATTCTAGAAGCCTTTGAAGGGCCGCTGGATTTGTTACTGTACTTAATTCGTCGACAAAATTTGAATATATTAGATATTCCTATCACAGAAATCACCAATCAATACATAGAATACATCAATTTATTGGATGAATTGGATTTTGAATTGGCTGCTGAATATTTAGTGATGGCCGCCATGTTGGCAGAAATCAAATCACGCATGTTGTTGCCCAAACCTGCCAGTGAAGAAGGCGAAGAAGACGATCCAAGGGCCGAATTGGTTAGGCGATTACAAGAATACGAACGGTTTAAATCAGCGGCATTGGACATTGATGAAATGCCACGAGAATATCGCGACTACGTTGTAACTTCTGCGTATGTGGACAACAAACAAAGTTACATTGCACCACCAGAAGTGGATATGCGAGATATAATCATGGCATTCAAAGAGGTATTGGCAAGAGCCGACCTAAAAATTTCTCATGAGATTGAACGAGAAACTTTAAGTGTCCGTGATAAAATGACACACTTGTTAGACACATTAAGAGACAAGAAATTCTTTACTTTCGAATCTCTGTTTGACCCAAGTGAAGGAAAACAAGGAATAGTCGTGACATTCTTGGCGGTATTAGAATTATTAAAATCCCAAGTTTTAGACATTGTTCAAAATGAAACCTACGGACAAATTTACATCAAATCATTGGCCATTGAAGATGAAGTTGATGACAATGCACAACCTGCATAAATACAGCTATGGAAATTAAACAAATAAAAAATATCATTGAAGCTGCTTTATTGGCAGCTGGCGAACCCGTAACGGTTAAACGATTACTGTCGCTTTTTGTGGAGCAAGAACTGACCCACAATGACATTGCTAAAGCCATCGAATTATTGAGCGAAGATTTTCAAGGCCGCGGCATTGAGTTGGTTGAAGTGGCCAATGGCTTCAGGCTACAAACCAAGACCATTTTACAGCCTTGGATATCAAAATTATGGGAAGAAAAACCCAAGAAATACACCCGCGCACTGCTAGAAACGATTGCCCTGATTGCCTATAGACAACCGGTTACACGTGGCGAGATAGAAGATGTACGTGGTGTCGCTGTTAGCAGTTACATTATTCGTACCTTGATGGATCGAGAATGGATTCGAGTTTTGGGCTATCGTGACGTACCTGGAAAACCCGCGATGTTTGGAACAACCAAGGAGTTCTTGGACTATTTCAACATGAAGTCCCTACAAGACTTACCAACACTGGCAGAAATAAAAGACATTGAAACTATTATGCCTGAACTTGATTTAGGACCGAAGTCCGATGAAAACGAAAAAGCATTCCAAAATCAATTCAAAAACAACAATGAAGAAGAATAAATGAAATTACTCATTCCTTCATTCCCGCGAAAATTACTCACCTCGTCATTCCCGCGAAGGCGGGAATCTATAGTGATGTTCATATCATTTTTAAATGGATTACCGCCTACGCGGTAATGACGGCTGGTATGAACAGCTGTTACAATAAAATAAAAGAAGATAAATATACCATGAAAAGAGAAGACAAAAAAAACAAGGATTTTAAAATCGAATTACCTGGCGAAAGAATTCAAAAGGTTCTGGCCCGAAGTGGTCTAGGCTCTCGCAGACAACTGGAAAAGTCCATCAAAATGGCACAACTTTATGTCAATGGAAAGCTTGTTGAATTGGGCTGCAAAGTAGTTGAAGGCGACATCGTCAACTGGAAAAACCGCAAATGGGTAATAGAAAGTAAAGACCAAGATTTCAAAATCATCATGTACAACAAGCCCTTGGGAGAAATTTGTACCCGCAATGATGAAAAAGGCAGAGCAACTGTATTTGACAACTTGCCAGAACTTAAAGGGCAAAGGTGGATTAACATTGGCCGACTAGATATCAATACTACAGGGTTGCTGCTTTTCACCACCGATGGCGAGTTTGCCAATCACATGATGCACCCCAGCACTCAAATTGACCGTGAATATGCTTGTCGTGTATTTGGTGAAGTCGATCAAATCAAGCTAGACAACCTGCGAAAAGGTGTCGAACTGGAAGATGGCAAAGCCAGATTCAATGACATTCAACAAGCAGGGGCTGGCGAAACCAATCAATGGTTCCATGTCACCTTACTGGAAGGAAGAAACCGCGAAGTCAGAAGACTGTGGGAATCCCAAGACCTAAAAGTTAACCGCTTAAAACGGGTACGTTTTGGTGGTGTATTCTTACCCAAAAAACTGCGCAAAGGCCAATACCAAGAATTTACCAAAGGCGAACACAGTATTCTTATGCAAGATGTAAAATACACACCACAAAACTTAGAGTTAGTTGCCAGACATTTGAGATGAATCCATTTTCCATCATTTACATGGCAATAGCTGGCATTGCTATTATTGTAATTGAGACGGCTATTATTTTTTTCGTAGTCTATTGGATTTTCCGCTATTTCAAATGGCAAAACAAAACCAGAAATATAACATTTTTCTTACTCTCCTATCCGGGCATGTTTATGGCAGTTGCAGGCTGGATAGGTATCATATTTCCAATACCCGCATTATTGGGTTTGCCCATAGAAGTTTTACTGTTGTCTTCTGATGCAAATAATGCCAGTTGGATACCTTTGCCTTTAATTGCACTATTTACAAGTAGTGGTTCTAGCGGCGCCATAAATAATATGTTTGTCATTGTAGCCGAAATACTTATTCTTGCATCTTGGTTATTTGTCAGTATTAAATTAGTCAAAAAATTTAAACAATCAACGACTATGAACTGACAATCCATAGATTATTTTAAAGGATTGAAGTCCTTTGTTATTCTCAAGAACGCGCACTAGTTTCCGGTTAAATTGCAAGATGGATCCCGCCCAAGTGGTACTTAGTAAAGAAGATTTATTATAATAGAATATGAATTTACAACATAACCAACTACCCGTTCGATTTCGTTAAGGAAGCTCTGAAAAATAGAGAATTTCTCAGTAAGTCTTAAAGCGTGTAGCTGTGAGAAAAAATTTAAAATGAATAGTTATTCATATTCTTTTCAATTTTTTCAAAGCTGGTGCATGCTTTAAGCCTTACCCTACGGGGCTTTTAGCAATTTCCAATTTCTACATCAGATTATTTTGAGATAGAATAACTAACCCAGCAATAATCTTCTTTGATATTGAAAATTGCTACAAGCCTGAGATTTTTCTATTTTTCAGAGCTTCCTTAAACAATTGACTCTACTATTTCACTTTTACGACGCCTTTTCCAATACAAGAACCAACTCCGATAGTTCTTCTTTGGCTAACTCACGCCATTGACCAGTAGCTAGACCCAGTTCGTTCAGGTTTATATGCATGATTCGGACGCGTTCAAGCTTTTCCACAGAATAATTATAGGGTTTACACATGCGACGAATCTGTCGATTGAGTCCTTGAACCAAGGTGATTCTGAAAACAAATTGAGATTCTTTAACCACCTTACATTTTTTCGTGACTACACCAAACATCGGAACCCCGCCGCTTATACCAACAATAAAGTCATCAGTTATTTCTTTGTCCACGGTCACCAGGTATTCCTTTTCATGTTGGTTCCCAGCATGCAGAATTTTATCGACCAGATCGCATTTGTTGGTGAGAAATATCAACCCTTGAGAGTCTTTGTCAAGTCTGCCTACATGAAAAATTCTGGAACTGTGCCCAACAAAATCAATAATGTTTCGCTTTTCAGTTTTTTCTGCCGTACAGACAATTCCAACGGGTTTATTTAACACGATAAAAACTACCTCATCAGTGGCCAATGGTTCAACAATCAAACCATTAACAGTGACCGTAACACCGGTGGATACTTTATCGCCCAGTTTGGCCTGTATACCACCAATATATACAACACCCTGTTCAACATAGATATCTGCCGCCTTTCTAGAACAGAGTCCACTTTCACAGATGTATTTATTGATACGGATTAATGAGTCAGAAGAAATATTTTTCTCGGTATGCCAGAACGCAACGTAAAGCTAAAGAACATCAGTTTAAACAAAACAAAAGCATAACGCAAAGATCAAAAGCTATTTACCATGAAGGACATGAAGAACACGAAGGTAAAGATCAAAAGCGCAACTCAAAACTCACAAAAAATTCATATCGGAACCGGTGCTTTAGCTCCGCTATTTATTGAAAATAAATATCTGACAAACTACAAGTGAAAGATCAAAAGCATAATGCAAAGCTTACAAATACCCCGTATCGGGACCGGTGCATTAACTCCGCTATTTATTGAAAATAAATATCTGAAAAACCACATGTGAAAAATTACAAAGAATTTAACTATTAAATGCCATAGTTTTGTTGCTCCCTATTGATTTCTAATTGTGTCAGAAAATCAGCGACTCTGAACCCGCTGATTGTGCTGATTAATCCTTCTGATTAAAAAACGTTTGATATTTTGGCATCATATATGCTATCATTTATTTATGAACAATATTGTTGTAATAGATACAAGCGTTATAATCAGTGCTTTAATAGGTAAAAAAGGTCCAAGTCGAGAAGTGATAAGAAGATGTCTAAAAGGTCATTTACAGCCTGTTATTAGCAATGCGTTGTACTCAGAATATCAAGACGTGAGCATGAGGCAAAACATTATTGACTTATGCCCCTTGACAAAAGATGAAATTCAGGACTTACTTAATGCCTTTTATAGCATCTCTCGATGGGTCTCAATACATTACCTTTGGCGACCAAATTTAATTGATGAAAGTGACAATTTTGTGATTGAATTAGCGATTGCAGGCAACGCTACAATGATAATAACCAACAACACTAGAGACTTTAATAATTCAGAAATTAGTTTTCCTGAATTACAAATAGTCACACCAGAAATAATATTAAGAGGTAAATAAAATGTCAACACTTACAATAAGAATACCCGATGACAAACACAACAGATTAAAATCACTGGCAAAACACAAAAAAATTAGTGTTAACAAACTCATGGAAGAACTTTCAACCCAAGCATTAGCAGAATTTGACAGTGAAATTAGGTTTAAAACACTTGCCTTAAAAGGCGATAAAAAAAGAGGCCTAGAGTTATTGGATAAACTTGACAAAGCATTTGAGCCAAAAAGGGCACTGACCCCTTAAATCTGTAACAATTTTAGAAGAGATGAAAAGTTATTTTTCTCTCTCCAAACCAACTGATGAAGGTGATAATCGGAATAGTGTCGCGCATGGTTATATGTATCCAAAGTTTTGGAATAAAGAATCATTTGAAAAATTAATTTTTGATATTGCAAGTATCTCAAAATATTCAGGTTTTTAAGGAAACTAAGTAATTATAAGAGCTTACACAAGAGAGTGAGTTTTTATTATGAAACATCACTGTTAAGCTTCACGGTAGAAAAAGTTTTAAAATCTGTGCTACAATAAAATACTAATCCCAACCACTTTAATTTTCAATAATTTTAATGACTTTGTTAGGGACTGATTAGGACATATATGTTCTTTGTATAATGTAATATATGTAATTATATATTACGATTTTATCGGTATTAAAAAATAATGAATATTGAACATTTGTTGAATAAAGGGTATTTCCCTAAAGAGCTTCCACCATCATTCTTCACAGACTTATTTGGAAATGATTATATAAATATATCAGATGTAGCTAATTCAACAGAAAATAATTTTTTACAAACTTTACTAGCTACTGTGGATACAATGACAGCTCTATCTAATACAGAAAAAGCTGAAGAAAGAGTTCGTATAAAACAAGTCTTCAAAAACAGATTAAATTTTTCTGATTGTAGTCAATACAATATACCAAAAAATGGACTTGCTAGAAAAGGAATAAAGATACCAAATCCTATTCATCAAGGAAAATTATCAAAGTCAATTATTGATAATTACCCAGAAATCATCAAGCTATTTAATGATTCAAACTTATCAACAACAAAACCTCAATTAGAAACTGAATTGGAACAAGGTAAACGTTCGGTAAAACATAATGATTTCCGTTTCTTTAAAGAATCCGGAATTATTAACTCTTTTAAATATGCAGTTCAATTAAAAACTGACATAGCAAAGTTTTATCCTTCAATTTACACGCATTGTGTTCCTTGGGTAACCTTTGGAGGAAAGGAAAAATACAAAAAAAATCGTGCTTTAAATAGAGGTGATGCGCTTAAAGTTAGTAGCATCTATGGAGACGATATTGATAATAGATTAATGTGGTGTCAAAATCAGCAAACAATGGGAATACCTATTGGCCCAGATACTTCATTTATTATTGCTGAAATAATTGCTTGTCATTTAGATAATGACCTTGAAAAAAAATTGAAATCAAAAAAAATAGATTTTCTAGGCTATAGGTATTATGACGACTACGCTCTATATTTTAATTCAGAGCTAGATGCCCAAATCGGCCTATCAGAATTGAAGAAAACCTTAAATAATTTTGAATTAAAAATAAATAACGAAAAAACTGAAATTTCTAGAACGCAATGCGAATTAGAAAAACCTTGGGCTCTAGCTATAAAATCATTCTATTTTAGACCATCTAAACATGACCAAAAAGATGATATATGGAATTACTTCTCAATATCATTTAAGTATGCACAAGAGAACCCAAAAGATAGTGTTTTAAAACTAGCATTAAATAAGTTTAATTTCGTGAGAATTGAAGAAGAGAACTGGAATTATTTTGAATCCTTGTTATTTAGGCTTGGTTTAATAGAGACAAGTTGTTTACACATGATAGCTAAACTATTAATTACATATGAAAAATTAGTTTCAAAGAAACGATTAAAAGAATTTTGTTATGAGATCATAAAGCGTAATCATGAAAACCAACATGATTTTGAATTGACTTGGTCGCTTTGGATACTAAATGAATTCAAAATTCAGCCAACTAAGAAAATTTATGAAATGATTTTTCACAGCAAAAGTATAACTAGCATTATAGTTGGACTTGATTTATATCAACAAAATAACAAAATCAAATCCTTTGATTTTTCTTCAGTAATAGAGCTAATTACAACTGAAAATCTAAATAATAAAGAGTGGCTTTTAGTTTACGAAGCTGTTTATAAAAATTGGATTTCTTCATTAAATAAATCTATTATTCGAGAACATTTCTTTTTTAATATTTTAGAATCTAGGAATATATATTTCTATGATAACTTAAGAAAATTAGAACCTTTAAAAGTACAAAGGTCATACTTTAAGAAAATTGAAGTCAAGCTCAAACAAATAAATAATTACATTTCAAATAATAAATTTTCAAATATAAAATTAAAAAAAGAGTTAATTGAATTAAGTGAATATTTAAATTTATCTGACATGACACAAGCAATTGATAGAATAGAAATTCAAAAAAAACTTTCAGAGTCAAATTCAAAAATTAAGGAATTAATTGATAGAATAGAAGAGATAAAATCTGGATTAATGAAAGTCGATATGAAAAAGCCTTATCTTGTAGTTGGTAAAAGACTTGAAGAACTATCTGAGTTAACTATCAAGGAAATTGAGGCTGAAGTAAAACAAAATAAAGGTTTATTGTTCAACCCAACCTATATATAAAATTTTCTTTTAGTCAGTTTATATAAAAGAAATAATTAGGCGAGCGTCCTGATACTAAGAATATTGCATTAATAAAGAGAAAAACACATGAATGAAATAATCTGCCCACATTGCCAAAAGACATTCGAACTCGATGCTGCTGGATTTGCGGATATTGTCAAGCAAGTTAGGGATCATCAATTTGAGGAAGAGTTACAGGCACGGTTAAATCTGGCCGAACAAGAAAAGCTCAATGCAGTAAAACTCGCTGAAGCAAACCTTAAAAACTCAATTCAACTAGAGTTGTCGGATAAGGACAAAGAAATAAGTGATTTACAGGCGAAGAATGAACTGCACCTTGCAGAACAGTTAGCAAAAAAAGAAACCAAAATTGCAGAAATGAAATCTCAAATTCAGAATGCTGACTTGAATACAAAGCTTGAAGTTTCTGAAGCGGTAAAATTAATTGAAAAGCAAAAAGATAGTCTAGAAAACGAGTTAAAGAACAAAGAAACTGAAAAACAACTGTTAGTAAATTCACTGAATGAAAAATTCACGTCAGAGCTCAAGACTAAAGACGAAGCAATAGCCTTTTACAAAGACATGAAGCAAAAGCTTTCAACCAAGATGGTGGGTGAAACGCTAGAACAGCATTGTGAAATTGAATTCAATAAATTACGCTCCACTGCTTTTCCAAAAGCTTACTTTGAGAAGGACAACGATGTCAGATCAGGCACTAAGGGCGATTATATTTTTAAGGAATCCGATGTTGCAGACAATGAAATCATTTCTATTATGTTTGAAATGAAGAACGAAGGCGATGAAACAGCGACCAAGAAGAAAAACGAAGATTTTTTTAAACAGCTAGACAAAGACCGCACCCAAAAGAACTGCGAATACGCTGTTTTGGTTTCTCTTTTGGAAAATGACAACGAGTTTTACAACCAAGGCATTGTTGATGTTTCTCACAAATACCCAAAAATGTACGTGGTGCGCCCACAGTTTTTTATACCGATTATTTCCTTGTTGAGAAATGCAGCGATGAATTCAATGGAGTACAAAGCGGAGTTAAGTTTGATGCGCAATCAAAATGTGGACATCACCCATTTTGAAGAAAAAATAAACACATTTAAAGAAGGATTTGCTTATAATTATGATCTAGCCAGCCGAAAATTTAAAACCGCTATTGATGAAATTGATAAAACCATTTCTCACCTACAAAAAACCAAAGATGCTCTTCTTTCTTCTGAAAACAATTTAAGACTGGCCAACAAAAAAGCCGATGATTTAACCATTAAGAAGTTGACTCATGGCAATCCCACAATGAAAGCAAAGTTTGACGAACTTAAGGATGAGCCTAAATAGTGCTTGATCTAAAATTGGTGTTTTCTAGATTGTTCTTTTGATTTTCACCATGTCGTTGTGCGAGTTTCGTTTTTGATCTTTTCTTTGTAGTTTTTCAGGTATCTATTTTTCAATAAATAGCGGAGCTAAAGCACCTGTCCCGATATGAGTTTTTTGCGCCCTTTGCATTATGCTTTTGATCTTTCGCTGTGTTCGCTGCGCCACCGTGCGATAATATCCTTTGATCTTGATCTTTTACTTGTCGTTTTTCAGGTATTTATTTTCAATAAATAGCGGAGCTAAAGCACCGGTCCCAATATGAGTATTTTTGCGAGCTTTACATTATGCTTTTGATCTTTCGCTGTGTTCGCCGTGCCGCTGTGCGATAATAGCTTTTGATCTTTAACCTTCATGCACTCCGTGCCCTTCGTGATTAATGGCTTTTGATTTTGATTTGAAAACCACTTCATCACATTGATTAAAAGCAGCAAATTCAATCAAGGCTTGTTGCAAATTGGCTTGGTATTTATCTTTGTTTTTAATGTCATTTTCTTGAAATAACGCGTTGACTTTTAACACCCGTTCTTTGCGATGGGCTTTACAGTCAATTCTGCCGACAAGCTTATCACCATATAATAGTGGCAAACAAAAGTAACCAAACCGTCTTTTAGCCGCAGGCACGTAACATTCGATTTGATAATCATAATCAAACAACTCCTTCAGCCTTTTCCTCTGAATGACCATATTGTCAAATGGCGAAAGAATATGTAACTTTGTTTGAAGCCGATTATCCAACAAGGCTAATCGTTCAGGTAAAGCAAAGTATTCTTGATTGTTGACACAAACTTTTTCCAGTAGTCCCTCACCAAACATTTCTAACAAATTATTTTGTACAATCGGCTTAAGACCTTTGCGCAAATAGGCAATATTTTCTGCTGTACCTATCCCTTGGGCAAATAAGTAACGTTTGATTAAATGCCTACAAAACTCTTCAGTCGTTGGTGCTGAATCATTTACCTCTTTGGATATAATATTTTCGGTTAAGTCGTACACTTTTTGAAAGCCTTGACGTTTTAGCACCATCAAATCGCCTTCCATAAACAATTGTTCCAAGGCCAATTTTGCTGGTTTCCAATCCCACCATTGACTTTTAGACTCTCGTTTGTATTTAAAATCGCTGGATTTTTTCGGCCCTTGGCTGCTGATTGTGGCTTTGACATGTGCCATCATCTCAATCATTTCAGCAGTACGTTTGTGCCAATGCCTGTCTCCATTGGCGATTTGCTGCTTTCGAAACAAAGAATATTTATGGTCTTTCATCGGCAACATCGCTGCGGCATGTGACCAATATTCAAAAATATTTTTATTTTCAAACAACGTTTCTAAATGTGATTGGTTGAAATGGTGATTTCGTGACCACAACACATGTAAATGCGCTCGATTGACCACCGAAATGGTGTCAATTTGCACATAGCCTAAGGTATTAAAACTCTCAATGGTCGCATCAATAGATTTGGGCTTTTTACTGTGATGGAAATCATTGCACAGAACAATTAATTTTCGGGATTGTTGTTTTGAAAGGTTTTTCATAGACAATCCATCTTATACACAAGGCGGCCTGCTGTCTTCCATCAATATGTCTAGTTTAATTTGAGCTTGTTTGCTATTTTTTAAGTCTCGTGGCTCTAACATTTCACATTCATCTTTAATCATTTGTTCAATAGTCACAGGGTAAAATCGACAATCTTCAGGTCGATCATGGTAGATATCACAAGCATATAAGTTATGTTCAGTTTTTTTCAAAAAAGGACAAAGCTTTAATCGCTTACTTGTTTTTGGATCAAACCACAACTCATCCTTGTTGACATATTGATAAATATGCGGACGATGGGCTTCCCAAAAATCCAAATCATCTTGTGAAGCAGTCAAACCACCATCACTATAATTGATACAACATTTTCCACATTGGGTACATTCTTTCAACTAATCCTCACTCAGGTTTAATTAACCTTGATTTATTCTATTGTCACTCATAACTTCTTATGAAAGGGTACTTTTTCGGACATGGTGCAGTTTTTTATAACTTTCTATCAATCTCAAATGTTTATCTAAACCTTCAAGATTCATGCTGGTTCTAAATAAGCCAAAGAATCTTATTTCACCAGCCACAGAACCCACCACATTGTTTATGGTATCTTTACCAAACATGCGATTAAAATTGGCGATATAATCATCAAGTTGTAGATCTTCATCCAAGGTGATCACGAGTACTGCATGCACTGCTTGATAAAATAACCCACGTTCAACCGTGTTGTCATTGTACTGCAAAAACTCTTCAACCAAATCCATGGCTTCTTCATGGCTTTGTAGGGCAAGGCAGATTAATGTTTTCAACTCAAGAATAGTCAATTGTCCCCAAACCGTATTTTCATCAAATACAATGCCAATTAATGTCGCAATGTCCATGTAGTTATCAAGTTGACTGTCTTCTAAGCGTTCTAACAAATTTAACAAAGCAACATTACTCAAACTGTGAACATTCAAAATATCTTCACGATAATCCAAAGCCATATTGGTATTATTCCAGATTAAATCTTCTACCAAATATACTTCTGAATAATCAGGCACCAATATTCGGCAAGCCGATGCACCCAATTCATTGAATTCTGCTATGTAAACCTCTTTTCCCATTTTTTTTAGAATAGCAAATAAGCCATCACTTTCTTGTTGATTGCTGCCAGAGAAATCCCAATCACAGAATTCATAATCATGCTTTGCGCTAAAGAAACGCCAGGAAATTATACCTGTTGAATCAATAAAATGCTCAACGAAATTTTCAGGTTCAGTTACAGCCATGCTATTGAATGTTGGCTTTGGCACATCATTCAACCCTTCAAAACTGCGGCCTTGCAATAACTCGGTTAAACTGCGTTCTAACGCCACTTTAAAACTGGGGTGCGCACCAAATGAAGCAAAGACTCCACCAGTTTTTGGGTTCATCAGAGTGACACACATCACAGGAAACTGACCACTCAATGATGCATCTTTTATCACCACAGGAAAACCTTGCTTTTCTAGAGCGTCTATGCCTGCCAATATTGTTGGATACTTCTCTAAAACGTGTTGCGGCACATCAGGTAAAGCAATTTCTTCTTCAATGATCTGTTTTTTAACTGCCCGTTCAAAAATTTCTGATAAACACTGAACTTGTGCCTCAGCTAAATTATTGCCCGCACTCATGCCATTGCTAAGAAATAAATTTTCAATCAAATTTGAAGGAAAATAAACCGTTTTTCCATCAGATTGGCGTACATAAGGAATCGAGCAAATGCCACGCTCTTTGTTTCCGGAATTGGTATCAATTAAATGAGAACCGCGTAATTCGCCATCTGGATTGTATATTTTCAAACAATAGTCATCCAATAGTACAGCAGGCAAGGCATCGTCTGCTTCTAATTTAAACCACTTCTCATTGGGATAATGAACAAACTCACTGTTGGCAATCTCTTGTCCAAAATATTGGTCATTGTAGAAGAAATTGCAATTAAGACGCTCGATAAATTCACCTAAGGCCGAACACAAAGCACTCTCTTTGCTGCTGCCCTTTCCATTGGTAAAACACATCGGCGATGCCGCATCACGAATATGCAAAGACCAAACATTGGGAACGATATTTCGCCACGAAGCAATCTCAATTTTCACGCCCAAATTAGCCAGAATTTCCGTCATATTGACGATGGTCTTTTCCAAAGGTAAATCTTTGCCCAAAATAAAAGTATTAGAATTACCATTTGATTGACCCATAAGTAAGGCTTGTGCATCTTCATCTAAATTGTCAACGGATTCGATTTTAAATTTTGGACCCGTTTGTACTACTTTTTTAACTGTGCAACGATCAATGGATCTCAAAATGCCTTGCCTATCTTTATCAGAAATGCTCTCAGGTAATTCCACTTGGATTTGAAAAATTTGGTTATAGCGGTTTTCTGGGTCAACAATATTGTTTTGTGATAAGCGAATATTTTCTGTTGGTATCTTGCGAGACAGGCAATACACCCGTACAAAATACGCCGCACACAAAGCCGAAGACGCCAAAAAATAATCAAATGGACCCGGCGCAGAGCCATCTCCCTTATATCTAATTGGCTGATCCGTCACCACCGTAAAATCGTCAAACTTGGCTTCAAGCCTGAGATTTTCAAGAAAATTTACTTTGATTTCCATTAAACAACACCCACTGTCATATACACACTCAACTTGTGATTATCCGATTTTTCTTGCCAATAGTCTTGGTAAACTGTTACAAATTGATGAAATAGCTGGTTTTGAAATTTTTTCAAAAAACATGTCTCGATGCCGACCTTATCATGTAATTAACTAGCCTCATTCCTCCATCAAGCAATTACATACCTAAGTCTTGATACTTTGAAAATATTATACTGCCTTATCACACTGATTATTTTAATCTAATCGCTAATACAAAAATCAAGGAAATTAAAGTTTCGAATATATTATGAAACTGATTCGGCTATTTAAGTTGTATTATGGCCATGTTTTCTTTAAAAATCTTTAACACTGAGACTATCTTCTTAATTAATTTTATAAATATAGTTATCTTTTCATGGCTATGCTAAGCATTGTTCTGGCTTTTTTCCAGTCCCTTATAATGGTCCGCTCACTAATTTGGAAGAGCTCAGCTATGTCATTGAATTCCATCTCACCATAAAATCGATAGGTGAAAATTTGCTCAAGTCGTGGTGAAAATAGCTTTAATTTTTTTAATTGACGTTCTAAATCTAATAAATAATCAGATTGTTGATAAATATCTTGTTGAAGAATATCTTGATTGTCTTCGATATAAGTGATTAATTTATTTTTTCGAGATTGATTAATTAATATATGCCGCATAGCAATTGAACAATACGCAAAGAAATGGTTGCGATCATTAAATAATTTATTATTTCCTTTTGTCTTTAACCAAGCTTCATTAACCAAAGCTGTAGTATTGAGTCCGTTGGTTTTTATTTTAAATTTTTGAGATTTAGCAATACTCTTCAATTTCTGATAAATATCGTTCATGTCTGACTCTTGTTCAGGAGAAAGATTTTTTTGGTTGGAATTTAGTAATTGTGTGAAGTTGTTAATGTGCATATGAATATTCTAACAAAGCCTTATGAAAATAACAGAGATATTTTAATTTAGTTTCTTTCATAAACAGCCTGCAATTAGGTAAATGTAATGATTCCCAGTGAAACTAGAATTCAAATCTTAAACAACAGGTTTGAATAATTTCATTGATTCTTTGACCTAAAACTTCATTTAAGAGATAATATCGACCTTAACTACTATAGTTTGTCATGACGGAAAAACAGCCCAATTTATTAAAATCCATTCAACTACCCAAAGACTTGCGCCGTTTGAATGAGTCGCAATTACCACAAGTAGCCAATGAATTGCGTGAATTTTTAATTCAATCTGTATCAAATTCAGGAGGGCATTTTGGTTCTGGCTTAGGTACGGTTGAGTTAACTGTTGCTCTGCATTATGTGTACAACACACCACACGATCGGATTGTGTGGGATGTGGGTCATCAAGCATACCCACATAAAATATTAACAGGCCGTAAAAATCAAATTGAAACTATTAAGAAAAAAGAGGGTTTAACTCCTTTTCCCAAACGCTGTGAGTCAGAGTATGATACTTTTGGCGTAGGGCATTCTTCTACTTCTATTGGTGCAGCTCTTGGAATGGCGCTGGCATCTAAACAACTGGGTGTCGAGCGTAAATCCATTGCGGTGATTGGTGACGGTGCAATGACAGCAGGTATGGCATTTGAAGCATTGAACCATGGTGGCGAAATTGAGCCCGATATGTTGGTTGTGCTGAATGAAAATGAAATGTCTATCTCTCCGAATGTCGGTGCATTTGCAAGAATGCTAATTAAAATTGTGAGTGGTCGCTTTTACAATAAGATGCGTGAAAAATCTAAACGCATCATGAAACGTGATTCTTGGTTGTGGAAATTTATGTCGCGATGGGAAGAGCATACCAAGGGAATGTTGATTCCTTCGACCTTGTTTGAAGAATTGGGCTTTCTTTATTTTGGCCCTATCGATGGCCATGATATCAATCAGTTGGTGCGCACTTTACAAACCATTAAGGAAACCAAAGGTCCTAAGTTTCTACACATTATTACCAAAAAAGGCAAGGGCTATAAACCTGCCGAAGCAGACCCGATTAAATACCATGCTGTATCTCCGTTTGATCCCAAAGTTGGAGTAGTTTCTAGCAAGAAGCCCAGCTTACCTACATATACCCAAGTATTTGGCCAGTGGTTATGCGATATGGCTCGCGATGACAATAAATTGGTCGGTATCACACCTGCCATGCGCGAAGGTTCTGGACTGGTGGAATTTTCCAAATTATTCCCCAAAAGATACTATGATGTAGGAATTGCAGAACAACATGCTGTCACTTTAGCAGCTGGTATGGCTTGCGAGGGTGTTAAACCGGTTGTGGCGATTTATTCTAGTTTTTTACAACGCGCTTATGATCAGTTAATTCATGATGTCGCGATTCAAAATCTAGGCGTACTATTTGCCATTGATCGCGGGGGTGTGGTTGGACCTGATGGCGCTACTCATGCGGGCAATATGGATCTAAGCTTTTTACGTTGTGTTCCCAATATGACAGTGATGGCGCCTTCAAATGAAAATGAATGTCGTCAAATGTTGTATACAGGGTATACGTTAGGAACGCCTGCCGCAGTTAGATATCCACGAGGTACTGGAGCTGGAGTTGCGATACAACCACAAATGAAAACAATCCAAATTGGCAAAGCAGAAATCGTCAGAAAAGGTTCTAAAATTGCTATTTTGGCCTTTGGCTCTCCACTTGAGGATGCAAAAATTGCAGCTGAAACACTGGATGCTACAGTGATCAATATGCGATTTGTTAAACCTCTAGATGAAGACATAATTAAGAAAATACAATATAACCATCAACTCATAGTTACAATTGAGGATAATGTTGTTAAAGGCGGAGCTGGCAGTGGTGTTAACGAATATTTGAACCATATTCAATCAAATATAAAGGTGTTAAATTTAGGGTTACCTGACTGCTACCAAGAGCATGGAAGTAGAGAGGATTTATTAGCCGAAGCAGGAATTGATAGCAAAGGAATATTGAACCAAGTTAAGCGTTTTTTAAAAATCAAACCCAACCAATCTGCTGGTCAAGTGGTTCCCATATTGAAAAAAACCTAATTGTAATAAATTAATTCCAATAAAAAAGCGCATATTAGAATACAAGTTGTTGGAATGTGGTGCTTATGTATCAGCTAGGTATATCAAGACATTGTGCCATAAAAATATATTTTATCGTGATAGAGTATTAACTATTCTGCTTGTTTGTATACTCTAACTATGTACTTTGTCATGGGATTTTTAGGGAAAAAATCAATCATGTATTGCACATATTGCGTAGCTTTTTGTTTTTGTCCTTTATCTATATAGTAATTCACCAATGAAATAATGGCATCGATTAATTTTTCCGATTTTATTGACTTTCTTATTACGCGATTGATTATATATACCGAATCGTTTTCAAAACTATAACCAGCGAATATGGCCGCTAACTCTAACAACAAATCATCAGTTAAACCTATTCTACCCTGCGTTGTGCTTAGATATACTGAATAATGATCATGAATGATATTGCCAGAAGTGTCTTTGTTTAACAATACACGAAAAAAATCCTCTGCCGCTTGGTGATATAAGTCGTCAAAAGGAATATATTGGCCATATTCAAAACGCAGACGATAAAGCTGATGATTTTCTGGATCCGCATTTATAGCCTTTGACATTAGTTTAATGGCTCTTTTAAATTTGCCTTTTCCAACCAATATTGCTGCTTTGTCTTCGTTACTCATGAAATATTTTTTACTTTATCTCTAAAATTTCCCTAATAAATTAGTGTAATATACTCTAAGGTTAAAATACAGCATAAAAATAAATATAAGTCTGAATTTTACATAAATCCATTTTGAGCCATAGAAAACACTTCGTTTTTACCCACAATAAAGTGATCCAAAACTCTTACATCTATCATTTCTAACACTTGAATGAGCTTTCTAGTGATTAATTTATCTGACTCACTAACATTCAAACAACCAGAAGGGTGGTTGTGAGCAAAAATAATTGCAGCTGCATTATTTTTAAGACAAGTTTGAGCAACCACTCTTGGGTATACCTGAGAGTGGTTGATTGTACCAGTGAATAATTTTTCGAATTTAATTAACTTGTGATTGTTATCTAGCAATAAACAAGCAAACACTTCATTCTCAGAAAATGAAAAGTGATTTAATAAATAGTTTCTGGCCAAATCTTGATTGGTAAAGCTACTCGACTCAGAAACCTTGCAATCATAATGCCTGCGCACCAATTCCAAAGTGGCTTGTAACTGGCAAAACTTGGCACTTCCTAAGCCTTTTATGCGGGTGAAAGATTCGAAATCAGACTCAAGAATTTTATCCAGTCCTCCAAAACTCATTAATAGCTCTCTGGCCAAGTCAATAGCTGATTTGCCCTGGATACCTGTACGTAAAAAAATGGCCAAAAGCTCTGAATTGCTAAGCATTTTTGCTCCATGTTGCAATAGTCGTTCTCTGGGCCTCTCTGTTTTTGGCCAGTTTTTAATTGTCATGTTGTTTCTCAAAAGCCCAATTGTAAGAAAATCAATCCCTAATTCTAATGGACAATTTCCTATCTTGTTGTAAGAATTTTACCCTTAGAAGTGGCTTATCATGGTTCAATAAGATAGAATTATTACATGAAGAAAATTGAACTTAAAATTTTGGATGAGGATTTCGTTGGGAACTACGGCCTTCCTCATTATGCAACTCAAGGTTCTGCAGGCATGGATTTACGTGCTTGTTTGTCAAAGCCTCTTGTTGTCAAAGCCAATCAAACTGAATTAATCCCAACTGGACTATCAATGCACATTAAAGACAAAAACTTGGCTGCGATGATATTACCCAGATCAGGATTGGGTCACAAACATGGACTTGTTTTAGGCAATCTAGTGGGCCTAATAGATTCTGACTATCAAGGTCAGTTGTTTGTTTCTTGTTGGAACCGTTCGGCAATAGACTATAAAGTTGAAATAGGTGACAGAATTGCACAACTTGTCATCGTTCCTGTTATTCAAGTTGAATTGGAAGTTGTAAAAGAGTTTAATATTACAAGTCGAGGGGAAGGTGGTTTTGGCCATTCTGGGACTAAATAATTATAAAGAGAACCATAGAGCTCTCTAAATATCTGAGATATTTAACATGTCAAAATACAATAAAAACCTACAAAAAGGATACATGGCCAGCAACCTAAGCATCATCGTGCTTTGGACAATTTCTTTGATTGTTTCTTTTATTCTAATGATACTTTTCACCGTTACTTTATTTAACGAGTTTAAAGAACATCGAGTAAAAGCTAATTTAGAAGAACAAACAACAATAATTCGAGATCAAGTCAACAAAAACTTTTCAGATTTGAATGAAAAAATTGAAGAAACAATTAACTCCAGTCTTTTAGATTACAACCCAAATGATTCAAGCCAATTAATTAATTCGATCAAACAAAAACTTCCCAATGCGATAAGAGTTCTGGTTTCTGAAAGTCCACTAGAAGAAATTAAACCCTCTGAATTTCCTGGTATTAATTTTGCAACTCTATTTATGTTGAAAAGTGCCCAAAATTTAAACAAGAACCCTGTTCCTGAGATTCATTTATTCGGACATAAAGATCAATACATCAACTACACTCATATTTTAGACAATGAAAAGAACAGATTTTTAATCATCAGTTTACCAACCAATGAAGTGTTAAAGAGCTTAGATATATCTAACATTCAAGATGGAGGGATAATTCTTACTCAGAACGCGGGGAAATTTAGCTTGGTTCAACTGAAATCTTGGGGCAATTATCTCATTGGTAACAATGCTGTGCAATATAAAGTAAATATTCCAGATAGCTATTTCAGTGTCGAGTACTCTTACCAACCGCCTTTTTATTTGTTAAGAGGAATGACCACATTGTCTGCCCTTGTAGGCATGTTTTCTTCAATGCTATTGTTTATAGCCGTGATGCTATCTGTCTTGAAGAAATCAAAAGAAGTTAAACTCCAAAAAGAAAAAGATAGCAAAAACACATATGTTCATATTGAAGCAGGAGCGAAATCCCAGACCAGTGACCCATCACTGGAACAGCAACAAACAGGCGATAAAAACATTCTTGAAAACAATATGGCAGATGAAAATAGTATAGATGAAAGTATTTTTAGGGCATATGATATCCGCGGTATCGTTGACGAATCACTAACCGTCGACGCGGTTCGGTTAATAGGACAAGCCATTGGTACAGAAAACATAAAACGAGGGAAAAATGAAATTGTGGTAGCCAGAGATGGTCGCTTATCAGGAGAAAAATTATTAAAAGCTCTGGTTGAAGGATTAAACAACAGTGGTTGTAATGTCATTAACATTGGCGCAGTGCCAACTGGCGTTTTATATTTTGCTACCCACCACTTAGGTACGGGTTCAGGTGTAATGCTTACAGGAAGTCACAACCCTCCTAACTACAACGGCCTGAAAATCATGCTGAATGGAGAGACTTTAGCAGGGAAATTAATTAAAAATTTATATAAAGCAATTATTCATGAAGAGCTCGATTCCGGATCAGGAACTGAACAAACCATGGATATTGTTGATGATTACGTCGATTATATTTCATCAGATATTCAACTCGAGGATGAATTAAAAGTAGTGGTTGATTGTGGCAATGGCATTGGTGGAGATATCGGCCCTATGGTTCTTGAAGAAATTGGTTGTGAAGTGATTCGACTGCATTGCGAAATAGATGGCAGTTTCCCCAATCATCATCCTGATCCAAGCGTACCTGAGAACCTACAAGATTTGATGGCTGCTGTTAAAGAAACTGACGCCGATATTGGTATTGCCTTTGATGGAGATGCTGACAGATTAGGTGTTGTTACTAAAGATGGTCAAATCATTTATCCAGATAGGCTATTGATGTTATTCGCTAAAGATGTCTTAACCAGACAACCTGGTGCCAGTATTATCTTTGATGTGAAGTGTACCGGACATTTACCCAAAGAAATTGTCAAACATGGAGGTTTGCCTATTATTTGGAAAACAGGTCATTCCTTTATTAAAGCGAAGATAAAAGAAACCAAAGCAGCTTTAGCTGGAGAAATGAGTGGTCATTTTTTCTTCAATGAGCGTTGGTTTGGATTTGATGATGGTATTTATGCTGCTGCTAGATTGCTTGAGATTTTGGACACTGAAAATCGTCCAGCGATAGAAGTATTTGAAGAATTGCCCAATAGCATTAGCACACCGGAGTTAAAATGCCACACCAAAGAAGGTGAGAATTATGCCTTTATGGAGAAATTCCAAAAAGTGGCCAAGTTTCCCGATGCGCACTTAACTACAATTGATGGTATACGTGCAGATTTTGCCAATGGCTGGGGATTAATCCGTTGTTCTAATACCACACCATGTTTGGTATTAAGATTTGATGCTGATACACAAGAAGACTTGGATGTAATAAAGGAAGAATTTAGGGAACAAATCCTAGCCGTTGATGATTCGTTGAAATTACCGTTTTAATTATTATCGATTGAGTGACTGTCTATCTGCCAATCAATCGAAGGTTTGTAGTTGGCCTTTAAATAGTTATTACACTGTGAAAAATGCTTACAACCGATAAAACCTCGATAAGCTGATAAAGGACTTGGGTGTGCGGATTTTAAAACTAAATTTTTGCTCTCATCAATCCTAGCTCCTTTGTTTTGAGCATAGGCACCCCAAAGCATGTAAACAACGTGTGAGTGCATTTGATTTAATTCAAAAATTATTTTATCGGTGAAAATCTCCCAACCTTTTCCTTGGTGGCTCGCCGCTTGGCCTTGATTTACCGTCAAGACACTGTTCAACAAAAGCACACCTTGATTGGCCCAAGCCTGTAAGCTCCCATGATTAGGAATAGTAAAATTCACGTCTTGATGCAGCTCCTTGTAAATGTTTTTTAAAGACGGAGGTACAGCAACACCCTTATTCACTGAAAAACACAAACCATGTGCCTGATTAGGGCCATGATAAGGATCTTGCCCTAGTATAACCACCTTAACCTTGTCAAAAGGAGTAGAATTCAAAGCATTGAATATATTGTCTCCAGGTGGATAAATCACTTTCCCCTGTTGTTTTTGTTTTAGCAAAAACGCCTTTAAATCCCGCATATAAGGCTGATCAAATTCATCTGACAAGACGTTGAACCAACTTTGATCTAGCTGAGTTTTTGGCATGGGTTTTTGTTAGGATTTATGAGCGAGGCTTTGAAATTGTTTGAAGCGAATTTGGAATTGAACTTTTTTCATTAATATGTCGGTATCAACTGGCTTCAATACCAAATCATTCGCACCTGATTTGAGAATTTGTTTCTGATTTTTTTCGTTTTCATCTCCAGTCATCACAACCAAAGGCAATTCTATTTTATTGATTTGCTGAATCTCTCTAACATATTCAATCAACCATTGTGCTGTTTCATTGTCTTTCAAATAATAGTCAGTCAATATCACATCGTATTTGTCAACGGCCTCTTTGTCTTTGCCTAGCAATTCTATGGCATCGGTAATAGTCAAAACATGATCTGAGGTCAATCCATGATTGGTAAGGACTTTTTTGGTGGCATGGGCAACAACTCTAGAATCTTCGATATAAAGAACATGGCCGCTGACTTGTTCATCTGGAGACAACATTCCTTTTATGAAAAACCCCAATCCCGATTGCCCTTGAGATTTATCTAAATAATCAGTCACATCGGCATCCATTAAACGCTCCTGAACACGTCTATCAACATCCCCAGAAATTACTAAAACAGGAATATAGTGTTGATTACTTCGCACGTGCTTACAAATTTCTATGCCATCACCATCAGGTAAAACTAGAGCTGTTATCAATAGGTCAATGGCGTTTTCATTTAAAACATCCAGTGCTTCAGCTACAGAACCTGCGAGAAATATCTGACTGTCTTGCTTAATTTTTGCGACAGTTTTTTTAGTTAACGCTCTGGCGAGCTTTGACGCATCAACTATCAAAATATTAGCAATTTCAGACATATAAAATAAATTCTTAAGATTCTTTTCAACTCATTTTACTTGAACTTTATTAGATTTACCACCTTAATCAATAATTAGAACAGGCAGAATTGATGCAATACTATTAAACTGTTGCTATAATTATTTACAAATAAATTTTCTATTGGTGATAGCATTGAACAATAACTTTATTCACGACGCAATAAATGCCGTAAGTCAGAAATTATTCGACAAGGAAGAACAAATCAAATTGGCTTTTGCATGTATTCTTGCTAATGGCCATTTATTGATTGAAGACAAACCAGGGCTAGGTAAAACCACACTCGCAAATGCCATGGCCAATGTCTTGGGACTTGAATTTAAACGCATTCAATTCACCAGCGACATGCTTCCCAGTGACGTCTTAGGCGTATCCATTTTTCAACCCAATACCTCAGATTTTAAATTCTTTAAAGGCCCAATATTTACCCAGTTGGTATTGGCTGATGAATTAAATCGTGGCACACCAAGGACACAAAGTGCATTGTTAGAAGCCATGGCAGAAAAACAAGTCAGCATTGATGGTAAAACTTACTCATTGACACAGCCATTTTTTGTTATTGCAACTCAGAATCCAAGTGATGATGCGGGAACCTTCCCTTTACCCGATTCACAATTAGATAGATTTACAGTTAGTATTTCCTTAGGTTATCCTTCAAAAAATGCCGAAAGGAAACTCTACTCCAATGCTTTTGCTAAGGATTACAACAAACCATTAGCAACAGTTATTCAAACCAAGCAGCTAATCGCTATTCAATTAGAAATTGAAAACTTTCACGCCAATGATGAAGTCAAAGATTATTTACAATTGTTGATTGAAAAAACCCGCAACAACAACTTATTTGTGGACGGCCTCTCTCCAAGAGCGGGGCTAGCGATGTTCCGACTTTCCCAAGCAATAGCGTATATAGAAGGAAGGGATTTTGTCATCCCAGAAGATGTACAAAAAGCCTTTTTGCCTATTTCTTCACATCGTTTGAGAAGTACTTCTTCACAACATCGTGTTAAACAGTTACTGGGCACCTTATTAAATGAAACAAGAATCCCTTAATAACGAGGATAAAACTTTTATAGAAAAAATGCTCACTAAGTTTGCGCCGAATTTAATGTTGCACAGAAAAGTTGAAAAACTCCCATTAACAATAAACTGGAGAAGAGTTTTTATATTACCAACCAAACCAGGTTTATTCTTCGGATTTATCACTTTTTTAATGTTAGTTGCCAGCTTGAACTTTAACAACAATATGGGTTTAATGATGACTTTCTTATTGGTGGGGTTGGCTCAGGTCGCCATGTACCGTGTTTTCTTCAACCTACGAAATCTCATCATTCAAAGTGTTAGCACAAAACCTGTATTTACAGGGGAACAAGCCGTTTTCTGTATTCACTTAAAATCTATTGAAAGCAAATACGATATTTGTATAAAAAACAAACAATCTGAGCAACAATTGATCAAATTGCCTGCTGAAAAAATTCAAACCCTTGAGTGTCGCTTAATGACAACATCCAGAGGTTGGATTACTTGTGGCAAAATAAAAATCCATACATCTTATCCATTTGGTTTATTTTTTGCATGGATTTGGACCAATGTAGACTCCAAGTGTTTGGTTTATCCTCACCCAGAAAACTCCCCTCCTGCTCTGCCATTTCATGCACAAAGTGAAGGGAAAACCAATGTCATTATCCACGGTGAAGAATTTCACGGCCTAAAACCTTTTCAATCTGGAGATTCAATGCGGCTTATTGCGTGGAAAAGAACCGCACAAACGGGTGAGTTAATCAGCCGAGAATTCCAACAAAACCAAGGAGAAAAACTGTTATTGGATTTTTCTCAAATTGTACTAAAAGATACTGAAATGAAACTGTCCCGTTTAACCGCATGGGTTTTATTGGCCAAACAACTTCAGTTTGATTACTGTCTAAAGTTACCACAATTTAATTCAGGATTCGGCTATTCCAATCAACATCATCTTGACTGTCTCAAAGCATTGGCATTATTTGGTAAAAGTCAAAAATATTCAACGGACAATTTACAGTGATTAAGAAAATGTCAATTTCAATTGATTACCATTTATTAAGCTCCAAGCAGGTTTTTTGGATTTTACTGTCTGTGATTATTTCGATCTCTCCGCACTTGCCGAGATTGCCAATTTGGTTTGGTTTTCTTGCCATTATTGTTGTTAGCAGTAGATGGTTGACTGCCACTAAAAAACTAAGGCCCATGCCAAAATTGATGATTGCCTTTATTACCATCATGCTATCACTGGCGATTATTTATTTTCAGGGATTTAAGCTAAACAGAGAGATAAGCGTTACGATTCTATCAACCATGACGGTTTTAAAACTACTGGAAACCTGGCGCAAAAGAGATGCTTGGATGGTAGTTACTTTGTGTTATTTTGTCATCTTGACCCGTTTTTTTTACAGCCAAGACATGTTATTGGTTTTTTACTTGTTTATATCAGTGATCGTTATTACCCATACCTTGTATGTATTGCAACACGACAATGATGAAAACTATCTGGACAAACATGAAATCAAACAAACTCTAGGCTTGTTAATGACTGGATTACCATTGGCTGCCTTATTTTTTTTGTTTTTCCCAAGACTGGGTTCCCCTATCTGGGGGTCTCCAGATTTCTTCGGCCAAGGCAAAACTGGTATGAGTGAAGAAATGTCACCAGGCAGTATCTCACAGCTTTTCAATGATGACTCAACAGCATTTAGAGTAATTTTTGATGATGAAATTCCTAAGAATTCACAACTTTACTGGCGAGGCCCTGTTCTGTGGGATTTTGATGGTAAAACATGGAGTAGAAACAAAAAAACTCGCTCAATCCATCGTTCAAAATCCTTCAGAGAATCTGGCGAGCGGGTAAGCTACGAAGTGGAACTCGAGCCCACTGGACAACATTTTATGTTTGCTCTTGATTATGTTGCCGATGCTCCAACCGAGGCGCTTATACTGTCAGATTCGCAACTGATGAGCAAGATAAAAATCAATCAATTAGGTCATTACAAAGCCACTTCTTTTTTCAAAATTTACAACCCTTATGAACGACTTTCATTTGATGCATTGGATAGGTTGACACAACTGCCCAAAGGCTTTAATGATAAAACGTTAAACATGATAAAACAATGGAAATCATTGAATTTATCACCTGAACAATTAATTCAAAAAGCCCTACTTTTGTTTGCAAGAGATGAATTTTATTACAGTTATTCACCACCTTTATTGTTTGGTGATACCGTTGATCAATTTTTGTTTGAAACCAAAAGTGGTTTTTGTGAACATTACGCTTCAGCATTTACCGTGATGATGCGCGCAGCAGGCTTGCCCACTCGAGTTGTTACCGGTTATCAAGGGGGAATTTTCAACAAGGATTATTTATTGGTTAAACAATCTGATGCCCACGCTTGGTCAGAGGTTTGGATAAAAAACAAAGGTTGGTTACGTGTAGACCCTACAGCCGCAGTATCTCCAGAAAGGGTTGAAAAAGGCTCACAAGCATTAATGAATCAAAATTCTCGCAGCTGGCATGACAACGGTTGGTCTAGGAAACTTGGAGAACGATACGATGGAATGCGCCACAAATGGAATAAATGGGTAAGAGATTATAACGCAGTTAAACAACAAGCCTTATTTAATGTCTTTGGCTTTGATTCTCAAAATGGCAAGTCAATAGCCATTGTATTGGGAATAATCATGATTAGTACTACTTTGATTGTTTTGTTATTCTTATATTTAACCAGACCCAAAAGAATCCTCAATCATTACGATAAAATTTATCAACAATTCTTAACAGTATTTATAAAAAAAGGGTTAGTAAAACCTGTAGACCTAGGAGTGACATCCTTCGCAGAGTCTGCTTGTGAACGATATCCACAAGCTCAAACCTCAATTGTTGAGTTCACACAGTTGTATTTAAAACTCAGGTTTTCTAAATACAGTAAAAAGCAAAAAAACTTAGACAAACGATTACTCACTATTGTATCAAAAATAAAGAATCAAATTGGAGAAATAAAATGAGTACCCATCAATACAAGATCAAATTTTTATTACTACTAATTCTACCGTGTATTGTCTCTGCCTTTGAAGAAGTAGAAGTGACTCCAATCACTCCACATGGTTGGGAATCCGTCAATGTAAGAGCCGATGCGATGGTTGAAATTAATGCCAATCAACCACTGTTTGGCAATGGCTCATTAATGTTTGCAACAGATACCCAAACAGCTGGGCAAGACAAAGCTGATTATCAATTTATTTGGCAAAAATCTCCATCTACAATTGATTTCTCTAACAGAATATTAGGAAATGTTGAAGACTTGAGTTTTGCTTGGTATCGCGATTCTATCAGTTCAACAGCTGTTCATTTTTCTCCTGCTGTTCGATTAGTTTTTTATGATGATGGTGGCACTCCATTAGATAACTCAGATGACAAAACGGGCTTTCTCATTTGGGAAGGCATCTACAACGGGATTAATCCAGCAACCACTGATAGCTGGCAATTAGATGACATCATCAATGATAATTTTTGGATTTTTATAGAAGGTACGGGCACAATCCCTGTATATAATGCCACACTCAATGAATGGATAAATACCAACCCAAGCCCGAGTATTTCATTATCGGCAAATACTTATATTCTTGGTATTAATGTCGGTGTCGGCTCTGGGTGGGGCAATACATTCATAGGCTATGTTGATGCGGTTCGAATTTCTTTCGGTCTACAAGATGACAAACTGTTTAATTTTGAAAATTGCGTATTGTCCCAAGGATGCGACCCCAGTGGCCTCATCTTTAAAGATTCATTTGAAGAATAAATGATTTAATCAAAAATAATTGTCAGTAAATTGTGACTTCATCCATTAGGTAGGTAATTAAACAATTATTTACACTCGGTGAAACCATGAAAAACCTTTTAATCACATTATTGCTTCTGACAATAAGTACTTTATCCATTTCTGCTTCTATAACGGTCGGAACAGACAGCTGTAATGCGAGCAGCCTTCAAACAGCCATAAACATTGCGAAATTTGATGCCAGTATTGATGAAATTCGAGTGGCCACTAATGGCACATACAATGAGAATATTATCATTGGCAACCAAAGTATCATTATTCGTGGTGGTTATGTGGATTGTGCATCAGCAGTGGATGAAAACCCTGCAAGCCGCACTGGTCAAACAACCATAACAGGTGTGGCCAATGCTGAATCACCTGTGATAAGAATCACTGGCGACTCTGCACAACACAGTATTGTGTTAGATTCATTAACCATAACAGGCGGCACAGTTAACCTAGCAAGTGATTATACTGGCGGAGGTGTTTCTGCTTTTAATTCTTGGTCGGATATAATAATTACCAACAGTAATATTTCTGGTAATACGGGTACAGCCGGTGGCGGGCTGGCTGTTATAGAGGGCTCAGGGTTTACTCGGGTTAAAATAGTTGACACATTGATATTCTCTAATTCAGCATTTTTAGGAGGAGGCATACTTTGTAGTGGTACTGAATCAGGTATAGTGATGCGAGGCGCAAGTGGTGTTTCATTAAATAATGCAACGGTTGGTCAAGGCGGTGGACTGTATATGACCGAAGGGTGTGATTTGAACAGTTATTCAGGAACAGATGGTAGCGGCGGCGGTTTAAACCTTCAGGGTATCTTGGGAAATAATGCAGTAGGCAATGGCGGTGGCATCTATGCAAACAAGGCCTCTCAAATAAGCCTTTATGGTCACCAAAATTGTGCGGAACAACCTTGCCTTGGTAATAATACAAGCCCAGCCAGTTTAACCTCAAATCATTCTGACAACGACGGCGGTGGAGCCTATATCTCTGGATCTTTTACGGCCATGCACATGTATGCTGGATTAGTTAATGGCAATACGGCAGATAGAGATGGTGGTGCCATTTATGTTGGTAATGGAGCCTCATTTTTAACCGAGCGTTTATCAAGTGAGTGCTGGAGTCAAGACCATTGTAACCATTTTATTAACAATAAAGCTGGAGTTGCAAACGGTAGGGGGGGTATGTTATTTAGTCAATTGGGTACAGTCGATATTTCTCATTCTGTTATTGAAGGAAACCAGGCAGATATAGGAACTGTTATTGCCGCAATTAACTCTCCGAGTGTTTCAACCATAAAAAGCAGTATCATCCATCACAATGGTGATAATGGCGCCAACGGCTTTAACGATATTTATGCATTTTCCATTGCTTCAGGTGCAAAAATTGATGTTTCACACTCAACCATTGCAGACAATAACACTCTTATTGCTGTTTTTAATATTTCATCAACATCTGTAGGAGATTCAGACTTATTTGCTTCAATTGTTGATGCAGATATTAATACGCCTGTGTTTGCGAGCAATCAATCAAGTAATGTTTTTATCAACTGCATGATGTTGCATGAAATCGACAGTATTCCTAATACACAACTTTCTACAACCGTTGATGATGCTGAATTTGTTGATCGAGCTAATGGTGATTATCACCTTAATCCTTTGTTATCTCCAGCCGTTGATTATTGCGATGATTTTATAGGCCCTAGTGATTATAAAGACATTGATTTCGAATCATATGGTGTCGATTATCCTTCTGTTGGGGGTGGTAATTTGTTTGACCTGGGTGCTGATGAGGTTTATCCGAAACATACCCTAACTGTTGGAGTAACGGGAAATGGTTCTATAGCAAGTAATCCCCTAGGGATTGATTGTGGCATTGACTGTTCGGAGGGCTATTTAATTGATACCATGGTCACCTTAACAGCCACACCATTAATTACCAATTCATTTGACGGTTGGACAGGAGCTTGTGCTGGTAGTGGTCAAACTTGTGTTGTCACAATGGATCAAGCACAAATTACAACCGCAATCTTTACACCAAACTTTTACCTACTATCTGTGACAGTAACAGGCAACGGCATGGTCACCAGTAACCCTGCAGGTATTGATTGTCCAAACGATTGCTTACAAAGTTATACACCCAATACTTCGGTAACATTGACTGCTACACCTGATTCAGGTTATATATTTGTTGAATGGACAGGAAGCTGTAGTGGTTCAGGTTCTTGTGTAGTCAACATGGATGCTGGGAAGTTTGCCAGAGCCTTGTTTACACTTGTACCAACTTATACCTTATCAACTTCGGTTTCGGGAAATGGAACAATCACCAGTAATCCAATAGGCATAAACTGTGGCATCGATTGTTCTGAAGATTATACTGACAGTACTTCAGTTACTTTAACAGCAACGCCAATGATTGGCTTCAATTTTGTCGGTTGGTCGGGTGCATGTTCAGGTAGCAGCAGTTGTGTAGTTAATATGACGCAAAATAGGACCGTCAGTGCAAATTTTACCGCCAATGAATATACCCTGAACACAGCGGTTGTAGGCAGTGGTAGCATCACCAGTAATCCAGCGGGCATTAATTGTGGAGGTGATTGCAGCCAAGTGTATGCCAATAATACATCAGTGACATTAAGTGCAATATCTTTGGCCGGATTTAACTTCACAGGCTGGACTGGAGATTGTTCAGGAATAGGCAATTGTATTGTTAATATGACACAAGATAGAAATGTTATCGCAACATTTAGTGCTGTTGAATATACATTAACCACGGTGGTTATCGGAAGTGGGAATATTTCTAGTAGTCCTATAGGCATTAATTGTGAAAATGATTGCACCCAAGATTATACAAACAATACGTCCGTTACATTAACCGCAACACCCATGGTTGGTTTTAACTTTGTTGGTTGGTCTGGAGATTGTGCAGGAGCGGGCAGCTGTGTTGTAAGTATGACTCAAAATAGAAACGTTGTCGCTACATTTGCTACCGCTGATGAATTGATCTTTAGTAGTGGTTTTGAGTAAAATTAGTCTAAAGTAGATTTTAACAATAAAAGGAACGCTAAATTTCAAGAACATTAGAAGCTTACTCTTTACTAGCGTAACTGTTTGAATAAAGATTTGTTGTATAGGAAGTTTTTTATTTGTGTCGATGTTGGTCATATTTACTGTCCATATTAATAATCTGGATAAATTATATACATACACATTTCTAAAGTAAATGACTTACAGCCTATTTAATTATATCAGCTTGGGGAGTAAAATAGTCGCATCTTATAATCAGCTCTAAACACTAAACATGGGTAAAGAAAAAATCAAACAACATGCTCGCTCTGAAGTGATACGCGATACTTTGGTTATTCAATTAAAATTAATCGTAGATGGCGCAAGAGATTTAATGTTGATGCCACTAATTGTGTTTGCTACCATTAGTGGATTGATTATGCATAGTAATCAGCCCGGCCGATATTTGTATCGATTATTGAGTTATGGAAAAGCTTCTGAAAAATGGATAGGACTGTTTGATGAAGCTGAAAAGGATAGTTTAGATCCTCCAGATATAAAAGCACAATCTTTAGATGACTTGGTCAAAAAAACCCAGACTGCATTTGAATCAAAATACATCAATGAAGACAAAAAGCAAAAGCTGTTAGATAAACTTAATTTCGCCTTAGATGAAATTAACACCAAGATCAATCCTGAGAAAAAGACTTAATAAATAGGTAGGGCGTGCCCCGAATTGCACTTACTTAAAAGAGTTTAATCTCTTAAGTTATTGTAATAGAATATAATTTTATAATGTAACCAAGAGACCTTCGGGTAGTTGGCTTTAGTCAACACTTTTTAAAACCTACGGTTTTACTTGTTGACTGAATCCAACTACCCGTTTGAGTTCTTTTTGGTTGAAAAGATATGTTTTGATAGAGGTCAGATTATTTCATTAATTTCAATATGTTAGACCTTAGTAAGCGCCATTCTGGCGTATCCCTTGTGGGTACCCGATTATGGTGTTGACTAAATATTAAAACCGACATGGGCGACCACAAGGGTCGCACTACTGCACAATTATTTATTAATTCCTAGGCTTACGTCTTTTAGAACGATCACCAGCACCTGAGGACCTTCCTTTTCCACCAAATTTTCTACCACCAGAACGATCTCCACCTGACTTATCACGACCATAATTTTTTGAACCTCTGCGGCGACCACCTTCTCTGCGGCCTTCTCCACCACGTCTTTGACCACCTGAAGGAGGAGAAATCATGGCTTTTTGGCCTTCTTTTACGGGTTGTAATTCGCTGGGTTTTCCACAAACAAATGCAGAACTTAATTGTTTCATCAATTCTGGCGGCATATCCGCTGGTAAATCAACAGTAGTCACATCATCAAATATTTCGATATGACCGACATAGTCCTTATCCAGATCAGCTTCATTAATAATCATGCCTACAATATTGCCTGGTTTAACACCGTTGTTATATCCAACTGTGACATAGTAACGTTGCATCTCAACATCAGGATGTTTATTTAAGGCTTGGGCTTCGGTATCAAGTGTTCTTTCTTCTGCTTCACCACGTGGACTTCGATTGTCATTAAAATCACCTGAGTTTCTTGGGTTGCGTTTATTGCCTTGAGTATCGTGGTCATAAGCGGCATGTTTTTCTTCTTTTAACAAGATGCCTTTTTCACCTTGAGCCAATAATGCAAGCGCTGCTGCAATTTGCATGGGGTCATTGTCTGTTTCAGTTTGAAATTCGCGCACCAATTGTTGATAAATACCCAAGTCTGCACTGGCAATAGTATCGCTGATCTGGTCTTTAAACTTCTGCATACGTTGCACATTGATATCGGCAACACTGGGCATTTTCATTTGTTGAATCGGTTGTTTGGTCACTTTTTCAATCATGCGTAACATGCGTTGTTCTCGGCGAGCAACAAACATTATTGCCTCACCAGAACGTCCTGCTCTACCTGTACGACCAATTCTGTGCACATAAGACTCAGGATCATAAGGAATGTGGTAATTGATTACATGACTGATGCGCTCTACATCCAAACCACGGCCCACAACATCGGTACCAATTAAGATGTCAATTTTTCCAGCTTTCAAATTGTTAACCAAGCGCTCTCGTTGATTTTGTTGGATATCGCCATTTAGCGCCTCAGCAGCAAATCCTCTTGCTTTAAGTTTATCAGCCAATTCTTCTGTAGCCACTTTGGTGCGTACAAAGATTAAAACAGCATCAAATTCTTCGGTTTCTAACAAACGGGTTAATGCATCCAATTTATGCAAACCACTAACCATCCAATAACGTTGATTAATATTTTTAGCTGTTGCCGTCTTGTTTTTAATCTTAATATCAAAAGGATTATTCAAATGCCTAACCGCAACTTTCTTAACCTGTGCAGGCATTGTTGCAGAATACAAAGCAATTTGACGGTCTTTAGGTGTGTGTTCTAAAATCCAATCCACATCGTCAATAAAACCCATTCGCAACATTTCATCGGCTTCATCCAATATCAAAGTACTTAATTGATCAATCTTCAACGTTTTCCTGCGCATATGATCCATCACGCGCCCTGGGGTTCCTACAACTACATGTACACCACGTCTTAACGCTTTTAATTGTGGTTCGAAACTCTGACCACCATAAATCGGCAAAACATGGAAACCTTTTAAATGTTTGGCATAGGTATGAAAAGCTTCAGCCACCTGAATCGCCAATTCACGGGTTGGTGTCAAAACCAACACCTGTACATGTTTGGCCTTCATATCCAAATTAGACAAGGTAGGCAATGCAAAAGCAGCAGTCTTACCCGTACCAGTTTGTGCTTGTCCCAAAACATCGCGTCTTGATAAAATAGCAGGAATACTTTGTTCCTGAATAGGAGATGGTTGTTCGTAACCCGCATCTTTAACAGCCTGTAAAACTTCAGGAGCAAGATTAAGATCTTCGAATGTAATGGAGATTGTTGGGGTATTTGCTGATTCGGACATAAGATTTGGCGTAGCTATAAAAAGACGGCGTATTATACGCGTGTTACAGGATAATTGATAATGGATAAAGGATAATTAGAATTTATTGCACAGAAATCTTCGATAAACCTATAATAACCTCTATTAAGCATGATTTATACCAACAAATAAACTGCTCCTTTCAGTTAAAGATGAAAATAGTTTGCCTTTGTTCAAGTAACAAATTGTTTTACAATTGAAGTATTTGAGAAATAATCATGCAGCATCTTTCGTGTAAATGCATACAATAGTATGTTAACAAAGATAAAAGCATAAAAACCAATAATAAATATATCATTGGAGCTACTACTAAAATACAAAGGCAGAACAAAAACCAATACCAATTGCAGAAGCAACACAAAATGTCGAATTAAAGTTTGTTTTGTTGAACAAAAATTTCCAAATTCATCAACGATAATTAAATTATTTGATGTTTTTCCTGGAGATCTTTTGTTTACAGACTTAATTTCAAATACCAACCTGAACAGTATTAATGACGTAAAATAGACCTCAGCAAAAATATTTTTGTCAAATAAAGCTATTCCAAATGCAGCTTGAATACCACGAATGACAAAACCAACTATAAACACCAATAACAGGTCTGCAAACAATGATTTGAATCGCAAAAACAACAGTGATTTTTGTTTTACTTTTTTATCCTCCTGAACGTCTAAGAACTGAAAATTAACAAGATAGTAACCGTCATCAAAAGCCGATTGATAAGACTTCCATTGAGAGCTCCAATCGAACACTTGATTGAAGTAACAAACCACCTCTTTACCAATCAATAAAGTACCGTTAGATCTTAACTGAAACAAATTGTATTCGGCTATTTTAGAAAAGACATTGATTGCCACCTCTGATTTTAAAACAATGTCATCAATTTGATAAAAATCCTCAATAAAACCCCAATTTCCCAATTTGTTTTTAACCGCTAACGGCGAAAAAGCCAATTGATGCAGTTTTTTGAAGAGGCCATCAATTATACTTTGTTGTTGCTGCTCAAATTTCAAGTGTTCTTCGTCAACAGCAGCTGTAGAAAGTTTAAAAGGGTCTGTTTCAATCTCATTGTCATCCTTGTTTAGCTGGTCTTCATTGTTGAACTGTTCTTTCTCAAATTTCTCAAATTTATTGACATGATCAAACTTTCGATTTTTCAATAATCGCATTGACAACGCCATTTGATAAGCCGCTTGAATTTCTTTAAATCTTTCAGGACTCTCATCGGGTTTGAATTGTTTAATCAATACCGCATAGGCCTTTTTGATGGCTTGTTTGTCATCGGTTGGATCTATGTTTAGAGTTTTCCAGGGATTCATTTGGTATTAACAATGTGGGTTTTCGATAGCAAGTCGTGTAATAACTTTTTATGGGTGAACATTAGAATTATATTTGCAACAAATACTATTCCACAAGCCATAATTAAGGTGTTTTCATAAATAGAAGAAACCTTAAAAATAAAGATGAAAGGTGTTAACAACACTAATAATACTATGTGTCTGGTAAAAATTTGTTTTTTTGAAATCCTACTTAAATCCTTATCAACAATTTTAAGCCTCAATATTATTTTCCCTATGCTTGAGTGACTATTTGTCAAAATTTCAAAAACAACCCTTAATCCTATGAAAATTAATATGTAAGAAACACCTGAATGATTGTTAACCGCATCGACATAATCAATATAACGGAGTATAAATAAAGGGAGCAAAAGATCTATTACAAAAGACCAGAAACGTTTAGTGGGCACTTCTATGACATTAATAATTTTTTGTGACCCTTTATCAATGCTTGAATTTATTCCTTCAAGAAAATCTTCAACTAAGATAAAATAGTCTAAACTTCTATTGTTTTCAATATAATCAAGGGTAACTATGAAATACTCTTGAGGAAATAAACGCCCATATTCTTGCCATTTTGTTGTCCAATCAAAAATTCTATTCATATAAATTAATACTTTAGGATTGATTAGAAGTCTATCGTATCCTTTCATTAAGAATAGATTATTTCCTGCAACATTCTGAAAAACTATTTTTGCAATTTTATCTTTGAATTTTAAATTTTCAATCCCGTAATAAATTTCTAGAAAGGTCCAGTTTTTTAAATTATCTTTATCTTTCTTTTTTGAAAATGTTTTCTCTTTCAAATTTTTTAACAATTTTTTTAAGATTTCTTCTTCATGGACATTATATTCATCTTTGATATCTATAATAGTTATGCTTTCAGAGTTTTCGAAAACCGTTACTTCTTTGCTTAATTGATAAATTGATAATAATGCATACTTATAAGCCTCCTGAACTTCCTGAAACTTGTCAGGATGTTCATCGGGCTTGTATTGCTTAATTAATACTGCATAGGCTTTTTTGATGCTTTTTTTATCATCGGTTTCATCAATTTCTAATACATCCCACGGATAATGGCGTTCGGTCATTCAAACCAACCATTGGTTTCATATTCAGCTAAAAAATCTCGAAATTCTTTGGCCATGCTTTCGATTTCTTTCGGGTCTTGGCGTTCTAGCACTGCTTCAAATAGGCTTAAATTGTGTGTGATGTCAGCTCGGTCTTGTTCTAGTGAGTTTTCATAGATGCTTTCGGCACGCATGATCAGTTCGGCTATTTTTTCATCGTCTTTGGGGTGAATTTTTAATTTCGCCAGTTTTATTTTTGATGCTTGAATTTCTTTTTCGGTTAATTCACCTGGTGCATTATTAATGGTCACCAACTTTCTTTCGCCCGTACTTGGTACATGGGCATCCACCTCCAACAAGCCATTAATGTCATAACTGAATCGCAGTTCGACCATTTCTTCACCGGCTTTGGCTTTGGGTACATTGACGGTTATTGAACCCAATTTAATGTTATTCTTTACCAATCGGCTTTCACCTTGGTAGATATCCATTTCTAGTTGTTTTTGGTTGTTGCGAACCGTAACATAACTTTGTACGCGACTGGCAGGAACAGTGGTGTTGCGTTCGATTATGGGTGAAAACAATAGCCCTTGTGAGTTATAGACGTCATTGTCATTGACGATACCAGTACCCAATGTAAAAGGACTCACATCGGTGAGTACGATATCACCTAGGTCTTTGTCCTTGGCTTTAAGGCCCGCCTGGATTGCTGCGCCCACAGCTATGGTTAAATCTGGATCAATATCGGTGCGTGGGATCTTCTTAAACATGCGGGTCACCATGGATTTAATGAACCCCATGCGGCTAGACCCACCAACCAAGATAATTTCATCAATTTCTGCCGGTTCTAAACCAGAATCACGCAAACACCTTTCAATCGGCTTAGAGATTTTTTGCAGTAATTTTTCACATGATTTTTTGTATTCATCAAAAGTAATATCTACTGTCTCGGCTTTAACACCCAAAAAAGGTTCTATTTTTAAAGGCCGATTGGAAGAAAGTTGTCGTTTGTGTTGTTCGATACTGTAATAGAGCTTTTGTTTGGCCTTAGCATCTAGTTGCGTGCTTCTAATACGTGCCTTAGTTAAATACAATTCTATCAATACCTGGGTAAAATCTTCACCGCCCAAGAAGTTATCACCACCTGATGCTTTGACTTCAAGCACACCGTCAAAATATTCCATAATAGACACATCAAATGTGCCGCCACCTAAATCGACAATCATAAAATCCGTATATTCTGGTTTGTCTTGTAAACCATAGGCAATCGCAGCGGCAGTGGGTTCATTGATGAGCTTATCAACTCTCAACCCTGCTAATTCTGCTGCTTGTTTGGTCGCACTTCTCTGAATATTGTTAAAATAAGCAGGCACTGAAATAATCGCTTCGGTAATTTTCTCTGCCAAATGACCTTCAGCATCATCTATCAAGCGCTTTATGATCAATGATGAAAGTTCTACAGGCGTGTACAAAGTACCATGGATTTTGTAAGTCTTATCTGTCCCCATGTAACGCTTAAACGCTTTAACTGATTCTTTT
Source organism: Gammaproteobacteria bacterium (assembly GCA_024280395.1). Taxonomy (GTDB): domain Bacteria; phylum Pseudomonadota; class Gammaproteobacteria; order Xanthomonadales; family Marinicellaceae; genus NORP309. Next base: position 28,815 of record JAJRQG010000096.1, on the reverse strand, counting down.
GGATACAGTACTGCACGTGTTTTTGCTGCTTGCCCAATGTGGATTTTACCCCCCTTTTCAAAACTCACCACAGAAGGCGTCATGTATTCATCAAAACGATTGGGGATAAGTTGTGCTTTGCCGTCTTTCCAAATAGCACATACGCTGTTGGTTGTTCCTAGGTCTATTCCTATTATCATAGTATTATTTATGGTTTTTATTCTATTCTATGTTAAAAATCATTAGTTTCAATAGTTTTCTATTTGTAGTAAACTATTTTTACTTAAAAATTGAATAGTGCCATGCAACAACTCAGCGGACTCGACTCATCCTTTCTGTATCTAGAAACACCCAATACACCGATGCATGTGGGCGGCTTGAATGTTTATGAAGGCAGTTTAACTTTTCAGGAATTTAAGGATTTTCTGGCGGAAAGATTACATCTGGCACCACGTTTGTTACAAAAACTAATCAATGTACCAATTGGGTTGGGCAATCCTTATTGGGTGGATGATCCAGACTTTGACATCAACTTACATTTGCATCATGCAGCACTGCCCAAACCAGGTGATTGGAAATCATTACGGAAATTAACATCAAAAATATTTTCACAACCACTGGATAGGAATCGCCCTTTGTGGGAGTTTATCTTTGTCGAAGAATTAAACAATGTCCCCCAAGTACCCAGAGGTTCAGTTGCGATTATTAGCAAGATTCACCATGCAGCCATTGATGGTGCATCTGGAGCTGAAATATTAGGCTTGTTATTTGACGCCTCACCAAAACCTCGCAAAATTTCACCTGCACCGGAACGTGAGATTGAAGAACTTCCCAGTAATCTTTCATTACTGACCAAAAGCTATGTTAATTTGGTTAAGAGCCCCTTTAAATTACCCAGTTTATTATTAAATACCGCCAAAGCCGCCCTAGCAACAGGTAAAATATCACGTGTCCAAACCAGCGAAGTACCGCGAACTGTTTTTAATGCGCCGCATTGTATTTTAAACCAACCGGTTTCATCACGTCGCATGTGGAATTCTGCATTGTTGTCATTGGACAGAGTGAAAAAGCTAAGAGCTGCGGTCGATGGTTGTACTTTGAACGATGTGGTTTTGGCCATTTGTACAGGTGCGTTAAGGCGGTATTTGTTAGAAAAAAACGAGTTGCCTGATAAGCCTTTGGTGGCGATGATTCCAGTCAATACCCGTTCAAAAACTGAAAAAGGAGATATGGGCAATCAAGTATCAGCCATGTTGGTACAATTACCAACAAATATGGATGATCCGATTGACCAACTGCGTCAGCTACACGAAAACACAAAACGTGGAAAATCTTATCAAGATGCGATTGGTGCCAAGCAGATGACCGATTACGCGGAATTCATTCCTTTTGCTTTAGGAGCAGGTGCATCAAGGCTTTATACCCGCATGAATGTCAGCAAATTACACCGCCCAGTATTTAATTTGGTGATTACCAATGTTCCAGGCCCACAAATTCCACTGTATATGAATGGCAAACTCATGTTAGCGAATATGGGCATGGCGCCCATTTTTGATGGAATGGGCTTAATTATTCCTGTTTTAAGTTATAATGGTGTATTATCGTTTAGCCCAACAACAGCTGCCAATATAATGCCCGATGTCGATTTGTTTACCAAATACATTAGGGAGTCAGCCAATACCCTTGAAGCACAAATTAAGAACGCCGAGAAATAACTATACATGAGCCAAACTAAACAGTTAATCGAAAATCATCCTGTTCAAAAGAAAATAAAAAGACCCTCTCTATTAAAGATAGCTCTAGAAGCACGGACATTTTTTGAAGCCGGCTCTTTTGCCATGAGTTATCCTTTGTTGCAAACCACTCCAAAAGGAGATGGCCATCCTGTATTGGTTATGCCTGGTTTCTTGGCCAATGATTTCTCAACCAAACTATTGCGTACCTTTTTAAAATCTCGTGGATATAAACCCTATGGCTGGAAACTGGGAAGAAACATGGGCAAACAATCCCACCCAGAAACAGGTTGCGGTGAAGATGTGATTGCAAGACTTGAAGATCTTTATAAAAAACATGGGCAAAAGGTCAGTCTAATTGGCTGGAGTTTAGGTGGAATTTATGCGCGTGAATTGGCAAAGCTCAGACCCAAAATGGTGAGACAAGTCATCACTTTGGGCAGTCCGTTTAATGGAAGCCTTAAAGCCAACCATGCCAGCAAATTGTTTCAGAAAACCAGTGGTTATAAACTCAGTGAAATGAATAAAGATTTGAGAAAAAACATGAAGTTTGCACCACCGGTACCAACCACTTCTATTTATTCTAAATCAGATGGCATTACCGCATGGCAGTGCTGTCTGGAAATACAAGATAAAACCACGCAAAATATAGAAGTATCTAGCAGTCACTGTGGTTTAGGACACCACCCTTTTGTTATGTGGGTGATTGCTGATAGATTGGCTCAAGCAGAAAACAAATGGCAATTATTTCAACCAAAAAAACTCGAAAAACTGATGTTTGTTTGCCCTCAATGATTGCTTACTCTCATAATCAACAATAATGTAAAGGCCCTCAATTTTGTTTACGAATCTTATTAATCGTATGATAAGATAAAATCTTTAATCCCGTTAAAATATTACATGCAAAAATGGAGATTCGCCACAACAATATTGCTATTGCTTGCATTGATATATCTTTACTCAGGCAATCAACCTCCAAAAACAGATGCCATTGTGGTTAGCTCTGATCCAATTAAGTCAAGTCCAAAACCTATCAGCAAAGAAAGCATAGCCAAAAAAATCAAACCTGACACTTTACGAAAAAAGAAAGATTGGCTCGAAGGTTATGACAAATCGAAAGACCATACACCGCGTATCGATTTAATTACGGCGTTTAGAGAATTCCGAAAGGTAAAACGTTGTAGATATGTTATAGAGAACTATAACAATGACAATGATGCCTATGAGATTTTTTTAAATATCCTAAACCGTAGGAAAAAACCTGACCAATGGAAAAATCTGAACTTAGTCCAAAAACAGTATTTTGATTTATGGGCAGAGAGTTGTAGAGACTTCATGGAGAATGACAGCGAGTTGTATACAGCCATTCACGAGCGTTACCGCAAACGGTTTTATGAAACCAAACCCATTACCAAGCGCGAAAAAGATTTCGCTAAATCTTGGCCCATGAAAGAAGAAACCCGTTTTATCAACTTCAAATACAATTCTTTAAATGATGGTTATGATGTTGATATGAAAAATCTAACCAGGGCAATACAAAGACAAATCAAACAAGCCAGTGGTATGTTGAGTTATATCAATATCAATGATGAAATTGATTTTAGCATCAGAACATCCAATGAAATTGCCATGTATGAAAGACAACTAGCAGAACTCAAGGGGATTCTTGATGGTTCTATAGTCATAGATGAAGGCTATTTAATAAACCTGTACCAGACTTATGAATCCAACAACCAAAAAGTCGATGACTTTTTAAAACAGAATATTTCATCTGAAGCCTTCATGACCTTAGCCCCATTGCTGTTGTCTAATAAAAATATCGAAATGGGGTTTTATGATAAACACTACTATCAATCTTTGGCTCCAAAAGTTGCCTTGCTATTTGCCTGCTCCATGGACTATCCTTGTGGTAACGAATCGAAAGAAATGGTTTTGATGTGCTTCTCTCATCCTTATTTAGCCAATGAATCAGCATGTGGGCAAACCATACAAGATTATTACCTGAATTTCTATTTTAGCCCCAATCAACTAACCGATGTAGATCAAATACTAAGCTATTTGTTTGTAAATTATGCAAAGAATTAAACCTTATTTACTGTCAATTTTGGTGTTACTGATCATTTTGGTCTTTTATTTCTATTCAGATAAAATACCAAAACAAGAACAAGCTACCTCAGAAAAAATTGAACAAGTTACTATTATTGGCCAACACCAAACTACTATTGATAACAATCCTAAAGTCTCCAAACCCAAAAACAGTATATCCGCCACAAAACAAAACAATCAATTAAATCTAGAGCCAATGATTGAAACGAAGTTAACAGAAGCCATGTATGAGGTGTGCGCTAGATACTTCTTTGCCAAAAATTTTCTAACTTCACCTTATGTTGCACGCTATAAAACTGACATACAAAAACAATATTTCAAGAGGGCTTCTCAAAATTGTGAAGAATTGAACACAAAACACCCCGAATACCGATTTGAATTTTCCCATCAGGACAATAAAAAGCGTTCGAAAATGAAAGGTATTTCACTATTTGGCAAACTCTTGGAAAACAACAAAATACCATACACTGTTGATGAAACCCTATTTGTCTATGAAACTGTAGGTCGAGAATTTCCAGAGCTGATCAATTCCTATACCATATATAAAACATGGCGATACCAAATGGATACAGTCACTCCAAACCTGCAAGACATCCTATCGACTACCAACATAAACTATGTCGGAGAAATCACTCGCCATACCCAAAACTACATGGCTTGCGAGTTGGGCGTGAATTGCGGATATGATGGCAGCATAATGTATAGATACTGCAAATCAGAGGCTAACTTTTGCGTGGATGATTTTCAAACACTTTACAATAGTCGATTCTCTTATGCTGTGCAACATGATATATTGTTGGCATTGCCATATATCAAAAGGCTCTATAAGGTCTATTGATACTCTATATTTCTTTTTTTAGTTCAGATACCTTATCAAACAACACCTTGCTGTTGGCTTCTTCTGGCCTTATCGGCTTACCTACATTAAGGTTTATTTTAGCTAGAAATTTCCTAGGTCTTCTTTTAAGCATTTTGTCTTTGCGAGAAAACATACTTCCCCAAAGATTATTCAATGACATTGGAATGACTGGCACAGGTGTTTCTTTGATTATTCTTTCCAATCCTGATTTAAACTCTTGTAAAGTACCATCTGGAGTTAAACCTCCTTCGGGGAAGATGCACACCAAATCGCCATCAGCCAGGGCTTGTTTTACTGTAGCAAAAGCTTGTTCAAACATTTCTGGATCTTCTTTATAGCCTGCAACAGGAATTGCTTTTGCTGCTTTGAACACCCATTTAAGTATGGGAACATTGAATATTTTATAATACATAATAAATCGAACAGGACGACGGATATAACCGCCAAGAATCAATGGGTCAACAAAACTCACATGATTACAAGCCAATAATGCAGCGCCTTCATGTGGAATATTTTCCATGCCTTTTGGCCTAACGCGATAAATTGTCGAAATTAAAAACCAAACGATTAAACGCATTAAGAATTCAGGTACCACGGTGAATATATACAAACAAACCAAGATATTTAGTACAACTGTAACTTTAAATAACTCTGGAATAGTCCATCCCATATAACCCAAAATAAACATAGCCAGTAGTGCAGCACATACCATGAACAAGGCATTAATAATATTGTTACCTGCTATCACACGAGATAGAAATTTCCTATCAGAGCGTTCTTGTAACAAGGCATACAACGGAACTATGTATAGTCCACCAAATGCTCCAATCAATACCAAGTCCAAAAGAATCCTAAAACTGCCAGTAATAGCCCAAAACTCTTGGAAAGTCAACAATCCAGGGAACTGTGGCCAACTTTCAGATGCGACAGCAATATCCCAACCAAAAATAGCCAAGCCAATCGCACCCAATGGAACCAAACCAATCTCTACCCGTTTGCCTGAAAGTTTTTCACATAACAATGAGCCGATGCCGATGCCGATAGAAAACATAGACAACAACCAAGTGGCTACGGCTTTATTGCCTGATAAAATTTTTATGGTGAAATTGGGTATCTGCATTAAAAAAATTGAACCATAAAACCAAAACCAAGAAATGGCCAATACCGATAGAAATACTACACGATTTGATGGAAGAAACCTCACATTATTGTATGTGGCTTTGGCTATATTAAAATTTAATTTTATCTCAGGCGACGATGAAGGTGTATTGGGAATAGACCGAGCACTGGCATAACCTGCCAAAGCTATACAAATTACTGTAATTGCAATAGGCAATATTGTATCTAATGCAATTAGAATCCCGCCAAGAATTGTACCAAGCAATATGGATAAAAAGGTACTGGATTCAATCAAACCATTGCCTCCAACCAGCTCATCTTTGTGTAAATGTTGTGGCAAATAACCATATTTTACTGGGCCAAATAAGGAGGATTGGGAGCCCATTAAAAATAAAACAGTTAATAGCAACGGAATGCTATTAATATAAAACCCCAAAGAGGCAATCGACATAATCACAATTTCAGTCATCTTAACCTTTCTAATCAGCGATGCTTTCTCGTATTTATCGGCAATTTGCCCAGCAATGGCTGAAAACAAAAAAAATGGCAAAATAAACAAAGCAGCTGCCAAATTGACCAACATGTCACTGTTGGTGCCCGCCTTAAAGGCAATCATTATCACCAAGGCATTCTTAAATACATTGTCATTAAACGCACCAAAAAACTGGGTTAAGAAAAAAGGCAAGAAACGTTTTTCTTTGAGCAAACCAAACTGAGAATGTTCTGACATAAGTTTTATATTTCAATTTATTAGAAACCAGTTTACCATTGATTGCACCCTTTATTTAAACAATCTCCCAAAGTGTTAACAATTGATACGTCAAGTATGATGAGTTGACCTAATAGGAAGATATTGATAGAATATTATTTTTTATACAACAGGAGAAAGACATGGGATTTTTTGATTTTATTGCAGATGCAGGTGCGAATTTATTTAAGGATAATGATCCAGAACCAGAAGTAGTTAAACCAGTTCGACTTCATATCAAAGAAGCGGGTATTCTAATGGATAATTTAAAAGTGGGATTTAATGCTGGAGCTGTCACTTTATCAGGCTATTTACCCAATCAAGAACAAAAAGAAAAAGCAGTATTGGTTGCAGGCAATATAAAAGGTGTTGTATCAGTTCAAGACAATGTTATTCTTGGGACACCTCCAGCTGATGCTGTTGAACAAGAAAAAGAAGAAGTTAAAGCCGCAGAAGAAGCCAGCAATACTGAAGCAAGTTTTAGAACTTACACCGTTAAAAGTGGTGATACATTGGGTAAAATCTCAAAAGAAATGTATGGCAAATCTAGCCTGTATAATAAAATATTTGAAGCAAATACACCGATGTTAAAAGATGCTGATCATATTTACCCAGGTCAAGTATTGAAAATTCCTGAATAAATTATCGGGATTTAGTTGATACTCAAAAGGGCATATTTTATGCCCTTTTTTATGGCCTTATAAAAACTCTGACAGATAATCTTCAAACTTTGATTTAACATAATGGTGAAGCTGGATATCCACCCTATTTTTTTCTTTGATCAAGGCCAATTGCTGATCGCCAACATCGGACAATTGGACTTTTAATTTAGATCTAACAATGGGTGGTAAATTGTGAAAACGAATGCCGCAACACCTGCCCAATAATTCATAAAATTGCTTGAACTGTTCAGAAATTCCCACCAATGAAAAGCAATTGTCCACCACATATTTGGCTTTTTCGTACAACTCTCTGTCACTTATTTTTGTGTCAACTTCCGAAAGCAATCCTGCAAAGCGTTTGGCCTGCCCGTTGTTGATTTCGCTATTGTCTTGCCGAATAAACGTATCAAAATCCATGGTTTCTACGCTCTTGTCCATGGCATGATAAGCAGTAGTGGCAATGTCATTGTAAATAAAAATCACCCGATAAACAGGGTCGCGCATCATCGATAAATGCACTATCTCTTGATCCGGCAACAATTGATACAACAAGTCACTGGTGGAGAACTGCCCGGTTATTGCCTTAGGGTATACATTTTTCATATAAATTGATTGAGGCAACTGATTGAGCTCATCCGAATTAATATGCAATATATCTGCCAAAGCAAAAGATTGGGTCAAATAGTTATCTAAAGCTTTGCCCGCTGTTTTTGGAATATTCGAAAACACCCATGGATTGATATTTAAATTGATTCTCTTACAATCAACCACATGTTGAGACAACCATTTTAGATTGATGTCCGAATTTTCAGATACTTGACGAGATTGCCATTGTTCTAATTTATTCAATAGTGTACTGTGCATTTTATTTTTGTTTTAATATGTAAGTAAAATGTACAGTTATCCACTCATTATTGATAGAGTTTATCTAAATATTTAATCAAACTGCCAACCCTCTCACAGAAAAAGGCCAATAAATCAATGGCCAATAGGAATCGTCAGTCCCAATGTAAAAATTCCGTCACCAAAGCCATCCTGTCCGGGCAAATTGGTATTGTTCAAATCCAGTCTTGAAACTGCTTCGGCCCTTAGACGAATATTATCACCAAAGAAATACCAACTGCCCCCTACACCAATGTTTAAAAACATATTTGTGCCTGACTCTGTTGGACTTTCATGATAAATCATTCCAGCTCCCATTAAAAAATAGGGTTTCCACAAAGGCTCTTGATTGATGTCTAAGAAATTAATCGCAATTCCACGGTGTTTCAACCCATAGTCAATATCAAAATCGTATTCATCGGTAAACAATTGAATCTCATACGACCATTTTTCGTTGATACTTTTTCCCGCACGCAAATCATAATAAGTCGCATCATTGAACTGCAAAGAATCATCAGGCACAACAATGCCCGCATTGATGTTCCAATACCAACGGTCATCAAATTTTTGCGAAATTGAAGAGGCTGAATAAAATATAAAAACCAGTGTGATAAATCGAATCATCAGATGATTATAAGTGACTTCACCAATTTCTTAAAGGTTAATTGTTCTTTGCAGAACTAACAACAATTTTCCTTTTACCTTTATTCATATTGATAACAGCATAATTGGCCAAAACTCCACCCTCCAGGGTCCCGTTAACATATTTTTGAGCAACAAAACCCAATACCGGTTTGCCAAACATCTCTATGGTTTCTCCATTGGTCCCTGTGCCGACAATATAACTGGGGCTATCAAAAATATCGGGGGGATCAAAGTCACTGAGCTTAGACTGCATCCATCCCTCTTGCGAGTTTAAATGATAGATAGGACTCAAGCCATTGAACACTATCCAATCTACGGGGATTAAATTTGACCCAAAAATGGATGTTGTAACATTGGTATCAACCAACAACTCTTGTGCATCATCTACATAAGAGGCATTTACAGAGTAGCAATGCTTAAACCGATAATTGCCTGGCGGAGTAGGACTGGGTATTGGTCCAAATTTTGCATTGGCTTGTTGCTCTCTGTTGTAAGACGAGAAATACAGCTCTTCACAGGCACCAATATCGTCAGTTAATACAGAAGTAAAAGGTTGTAAAGGAACAATATTGTTGTTAAATGGGTCGGTATAAAAGGCCTTAGTCGGATAAGTATTCACCCAATCTGTACTGGCATTAATTGTATCATTGATAACATAATCGTTAATAATCTCATCGTACATAAACAATGATGAAACCGCATCTAGTGGAGAATCCCAACTCACTTCAAGAAACCCCTGTTCTGTTTCAATTAAACTCGTTTGGTTGCTGCCCGTTGATAAATTGGGCATTAAGCTTCCTGGGTCCGTGTGTTGTAATTCAGTACTATAACCCACAATAGCAGTGGCATCATAGGTCATATCTACCCCACCAGCTACATCGATCAAACTAACTGAACCATACAATCCACCACTGCCATCTGGGGGCAATATATTTTCCGCAGGGTCAATAATCCACTGACCAATAACAGGCGTCCAATTGCCATTGATTGTGGCACAACTGGCAGGACTTCCTCCAACATGAGTGGCAGCAAGAGCATCACTACCAATGACAGTGCCCATTTCAATGATTTCAAAAAAACCTTCTTGAGTTCGCTCCATACTTGTGCCTTGACCATCATCAAATGCACCTGTAAAAGCAAAGGGAAAAAAATCTTGTCCATTGATTGCAGGAACCGTACAAGAAGTATCGGTGGTAATTATTTTTACAGTGGGCTGCCCTTCCTCTGGATAAGTTGAAACTGTACTTATTAATGCTGCCGTCCAGACATCATAAGGACTTAGATATATATTAAAATCCAAGGTTTCACGGCCATTTTTGCCTTCGTTGAATCTAATTTTAAGGGCTTTGACTTCATCGGTGGTATTGACTAGAGAAATTAAGGTGTTCAAGCCATTTCTGACCGTGTAATAAGGAAACAATAACACCTGACCAGTGCCATCAGCCGATATGCTCGCCGTTGAACTGACATCAGTGGGCGTTGTATCACTCTGTATTAAACGAGTTGATTTATGATTAAAAATCCCTGCATAATTGGCCAGAACGCCATTTTCAAAATTACCATTGACATACCTTTGTACGGAAAAACCAATTATTGGTAAACCCATAATACTGGTATCATCTATTGTCATAGATTGAGCGACTCCACTATTAGGATTCCCAGTAAAAGAAAACTGAACCCAACCCTCTTGAAAAGGCAGACGAAGACCGTATGTAGAGGTGTTTGTATTTGCTAAACTCCCAACAACATAATGACTTCCGAATATTCCCTGAGGAATACTAATAGTATCATCATTTCGAAACATGGTTAAGTAATTTGTCGCATGACAGAATGCAGGTATAAATGGTTCTATGCCAGGAGGCGGGAGGCCTATTACAGTTGTTGGCGGCACAGATGGCGCTTGTTCTTCTCTATCATACAATCCCGTAACCGCAAATGGCTCACAAGCAATACCTGAAGAGTTAATAAAAGTAAATGGGGGCAGTGGAAAATTACCACCTGTGAGTTCAATATCCGTATGAAACTGTCGTGTTGGTAAAGAGATCATCCAGTCTGTGTTAGAACCTATTGAATCATCTAACACATATTCATTGGCTATAGAATTTTTCATTAAAATAGAACTCACCGCTTGAAAACCAAATTCCCAATCAAATTCATAAACGGTATTGTTATAGTTTATTTGAGACTGAGTCATCCCATCAGCAAGAGTAGGAGAATCATTTTCAACAGCAAAATGTAGAACCTCATCGCTAAAAGTATTCAAAGCAGTGGCTTCTTCGGTTATTGCTATACCTGTATTTACATCAATCAATATCAAGTTGCCTAAAATACCTCCCGTGGGTACTGACATATCAGTATTGGGATTTACTGTCCAATAAGGATTGCCAGAATTACTGTCCCAAGCATCACCTATAACAGAACAATTGGCAACACCATTGCTCATGATTGTAGCAGCCGCACTGTCACCAGTAACAACTCCCATTTCAATGACTTCTACAAATCCTTCATACATTCGATTGGTGGAATTGCCATAGGCATCACTCATGTCACCCGTAAAGTTGCTGTTATAAAACAATTGACCAGCAAGTTTTAAATCAGGGATCGTACAAGAATTATCTATACTGATGATTTTTGTTATCACTTCATTGTTGATATAATCTTCCACCAATGCCCCTGTCCAAACATCATGCGGGCCTAGATACAAATTAAAAGCAAACACTTCTCGGCTATTGGCCGCTTCTCGAAACCTAACCCTTAATGCTTTTGATTGATCGGTTGTATTAACCAAATTAATCAAGGTATTAATATCATTATTAACCGTGTAATAAGGAAAAATCAGAACTTGACCCGTGCCTGTGGTGCTTAGATTCACTGCATGCGAATAAACAGCAAACAAAATTGTGCTTAAAGTTAGAATTAATTTTTTCATTGTTATCTCCTTGTCATTTTGCCCGCCGCAAAAAGTTTTATTGTTATTCAATGATAGGCAGGTCTCCGGACTTATGGGGCTGCATCTGAACCTTCCCAGAAATTACTTATTCTTACATAATTGCTACGCTGAATAAATAAAACCAGTGGTGAATCTCAAATGTACGCCCAATAACCGTTACGGGGGTAGCTCTGGATTTTAACCAGATTCCCTTTTCACTAAAAACTAATTCAGCACCTATAATATTTTAGATTCTCTAGCTGAGTAAAGAATCTGATACCATCATAACACTTTCTATATTAATATTTTGTTAATTCATCCATTTAGCAAAGGCTTTAGAAAATCGGGTTGCGGCAATTTTATCCAAATTAAAATACAAGGAGGGTTCAATCAGTTCAATTTCCATCAGTTGGTATTGACCTTGAAATTGCACCAAGTCAATTCGAGCGTACAAAACTTTTTCAGGGATTGTTTTTAATGCCTTTTGAGCAGCTGTTAATAATTCTTCATTTGGGTCAATACTACTGAGCAAGCCGCCGTGTTCTTCTTGTACTCGAAAATCACCCGATTTTGGGGTCTTTAAAATACAGTGGCTGAAATCTCCTGCAAAATAAAATAAAGAATATTCACCCTGCTCAACAATGGCAGGGATAAAAGGTTGAACCATTAGTTGACGGTTGCGCAATGAAGCTTCAAGCAATTTTTTGTGTTGATGATAGTCTTCCCTTTTTAACCAAAAAGTATTGTCTGAATTGGCACTGATAGTGGGTTTAATCACGATTTGTTGGGTATTGAAATGATTGAAATAATTTTCAATTAATGAATAATCAAACGTTTCCAACCAAATGGTAGGAATGACTTTTGCTCCTTTTTGTTCTACTTCGCGCAAGTAATTCTTATTGATATTCCATTCAGCAATAGCATGTGAGTTCAATAAAACCGCCCCAGAATTTTCAATCTCTGCCAATACTTGCATAAAAGATTCTGCATCCTCTTGGTAATCCCAAGTAGAACGAATGATTACTGCTTCAAATTGAGACCAATCTACATTTTTCTTGCGCCAAGAAACATGGTGGGTTTGCCAGCCACATTCTGCCATCGGTTGGTCTAATAATTTATCATAAGTGACAAATTCATCTAAGGTATCCATGCTAAGGATCACACATTTTTTCATAGTAGCCCGAATATTTTATAGGATAAGCCAATAATAAGGGGCATTTATTTAAATATCAATATTTTATCTCAACATTAGTACGGTTACGCTTTGTAACAAATGGTTTTAAAGAAAAACTAGCTTCATATCTTGTACAAAAATTCTTCTGGAAAGAATTTTCACGCAAGCCTTCATACATGAAGGTGAGTATCAGGGATGATACGAATAAATATCACTAAAGCCTATGAATAACTAGGTACATAGTGATATTTGCGCAACCTATTTCGCTATTTTTCCTTTAAACTCCATTCTCCTATGAAATATTCGGGCTAACTCTCTTTAATTCGCCAAATAATTAATAACAAAACAGCCGCTAGGGCAATTAACATCCACTGCAAGCCCATTCTGCCTGATAAAATAAGCAATGAAACTCCAAAGGTCAGGACAATCATGACCGTGGCTTTGATTTTTGATTGTCGTGAAATAGATTTGGTTTCTTCCCACTGCCTTAATTCGCGACCAAACCACTTATTATTCAGTAACATTTGATGAAACCTTGGCGATGATTTGGAAAAAATACCCAGTGCAATGATTAAAAATATGGTGGTCGGCATGATGGGCAATACCGCCCCAATAGCACCCAAGACCACAAACAGCCAGCCCAATACAACCATCAATTTTTGTTTAATACCGTTTTTCAAAACTCTAATCTCGTTCAAAGTATCGACTGAACAAATATTTCAAAGCATTGTGATCCAATTCAAAAACCAAAGCCATTTGCCTGCCCAATTTATTGTCTGGAAATCCTTGCCGATTAAACCACGCCAAATAATGTCCAGGCAGTTCGTACATTCGGTTTCCTTTGTATTTTCCATATGGCATGATTTGATTCAAGGCATCTATAAATTCCTGTTTTTGCTGTCCGTTAAAACCAATCAAGACTTTCTTACCCAATAGAAAAACAACCCTATTAAAACAATAGTCATTGCAAACCATTGAACCGCATAAGCAATGTGCTTGGAAGGAAGCATAATAACAGGGTTCCAATCCCGATTAAAACCCTGGGCTTGATCGGCTTGTAACCAAAGAATATTGCTACTGACAAGACAATCTAACTGTTTGCAAATAAGCCCATGTAAAAACTGTGAAACCTTGGGTTTATCAAAATAGGTCATTACCTGATAAGGTTTTTGCTGATCGAGCTCTATCTCTCCGAGTTGAATACCAACTTGTGGAGGAAAGTTTGATTTGCCCACTATGGTTGTGGTTAGACCATTTACCTTTAGCATTTCTGGTTCAAAACCTTGTTTGGCAATCCATCCTCGATTAACCATTATCGTGGTATTTAATGAGTCCAATTTAAAGGGCGTAAAGACATGGTAACCAATGACTTGATTGTCCACTTGATTGTCTAACAACAATTGAGGCTGTTGCAAATAATGACCTGTTATCTCAATATTGGCATACTGTGGTAAATCTTGTAATTGGCTTCTGTCCTTAATCTGAGTAATATTATCATCTGCTAGCAATACCAACATCTGCTCTTTCTCTTCGGCACGACCCAACTGCCAAAAGCCCAAGTAGCTCATCAACAATACAAAAAACAAGGTAATCAAACTGGGTATCAAAGGCAACTTTTTCATTTTGATAGATTTTCTTTTGAAAAAGAATGAGGCAACAAATCTTCTATGCTAAATTCAGTGACTTGATTGTTATGGAAAATTTGAATTTTTGTTTTTGCATCGCTGAATTCTTTGAGTTTCTGTCTACAACCACCACAAGGAGTTACCAAATTTTCACCTGTGCTAACCAACATAATTTCTTTTATCCTACTCCCTCCCGATAAAACCATGTTCGAAATGGCAGAACCCTCAGCGCAAACACCCAGTGGGTAAGCGGCATTTTCTACATTGCAGCCTGCATGGATTTTGTCATTGTTATCAAGAATAGCTGCGCCAACACAGAAATTGGAATAAGGAGCATAAGCCCGTTTCATGGCAGCTTGTGCTTGCTTAATGAGTTGATTTTTCGTTGTCATTGTTTGTTTATTCGAATACGGTTGTGAACAATATCGAATTATCTAAAGGTTTTCAACTAAATAGTTGGTTTTCATTGGTAATGTTATCTCATATCACTTAAAATACGCGCGCTTGTGGACTAGTCTGCAAGTTAATCTAATCAATGCGAACGTTCAACGCTTGATTGGACAATATAAACTATACGGAGAAAAGTCATGTTGACTGTAGAACAAACACAAGAAATTATCAATAATTATAAAATCAGCGAGAATGACACGGGTTCATCTCAAGTTCAAATCGCTTTAATAACTGCACGCATCACATACCTTACTGAGCACTTCAAATCACACAATAAAGACCTTCACTCTCGTAGAGGACTTTTAAAGTTGGTTAATCAACGTCGTAAGTTGCAAAAGTATTTAAAAGGCAAAGATAGCGAAGGTTATCAAAAACTAATTAAGTCTTTAGGATTACGCAGATAAATTCTTAAAAAATTTAAAAAAGGTACACGATGTACCTTTTTTTATATTGGAAATGAAAACATTTAAAATAGGTGAAAATAGCAGTGGCTAAATATATAAAAGAGTTTCAGTATGGTAATCATACTGTAAAATTGGAGACTGGTGAAATTGCACGTCAAGCAAGCGCAACAGTTATGGTAACAATGGGAGATACGGTTGTGATGGTTGCAGTCGTTGCCAAAAAGGAAGCAAAGCCTAATCAAAGCTTTTTTCCTTTAACGGTTAATTACCAAGAAAAGGCGTATGCTGCTGGTAAAATTCCTGGTGGATTCTTCAAACGTGAAGGACGTCCTACGGAAAAAGAAATATTAATCTGTCGTTTAATCGATAGACCAATCAGACCTTTATTTCCTAAAGGTTTTAAAAATGAAATACAAGTTGTAGCAACAGTAATTTCATATTCAGAAGATATTGATGCAGATATTCCTGCGTTAATTGGTGCTTCAGCTGCCATGAGCTTATCAGGCGCACCTTTCCACGGCCCTATTGCTGCGGCTAAAGTGGGGTATAAAGAGGGTGAGTATATCTTAAACCCAACCAACGAAGAATTAAAAGAGTCTCAACTAGAATTAGTTGTAGCCGGAACTGAGTCTGCTGTACTTATGGTTGAATCAGAAGCGGATCTTTTATCAGAAGAAGTCATGCTTGGCGCAGTAAGCTTTGGCCACAAAGAACAACAAGTGGTTATCAACGCCATCAACGAAATGGTTACAGACCATAATGTTGAACAATGGAAATGGCAAGCACCAGTTATGGATCAAGGCTTGGTCAACCAAGTTAAAGAAGCCATTGCTAATCCTTTAGTTGCCGCTTACAACACACATGACAAAGCAGCAAGATATGATGCGTTAAACGCCATGCGTACAAGTGCTGTTGAATCTCTAGTAACTGATAGCGATGATTCTCCAACAAAAGATGAAGTTAAAGACATCATTGCATTAATTGAAAAAGCACATGTTCGCAAGAAAGTTATTTCAGGACAACCCCGAATTGATGGTCGTGGTCCTGCTGATGTACGTGATATTGCTGTTCGCACAGGCTTGTTACCAAGAACCCATGGTTCTGCATTGTTTACCCGTGGCGAAACTCAAGCGATTGTAACCACTACTTTAGGAACCGGACGTGATGCACAGTTAATTGATTCACTGGACGGTGAAGACAAAGACAAGTTTATGTTACATTACAATTTCCCTCCATACTGTGTAGGCGAAACTGGATTTATGAGTGGCCCTAAACGCCGCGAAATTGGTCATGGTAAATTAGCCAAACGTGGCTTGATGGCTGTTATGCCAAGCGAAGATGATTTCCCTTATGTGATTCGTGTGGTATCAGAAATTACCGAATCCAATGGTTCTAGCTCTATGGCTTCCGTTTGTGGTTCGTCATTATCAATGATGGATGCAGGTGTTCCATTAAAAGCACCTGTTGCTGGTATCGCTATGGGTCTTATCAAAGAAGGCGACGATTTTGCAATCTTGTCTGATATCTTAGGTGATGAAGATCACTTGGGTGATATGGACTTTAAAGTAGCCGGTACTGCTGATGGCATTACTGCATTGCAAATGGATATCAAAATTGAAGGCATCACTGAAGAGATTATGCAAAAAGCTTTGTCTCAAGCCAAAGGTGGACGTGATTATATCTTAGGAGAAATGAATAAAGTATTGAGCGCAACGCGCGAAGAAATGTCAGATTATGCTCCTAAGCTAATCACCATTACTGTACATCCTGACAAAATCCGTGATGTGATTGGTAAAGGTGGTTCAACAATTAGAGCCTTGACCGAAGAAACCAATACCGTAATCGAAATCAATGACGATGGCGTTGTTACTATTGCTGCAGTTAATGGTGATGATGCTCGCAATGCAGTTAAGCGCATTGAAGAAATCACAGCTGATGTTGAAGTAGGTGCAGTTTATGAAGGCAAAATTGTTAAGATAATGGACTTCGGTGCATTTGTTAACTTGTTACCAGGCAAAGACGGTATGGTACATATTTCACAAATTTCTAATGAACGGGTTGCGAATGTAACAGATGTTCTTACTGAAGGTGAAATGGTTAAAGTTAAAGTATTAGAAATTGACAAACAAAACCGTGTAAGGTTGTCTATCAAAGCTTTGCTTAACGATGAAACTGAGAATAAAGAAGATTAAAATCAACTTTTTCAATATTTTAAAAAAGCCAAACACCATGTTTGGCTTTTTTTATGGGAAATATTACACCGGAAAAAACTGTTACTCTTTTTTAAAACTAACTGGTATTTTGAGAAACAGTTCATAAATTGACACATTTTATCTATTTTTACAAGTTTTTTGGTTTCCAATCAACAATCGGCAAATCAAATAAACTATAGTGAAATCAGTATGATTCTTGAAAAAAAAGGATATTTAAAATGGCAATGAACAGTACTATGTTCAAGTTTTTAATTGCAGCAACAATTATGTTGTTTCATGTGGATTCTATTCATGCAAAAAACGACCGTGAAATCCTAAAACTAGATCAGGGTTGGAAATTTTGTCCAACACAATCATACACTCCCAAAGTAGATATTTCAGAGTTAACATGCCTGCCCATTTCTTTGCCTGGCGGATGGGAAAGTGTTGTTCCGAACTATGATGGATACGGCATACTTTATAAAGAGTTTACCATTGACAACTCCTTTTCAAAAAAAGCCCTAGGCATATACTTTGACCGCATTAGAGATGCTGACAAAGTTCTTATTAACGGAGTTAAAATTGGTGAAACTGGAGAATTTCCTCCCAATTATGAAAAAGCTGTTTTCTATTCTCGATTGTATTCGATCCCATTAGAACTCTTGAAATTTAACCAAACAAACTATTTATCAGTCTGGGTTTATAATGGGGCAAGACCAGGTGGTATCATGGTTAATTCCCCATACATTGGATTTTACCAATCTATGGTATCTGACAATCATAACTCCAACTACATCTCCTTTGCATTCATCGTTATATTGGTTGTTTTCAGCATTATTCACCTGATAAATTTTATTTTTAACATAAGCAGCAAAGAAAATCTGTATTACAGTATGTTTTTATTGGCGTGGTCTGCATACATTCTTTCCTCCAACAACTTAGCTCTTATAATAGACATTCCATTGAATGCCCTATTTAGACTTAATGTCATACTGTTCTTTGCGATTTTTTCGTTATTTGTTTTATTCATTTTTTCATTTTTCAAGCAACAAATACCAATAGTCCTCCAAATCTGTATAACTATCGCCTTATTTTGTATTCCAATAAGCGTATTTTTACCAGAATTAAAACAGTTGTATTTTCTTGTTTCAATTGTAGAGTTGCTAACCATCCCCTCTTTAATATATGTTGTTCTATTATTAATACATGTAATCAAAAAGAAATTTGAATATTCAAAAGTAATGTCTATCGTGGTAACTATGTATATTGCTTTTGGAATAAGCGAAATCATACAAGATTATTTTGTTGCCAACGAAGCTGCCAGTTATAGCCCTTTAGGCCCGTGGGTATTAATTATCATTACATTGGCATTAACTTTTATTGTGGGACACAAAAACATGTCTTACTACCACAAAGCGACATTTGATGGCCTGACTGGAGTTTTAAGATTTGAAAATTTTGCCAACAAATTAATGAATTTATTGATCTATACCAACAAGACCAATCAAGCCATTGGCATATTAATGGTTGATTTAGATGACTTCAAACAAATCAATGATAAATATGGTCATATTCTGGGTGATAAAGTTTTGATATTAATGACCAAAACCATGAATAAAGAATTAGAACACAATGATTTGTTGGCGCGTTATGGTGGTGATGAATTTTGTCTCGCTATCACCAGAAAAAACACCTCAGATGTTGAAGAATTCATCCATCAATTTCATGACAAATTAAATAAAATATCGCTCATGCATAACAACAAAGTCATCCAAGTAAACACAACAATAGGAGCAACTATTATTCACAGTAACCTTCATGAGCATCTACCCGAAGCGCTTGTTGAAGTTGCTGACAACTTGTTAATTCAAGCCAAGAAAAACTCAAAAGGTATGGTTAACATTTATCAATCAGAATAATTTTTCAAAACCTGATGAAGAGAATAACTAAAAGCCTAAGGTTTCCTATTTATCGGAGACTCCTTAACAATAAACATCTTGGTTTCTTCCTTTTTCTTTGGCTTTATACATGGCGACATCCACTTCTTTAAGTGTGTGTTCAACATCTATGCATTTTCCTTCACAGGTTTTCACTCCACAACTGAAATGTAACTGACTTTCGCTAGGAAGTGAAACCAACTGAGGATTATTGTAATTTTTTCTTAGCTTACGCAAGACTGATTCTGTTTTCTCTCGGTCATAACTTGGCAACAACAGTAGCCATTCTTCACCACCTAGCCTCCCTACTTCACAACCTTCAGACAAGGTGTAATTGGCAACATTTGCAAATTGAATTAATACTTCATTGCCTTTAAAATGACCGTACTTATCATTTATAGACTTGAAATTATCTAAATCTAACATAACGATTGTATACAACTGATTTTTTACTAGCGTATCTTCATGAAGTTGACTTAACTGTTCCAATATATAACGGCGATTAGCAATTTGAGTTAAATCATCTGTTATGGTTAGCAAATATAATTTACTCTTAATACTGCGTTGATTTCGATATGCATAATAAACTCCCATTATCATCAATATCGCCAAAGCCATCAAACCTAAAAAATATTGTTGTTTATGTTGCTCTTGGCTTATCACCTCTTTTTGTAATTTATTTTGCTTCTGTAATGAAGCCATTTTCTCCTGATCAAATTGTACATCGTATTTTAATTTCATTTCATCCATAGAACCTTTGCGGTCCTTTTCATAGAGTTCATCCCTTGCAATTAAACTCTCTTGGCTCAACTCATAAGCCTCTTTCCAAAGTTCTTGTTTTGCAAAATATTTTATTTTTATCCACAAGACTGCCATTTGAATTTTAGGTGTTGTCATTGATTGTAACTGAATGTCAATATCATCAATGAAAACTTTAGCTTGAGTAAAATTTAAATCCTTAATACTGACCTCTGCCAACAATATATTGGTGTTAATGTGCATCAATAAATCTTCATTCGCCGAAAACCAATCAAGGGCCAACAAGGCCAAATCTTGGCCTTTTGTATATTGCTTCTCTTGAATATATAAATCCGCTAAACTGTTTCTGACATACGCCAATATTACCTCATCATTTATTTTCAATGATAATTCCATAGCTGAATTCAAGTTCTCTATTGCCAGTTTTCTGTTCCCTTGATAAACGAAAGTAGTCCCTTTGTTATAATAAATTGTTGCTTGATTATACAAAGATCCCGAATCATCAAAGGACAAAGAAACATCATAATACTTGATTGCTTTATCGTACTCCCCTATTGAATCGTAAATCAATGCCAATAAATTATAGTTGGAGGTTAAATTTTCTCTATCTTGGTATTCTTTAAATATAGTGAGTGCTGACTGAATATCTTTAAGCGCCAAAGAATAATTCTCACTGGACAAATGTGCTTGAGCCCTAACTGACATCATCGAAGCGATAAGCCGATAGTCGTCTGTTTCTTTGGCAAACTGCAATGCCAAATTGGCCTTCTTGCTGGCTTGTCTCAACTCACCTTTATAACCCAAGACATAGGATTCTAAACCTAAAAATTCACTGATGAATCGAATATCATTGTGCTTTCTCGCTATTATAAGTGCATCTGAAACAACTGTACCGACTTTTGGAATT
This sequence comes from Gammaproteobacteria bacterium, assembly GCA_024280395.1. Lineage (GTDB taxonomy): Bacteria > Pseudomonadota > Gammaproteobacteria > Xanthomonadales > Marinicellaceae > NORP309. The sequence continues at coordinate 7,705 of JAJRQG010000096.1, read as the reverse complement.
TTAGATAAAGTGAAATAAGATTCCGCCAAATAGAAATGCAAAACCAACTGCCTTTTATAATCCCCTTGCAATCTTGCTTGAACCAACAACTCCTTTGTGGTTTTTATTGCTAACTTAGGATCGGTTACTGAAAGAGTATTGAGCTCTTTATCATAAATTTTGGAATAACTGGCATTAACATGACTAGAAAAAGCCATCATGAATAATAAAAACAAAGGAACTTTAAGTAAGAAAAACATCAACTGTCCCTCACCATTTGAATTTCGTTATCGCTATTTGAACAATATAAAAGCATGTATTAATATAATACCCATTCAGACACAAAATTACCAGCGAATGTATACAATATCAATTTTCTAGTTCATATTTTCAAACTTGATTTTCCAAAGTTATTCAGCAACAACGCCTCAAACAAATAGGTTCCCGAGCTAACCGCTGTTTTCCAATCATCACCCGCGCTCTCATTGGCATTATCACTAATAAATTTAAAGGCTTCAAAATCAACACCGTGATGCTCACAGACTTTTTTCAATGCATAACCTTCCATATCCACCATATCAATTTCAATCCCTAAACCTTCTAGTTGTTTTTGAGTATCGGTAATAAAACTATCTCCAGTTCCCAAAACAATGCCTTGTTTAATCGGCAATTCTTCACCTGTTAATGGTGTAACGCCGCGAGGAAAATCCAAAGCCCTAACATCCATGTCAATTTGTACAAAATGGGCTATTTTATGCAATCCACTCATGGTAGAAATCCCTCCAGCAGTGCCATAATTTAACACCAAGCCTGGTTGGTATTTCAATATTGCTTCGTACAACTTTATGCAGGCATTGACTTTGCCAATACCTGTGTGAACAACTGGTGCATACTTTTCTAAGCCTTTAGCTTCATCTTCTAAAGCGGTGACAATTATATATTTCATTGTTTTATTGATTTTATGGACATGAAATTATATCCTATTGAACCCCATACAAGAAACAAAGCACATGAAAACTGCATTAATCACAGGTGCCAACCGTGGAATCGGCCTAGAACTGGCAAAACAACTGCAACAAAAAGGCCATACAATCATCGCGACTTGTCGCCAAAGCAGTCCAGAGCTTGAAGCACTGAACTGCCAAATTGAAACTGGTGTTGATGTTACAAATTCTGATTCTATTCTTGAACTGGCAGAAAAACTAGAAGGCCAACAAATTGACTTATTGATTAACAATGCAGGTTTCTTACAAAGCATGAGTCTAGACAGCTTGGATTTTGATGCCATGCGCATGCAATACGAAATCAACACACTGGGACCCTTGCGAGTCACCGCTAATCTGCTGCCCAATTTATCCCAAGGTTCAAAAGTCGCCATCATCACCAGCCGCATGGGTTCTATCGAAGATGGATCAGGCGGCCAATATGGCTATCGCATGAGTAAATCAGCAGTAAACATGGTTGGCAGCAGTTTGGCACATGATTTAAAACCCAAAGGCATCGCCGTTGCACTACTTCATCCAGGCTATGTGCGCACCGATATGACTGGCGGCAGTGGATTGATCAATGCCAATGAATCTGCCAAAGGTTTAATCCAAAGAATCGAAGAACTCAATATGAACAATACTGGTGGCTTTTGGCACACCGATGGCACCGAATTGCCGTGGTAAGATTTTTAGTAACGCAAAGAAACTTTGAAAATATAGGGTTGATGCAATTGTTTCTGCTTCTATTGCTTTCGAATAGTTCAATTTCTGATGCAAATGATAGAGTTAATGAAACCAATAACAACTTCGACTTGGCTCAAATCATACGCTCTATTGCTTTAATATATACCGATGATAAATTAGATCCAGAAGTCGAAGAGTATATTAACCACCAACCTGAAATTATTTGGGAAGATAATGCTTATGTTTACTTGTGGGGCATGAATGTAAAGACAGATAACCCATATGAGACAGGAAAGGAGATTTTAGAAAAACTGCTAGAAGAAGATAAACTATACGAATATGAGCAGCACCCTTTAGAATTAGGATTTTTAAATGACTACCCTCTATACCAAACTCCTGAAAATGATCTGTTGTGCAAAAAACATGAAAAGGAGTGCATAGAAAAAATATTGAAAAATAAGAAAAATGTTGACTTGTTACTAAGTGGATACGGTTTTTACAAATCTAGGTATATAACATTTTTAAGTTTTCATCATTTTTCACAAATTGCAGATACAAGAATGGAGTCTGCAATTCCTAGTTTCAGCACAATTTCAATTGCCCAAAAGATATATCATATTTCTCTATTACAAAAACTGGACAACATAACCAATCCATTGTTGAATGAATTAAATCAACTCAAGAATCTTTTAAAACAGGCTGATACACTTATTGCAAAGATGATAGTGTTATCTCTTATTGATGAAAATATTGAGCTTTTCAATTATTTATATCAAAAAGGTATTTCAAATTTAAATACAGAGACTAATCAGTCTAAGTTCAAACCATTATCATCTTCTGAAATGAGCTTGTATAAAGCAATGTATGAAGAGCATTCTAAATGGATGAAAATGCTATTTGATTGGACATCTGATATAAACAGATTAGTAAAACCTAAAAAAAATAGAACACCATTTACCCAAGGAATAATTCGTTTATTATATTTCTTTTCTTCGAAACCAAATTTAACTGTTAATACGCAATATAATGGCATTGTAAAACATCTCTTAAGAATTACAAAACTCCCACCTAAATTATTTTATCAAGAGTATTTGTTATTTAATAATAATGTTCAGCAGGATCAAATAAGAAATTATACTGGTCATATGTTAATGAGTTATTCAAATGGAGATTACTTAGTTTACCAAGCAAGAGTTTTTGATATAGATATGAAACTCCAATTGATGAGATTAATAATTCACTCTGAATCAATTGACAATTTAAAAATAAATAATAATTATTTAAGTTCATACGACCAAACAATACCTTTTAAAGAAAAAGATAAGTGGTGTTATTCAGGTATTGCTAAAATGTTCCCAGAGTTCAGATGTTTGAATATTTATTAAACTTAGCGACCTTTGCGCCTTCTTAGCACCCTTTGCGTTACGCTTTAAAAATCGGTGGGCAAGCCCACCCTACAACAGAATATAAACATGTACAAAAATATAAAAGTCATCGGGTTCGATGCAGACGATACGCTTTGGGTGAATGAGACTTATTTTCGTGAGGCGGAATTGGAGTTTGGTCAGTTGTTGCAACGGTACGAGACCATCAATCAGATTGATCAAGAGTTGTTCAAAATTGAAATTGAGAATCTACCGATTTACGGTTATGGCATCAAGGGCTTTGTGTTGTCTATGGTGGAAGCGGCCTTGAAAATTTCAAATAATAAGGTCAATCAAGAGACCATGAATGCCATTATTGAAATTGGCAAAAACATGTTAAATAAACCTGTGGAACTATTGGATGGAGTTGAGGAGGTTTTAAAAACCCTATCCAAAACCCACCGTCTGATTATGGCGACTAAGGGCGATTTATTGGATCAAGAAAGAAAACTCGAGAAATCAGGCTTGTTTAAGTATTTCCATCACATTGAAGTCATGAGCGATAAAAAGGCCACTGATTATTGCAAATTACTGAGTCATTTGGATATCAAACCTGAAGAGTTTTTAATGATTGGCAATTCTTTAAAATCAGATATTTTACCCTTGGTTGAGATTGGTGCCAATGCCATTCATGTTCCGTTTCATACTACTTGGCAACACGAAGTCATACATGACAGTGAATTAGAAGATATTCAATACCAAACCTTAGATAAAATTTCTGAGCTTATTCCTTTGGTTTGTAGGTTTGGTTCTACCAAACATTGATGTAGAATTTGTTTGGTAAAACCAAACCTACAGTTATTCCTTTAATATCTAGACAATAAACTTGCTCAACGTGTCCCAAAAATCTTATCACCCGCATCACCTAAACCCGGCAAGATATAACCATTTTCATTCAAATGGCTATCAACAGCAGCCACATAGATTTCTACATCGGGATGTTTGGCAAATACGGCTTCTAATCCTTCGGGTGCTGCTACTAAAAATAAACCAATGATGTTTTCACACCCCTTTGCTACCAAAGCATCTAAGGTAGCAATAAAAGTTCCACCTGTTGCCAACATCGGATCAACCACCAATATTTGGCGTTGTTCAATTTCGGGAACCATTTTTTCATAATAGGCGCGGGCTTCGAGTGTTTCTTCATCGCGTTCATAACCCACTACCGACACACGGGCATTGGGAATAACTTGCAAAACACCATCTAGCATTCCAAGTCCTGCGCGCAATATCGGCACTATAGATAATTTTTTGCCTGCGATTTGTTGAACCTGGGTTTGTCCTGCCCATGTATCTATTGTGATGGCTTCAAGTGACAATTGTTTTGTGGCTTCATAAGTCAACAACATGCCTATTTCAGATGTGATTTCACGAAAGGATTTAATGCTTATATCGCGTTCTCGCAACAAACCAATTTTGTGTTGTATCAAAGGGTGTTTTATTTCATGTATTGGCATTTAAATTCTCTCTTTTGGATTCATTATACATGAAATTTCAATCAATTTTTTGTGCTTGATAGGTATCTCTGTCATAATAATCAAGAGGGTTTTGCTCCCAATCGGTGAAGAACAGTACACGTTTACCATCTGGGCTTACGTTTCCTAGCGAGTTCATGGAGTTACCTGCTGCATTGTAAGAGCGTGTGTGTGTTTGGACAAAACGATTGACAACATGTTTGGCCTGATCTGCAAAGTTGATACGCAGAGCAAAAACTTCGCGATAACCTTCTTTGGTTACACTCACATAGCACCAACCTGGGCGCTGGTAGTTTCGACAGGAGACATGTCCGCCATTGTATTTTGAAGGAAGAAGTTGGATACGCGAGCCATCACTGAGTTTATAGGCGTAAATGCCTTGTGGAGCCTGAAATTTAAATTGCACAAAAACTTCTTCGCCATTTTGTGCAATGCCCATATCTCCGTGATTGGCTTCAATCGCTAGTTGCCTGACGAAACCAAGGTTCATATCATATTGCTCGATATTGCCGTCAGTACTGATCAAAATATGATTACCAAGAGGCGAGACACTCATCCAATCAAAGATTTGAACAATTGGTGGCACTGCATTTTGATCTGGATCAGTCCATTCGATAAAAGCATTGCCATTATTGCCATCAAAATCTTTTTGAGCAAGTATTGTGTCAGTTGCTTTATCATAGACAATTGCGGTTAAATAAACTTGTCCTATTTTTCTGGCTGCAAAAACCACCAAATTATCATCATAAGAAATATTGCCTTCAAATTTACCCAATGAAAATTTTTCATATTCACCGACAAACGTATGTATCGCTGTTGCAGGATAAGTAATCAAAGCATTGTCTCTATTAATAGTACCCTGCCAAAACTGACCATTAGTGCCTGATAAATATATACCATAAAATACATTAGGGTCAACTGTTGACCACTTTCGTTCATTTAGTGCACCATTGATGTAATACAAATCACCGGTGTCCCATGTGTTGGTTGTTAATGGATAATTACCACTGGGCGTGGTTAATGGAATTTCTAACAAGGTATCTGCATCATAGATTCGATAATTCATCCTTATCATGGTCATGTCAGCATTCCACGCCTGAATTTTGGGATAAGGATGGTGATTACCTCGTGATCCTCCATTCCAAACACCATTGTAAATATCCTGTTGTAATACACGTTCGGTTAAACGTGTAATTCTAGTTCCAAACGCTGCATCAGTGCTTGGCAAGCCACCTAATGTAGGTTGGATAGTATTAACATTGGTTAGAATTCTGGTAAATTTTGCTGAATTGGGATAGCCCTTTATATCACAAAAATCTATATCTTGATCAGTAAAGTCATAACCATTACAAGGATATAAAATTTGTCCATCGTCTCTTGGCAGAACCATTTGAATACCATTGCCATCGGCATAAGGATCATCATTGCCTAGCTCTAGTGCAGCATCATGCGCAACTAAATTGTTTGGGTTGACAAAGGTGTATTCCAGCAAAGCATCCAGTGGAGCTAAAATTATTTGCTTGTTTGTGTAATCTATACCAGCTCCAACATCATAGGGATAATTATGATTTGCATTAGTATGAACTTGATAATCTTTTTTATTATCAGCAATTGATTCCAATAAATAGTATTCGGTTAAGGCAATGCGTGCATCGGTGCCATTTTCTATATTGTTTCCACCTAAACCATATTGCTGAACAATAACATTTGTATTGCTAGGCAGACTCAACATATCTGCCTGCATCATATCAAAAGCAAACCATGGGTCTATGGTGAAAATAAAACGCCCATTAGTGCCAAATCCGTGGTCATCACTCAGTTTATCCAAAATATTAAAGACATATCCACCACCACTAGAATGACCAATCACACCAATCCTTGTTGTGTCCAATATTGTAACTCTATCAGCAACCATGGCAATGATATCTTCAATCATATCTGCTGATGAAAAATCAAATTTATTATTGTCTTCAACGAAAACAGCCGCATATCCATGACTGGCGACAAAATGCAAAATAGAATTGTATTGGCTTGGATTTGTTCCACCAAATCCAGGAACAAAAAACACAACTGGAACCTTGTTTGCCGCACTGGCATCACTTGGATAATAAATTGTAGTTAGCTCGGTTGGTTCTTGATATGGAACCTCAACCGCGTGCATGCCAGCCTGCCCGAAAGAAACCTGAGCATCACTCTCTTCAAAACTACTTCCAAATATGTGTGTTGCCTGAGTTTGTAACGAGAAAAGCCCACATGCAATAATAACTAACCACTTTGAAAAATTAAAACTTTTATTTAAAATTGACTTCATCCATTTTGTAATACCTTAAAATTTACCAAAGTACAACTCGCTTTACAAATTCTTCACTGTTAACACAGAAGATCGATCCAACTAATTTTCAAAAGTGTGACTGGTATTACAATTTTTCGATTGTTAGTTATCCTTTATTTATAACATGTATTAATTGGTACATGCACAATCGTTTTTAAATTTTCTGGTTTGGTGCGTCTGGGGTCTTTATTCAAGTACAAATCAAAACATGGATCATCACGCAACTCATGGCCACTTTTGGGCAGCCATTGATTAAAAATATAATGATACGTTTGGTCTAAATCATCATAACTACCCATATGCATAAACTGGGCATATTTACCCCCTCCAATTGTCATGTTCTTTAAATTATCTCCCTGAGAGATATCAACATACAAATCTAGGCAAGCATCATAACGAATTTTATCCGGCTCGGTAATATTAGGATCATCGTACGAAACGCCAAAACGGCGCACATCGCCTTTCATTAATCCATTGCCATAAGCAAACTTCATGAGTCGCCCCCATGCTTCTGGAGCAATTTCTTCATAAGTTCCCACACCTCGTGCAGCGATAACTTTTATCTCATCCAGTGTCACTATTTTAGCTTTCATATTTTTATCCTCATCAAGTTTGGGTAGTTGGTATTGAGTTAAACTTAACAACTTTGCTCGCACTTGTGTCGGCGAATAATTGAATTGTTTTTTAAATGATTTCATGGCTATGCACTAAATTCCTGTTCCACAACTCCGACACGGCTATTAGCTATACATAGCGTCAATAGCCTATTAGGAATTTGTGGTTCCCAATATCTTCGGTTAAACCGATAACAAAATTCATTTAGGT
>JAJRQG010000095.1 GCA_024280395.1 Gammaproteobacteria bacterium | reverse complement strand
TTCCAATCATCTGGGTCATCGGAATTATTCGGTGACAAACCTATGTCATCACCCAGGGTATTAACACCCAAACCCAGCACAGTACGATTGGCATAATTAAAATAAGCAGCCACTTGGTTGATTTCTAAGATTTCTCCATCATCCCAACCCAAATCACGCAATGTATCAATAATCTCTGAATTTAAGGTAGCTGGATTAAGAGTTAATGTTTTTGCATAATCCAACGCCATGATTTGTTTTTGATCAAGCACATAATGAATGCCCGAAATCAATTCTTCTTTAATCGCATCAGCACGTTTTTTATCACCGATTAATCGGGCCATACCGCTGAAGTGGTGTTCAACACAATAATCACATTGGTTAAGGATGCTCACATATACACCAATACACTCCAAAAACCACTTATCAATGGTATTTTTGGGATGATGCAATACATATTTATAAATCGTCATATGACCTTGCATACTGTGCGGCCGCAAAGAATACGCCAACATAATGTTGTCCACATTGTCATCAGGCCCCTTAACCTGATTGTATAGTTTAAGCAAACTACCGGTTGCTTCTGTGTATTTTATGGTTTTTATCCAGGTCATTTAATTTTGCCTATATTTTGTAGTAAAAAAATTTTCGCGCGGCGGCGCAGCGGATACAACAAAAACCTAAAGGTAATTTGTTTATACATGGCCTTAATTGCTATATTGTGTAAAACAATATTCAAGTGTTTTCTTGCTTGTAACCGCTGCGTTCGCCGTGTCGCTGTGCGAGAATTGCTCTTGATCTTTAATTAATCATTAATAATTGATTTACTTTCCTTCTAAAAAATTCTTCAGCATCTGATGGCCATGCTCGGTCAATATACTTTCCGGGTGAAATTGCACACCTGAAACTGCATATTCTTTGTGCTTAAAGCCCATGATTTCATCGAAATCCCCTTGCTCATCCTCTGTCCATGAGGTAATTTCTAAACAATCTGGCAATGAAGATTTTTCAACCACAAGTGAATGGTAGCGGGTGACTTTTACAGGATTTTCAATGCCTGTAAAAACATTGCTGTTGTTGTGCTTCACCATTGAAGTCTTTCCGTGCATGATTTTCTTAGCACCGATTACCTTACCGCCAAAGACTTGTCCGATGGATTGATGGCCCAAACAAACACCCAATAAAGGTGTGTTTCCTGTACATGCTTTGATTAATTCCATGGAAATACCTGCCAAATCAGGATTACAAGGACCTGGTGAAATCACCACTTGACTTGGATTCAATGCCAGTGCTTCTTTTACTGTGATTTCATCATTTCTGAAGACCTTGACTTCGCAACCGAGTTCTCCAAAATATTGCACCAAATTATAAGTAAATGAATCGTAATTATCCAACATCAACAACATTATAATTCTCCTTTAGCGGCGATACTAACAGCATTGAACACTGCTTTGCCTTTGTTTAAGGTTTCTTCCCATTCTTTTGTAGGGTCACTGTCTGCCACTAAACCTGCTCCTGCTTGAATATGCAACATTTCATCTTTAATTACCGCCGTGCGTATCGCAATTGCCCAGTCCATATCATCGTGCCATCCCCAATAACCCACTGCTCCAGCATAAACATTGCGTTTGACGGGTTCTAGCTCTGCAATCACCTCCATCGCTCTGACTTTGGCTGCGCCTGATAAAGTTCCAGCTGGGAATACCGCTTTTAGGACATCAATATTGTCTTTATCACTTTGCAATTTGCCTTGTACTTCGGAGACAATGTGCATGACATGTGAGTATTTTTCGATAATCATTTTGTCCACCAATTCAACCGAACCAATTTCTGCCACTCGTCCAATATCGTTTCTACCCAAATCAATTAACATCAAATGCTCTGCCAATTCTTTCGGATCATTAAGCAATTCTTCTGCCAATGCATCATCTTCTTCTTTGGTTTTACCTCGAACACGGGTTCCTGCTATGGGACGCAAAGTGACAGTATCCCCCTCTTTTCTGACCAACACTTCAGGTGAAGAGCCCACCACTTGATAATCTTCAAAGTCCATGAAATACATATAAGGGCTTGGGTTTGATGCGCGCAATGCACGGTATACATCCAGTGGTCTTGCATTAAAATGGGTGCTCATGCGTTGTGATAATACCACTTGCATAATATCACCTGCTTCTATTAAATCTTTGCATTGTTTAACTGCCTGTTCAAATTCTTGTTGGGTAAACGACATTTTCACATCAGATTTATCAATGATATTTTGATTGATGGTTTCGGCATAACCTGTTGATCCACTTCGTAATCTATGGGTTAATTCGTCTAATCTTTTTTGTCCTTTGGCATAAGCCATATCATCTTCAGGATTGGCATGAATAATAATCCAAACCTTGCCTGCCAAATTATCAAACACAGCAATCTCTTCTGCCACCATTAAATTTACATCAGGAATATTTAATTCATCCTTGGGTGCTTTGCCTTTGAGTTTATCCTCTATGTGTTCAATGATTTCATAACCCAAGTAACCGACCAAACCACCATTAAATGCGGGCAATTCAGCAATTTTAGGCACTTTGTATTCAGACTTTATCTCTCTTAATTCATCCAATACATTGTCACATGAGTAACTTTCTTCAATCTCTCCCAACACATATTTGGTGATTTGATTATCGCGTGCCACATAATTAATATCCGCCGATAAACCAATAATCGAATACCTTCCCCAACGAGAACCACCCACAACTGACTCCAACAAAAAGGTGTTTTTTCCATTGGCCAACTTTAGCCACGCACTCAACGGCGTATCTAAATCCGCTGAAACACAGCGATACAAAGGAATGCGGTTATAGCCTTGTTCGGCAAAACTATTATATTGTTGTTGAGTTAACATAAAGGTATTTTAATTTAAAAACCATTTTATTTTAATCTAGGAAAAATAATTTACTAATCATTTGTTACTTTTGAGCTCCAAATAATTTTTTATGCCTATTTCTAGCCCCTATTCTTGAGGTATTGATCATTTCAATGATTGATTGCTCATTTTTTAAACTTCCTTCAATGACTTTTGTCTTATCACCGTATAACTTTAAAGTGGCTGATTGATTACTATTATCGCAATAGATATCCAAATTATCGCGGTAATCCCCACGCGTGTGAAAAACACAAGTAGAGGGTTGAGCGGGGTCTGAAAAAACATTCCCTTCACCCTCTCTATAACAGTGGTTTTCATTGATCAAGTAATCAAAAGAATTCAATAAATCTGACTGTTGAAGGTACTCAGTTGTATTGGTATTGCCGCTATAGGATTTATCAATAACGACCATAGGAACTCTTGAAACGGCTTGTTTTCCATATCTCTCAGTTTCTTCTTTGGAAACAGGTGTCATACTTCTGTGATCACTTACTATAACCAATAATCCATCTTCAAAATAATTGGCTTTTTCTAAAGCTTGATAGAAATCAAACACTGCTTGATCAACATACTTTATTGCTCCTTCTTGAGAAGGCTTGTTTGTATCAGGGTTAACAAAAGGGGGATGTGTAGTTACTGTAATGACTGTAGAGAAAAAGGGGATTTCTTGATCCTTGACAAAATCTACAACTCTGTTTAAGAGAACTTTGTCAGCAACCGAATTAAATCCATATCTTTTCTTATTTCTATAACCCTTATAATTGTGTCCTTCAACATAATCAAAGCCTATAGCTTCCATGTATTCGCCCGTTTGGGTGAACTTTAAATTTGCGGCATCAAGAAAACTGGTTGAATAACCTGCTGATCTAAACAACTTAGGCAAATTCCTTTGAGTATTCCAAAAACCCACACGTGTTTTCCCGAATAATTTCGCATCTATGTGTTTAAAGGTTTTTTCTCCGGTTAACAATGCAATTCTACCATGCGAACTGGTGAAATTATTGGCAAAGAAATTGCTATAATAACGGTTGTTTTTGGCCAAATTATCTAAATGCGGCGTCCAATCATTTAATCCAGAAAACAGTTTACTGTGATACATGGACAGTGATTCCCAAACCAATAATATGACATTTTTTTTAAGATTCAGACCATTACTTTTACAAATTAGTGATTCAACATCTGAAATTTTTTCCCCCAATATCTTTAATGTTTTTTCATCATAATCTATCGAAGCTTTTGACCTGTAATTAATTTCTACAATGTTTCTAATACCTATACTATTGACATAATTTGATTCGCTGACAAAAAACCATAAACCAATAATTAACACCATCAATGAAGAGATCATGATTTTATCTAACATGAATAGTTTTATTTTTCGATGAAAGAATACAAAACCAAAACCAAATAAAACCAACAACATACCAACAGTATGGTTACCAACATCCCTTAGAAAAACTTCATTAATGGTCGCACTATCAAAAAAAGTTGTCACATCTGAGAAATATAATCTTTGATGGAGGAATTTAAAAAGATAAACATCAGTTAGGTAATATACGGTAAAAACCAAAAGAATTACTCTCGATGAAACCCTTAAGTAATAAATTTTTTAAGACAAATGCAAAATATACAAATATTAAGAAAAAAAACATGAGCTTTGCATCGACACTTAGCACCCATGATTTGTAACAACCCATACAGCCTGTTTTCTTCCCATAAACTTTATCAACCAACAAACTTCTATAATTCATCATGACCAGCATTAAAAACAAAAATACATAGAAATTTAATTTATTAATAAGCTTTATAAATTTATTCTTCATAGTTATACAATGTACTAAATTAATGAGATAATACCAATCTTAATTCATTAATTAACATAACATTCCATGACAGACTCAAGAAAATTATTTATCACCTCCGCTTTACCTTATGCCAATGGCGCCCTTCATTTAGGACACATGCTCGAACACACCCAATCTGATATTTGGGCGAGAGTCAATCGTGCTATGGGACGTCAGGTACGTTATTTGTGTGCTGAAGACTCACATGGTGCGCCGATTATGTTGCGTGCTGAGAAAGAAGGCATCTCGCCTGAAGAATTTGTAGCGGGAACTAGGAAAGAACACTGGGAAGTTCTTCAAGGGTTTAATGTTTCTTATGACCACTACCACACCACTCATTCACCTGAAAATGAATTTATGGTGCAAAGAATTTACAACAAACTCAAAGAAAACGGACACATTGACACCAAAGTTGTTGAGCAATTGTTTGACCCAGAAAAGAAAATGTTCTTAGCAGATAGATTCATCAAAGGTGAATGCCCTAAATGTCATCAACCCGACCAATATGGAGATAATTGTGAACATTGTGCTGCTACCTACAATGCAACAGAAGTCATCAATCCACGATCAACTATTTCAGGTGCAACACCGATTATCAAAGAATCATTGCATTATTTTGTCAATCTAAAAAACTTTGAGGAAATGCTTAAAGACTGGATGAACAAAGGTGCATTACAAGACCAAGTCATCAACAAACTCAAGGAATGGTTTGATATGGGTTTGCAATCGTGGGATATTTCGCGAGATTCTCCCTATTTTGGTTTTAAAATTCCTGACACCGAAGACAAGTATTTTTATGTGTGGCTGGATGCTCCTGTGGGTTATTTGGGTTGTTTAAAATACGTTTGTGAACAAAATGGCGAAGATATAGAAGATTGGATAGCTCCTGATGCCGATACACAAATGGTGCACTTTGTTGGCAAAGACATTTTATATTTCCACAGCTTATTTTGGCCAGCAATGCTACATGGTTCTGGAATTAAAGTGCCTGATGCGGTTTATGTACATGGTTTTGTAACTGTCAATGGCGCTAAAATGTCAAAATCTCGCGGTACATTTATCAATGCATCCACCTATCTCAAACATTTTAAACCCGATTATTTGCGTTATTACTATGCTGCAAAACTATCGGACAAGATAGTTGATTTAGATTTAAACCTAGAAGACTTCGTGACCAAAGTAAATTCAGACCTGGTCGGGAAAATTGTTAATATTGCCAGTCGTTGTGCTGGGTTTATAAAAAAGAAATTTGATGGCAAGTTATCAGCTGAATTGCATAACCCAGAGTTATATCAAACTTTCATCGACAGTACACAAGAAATTTCAGATTTATTCCTCGCCCGCAAGTATTCCAAAGCAATTAAAATAATCATGACTTTAGCCGACAGTGCCAATCAATATATTTCTGATATGGAACCTTGGCAAGCGATAAAGGATGAAAATAAACAAGAAGAAGTTCATCAAGTATGTTCAACAGGTATCAATCTATTTCGCGTGTTGATTACCTGGTTATCACCTGTGGTCACCGATACTGCGGCCAAGGCATCTGAGTTTTTAAATACTGAAGTGAATAATTGGGATGCGATTGATTCACCTTTGCTTAGTCATGAAATCAATAAGTTCAAACCATTAATCACTCGCATCGAAATGGCATCGGTTGAAGCTATGATAGAAGATTCCAAGGAAGATTTAATGGCGATTGTTGATGAGCCAACATACCCTCAAATAACTGGTCCATTGGCAGATGATCCTATTAGTGATGAAATTGCTTTTGATGATTTTGCCAAAATTGATTTGCGCATAGCTAAAATAGTGGATGCACAACATGTAAAAGGTGCTGATAAATTATTGCAATTAACTTTAGACTTAGGTGGTCTTACTAAAAATGTATTTGCGGGGATTAAATCTGCTTATTCGCCTGAAGATTTGATTGGCAAAAACACGGTAATGGTGGCAAATCTGGCACCACGAAAAATGCGTTTCGGTTTGTCTGAAGGCATGGTTTTGGCAGCAGGCCCAGGTGGCGAAGATTTGTATATTCTTGAGCCAAATCAAGGTGCAGAGCCAGGAATGAGAGTAAAATAAAACTTTAACAAACAGTTAACAATAACTTAACCATAATACAGGTAAAATACATTTCATGGACAGTAAGAAACCCATTTATAAATCCATAACCTTTTGGGTTGTGGTTTTATTTCTCCTTTACTCTGCTCTCGGGTTTCTTGCTGTTCCATACTACATCAAAAAAGAAATCACTCTAATTGCATCCAATCAATTAAACTCAAATATTGATTTCGATTCGTTAAGCTTTAACCCTTATAGCTTTACTACGCAAATTGAAAATGTGAAAATCACTGATATTGATTCAAAAACTTGGTTTTCCTCAGAAAAATTATTGATCAATTTAGATCTATTCAAGTCTATCTTCAGTCAAACTTCAATTGCAGAAATAGCAATAGACAAGCCCCATTATTTTTTATTGTTAGAACATAAAAAAAATACAACCCAGCTAAAGTACCCAAAAATAAAACAATCCAATTCAAAAGAATCAAAACCTTTTAAAATGGATATTTCCAGCATAAACATAAATCAAGGCTCTTTGAGTTTTTTAGATACAATATCTGAAAATCCAATTGAATTGAAATTCAATGCCATTGGTTTTAAAAATCTTGATTTTTCAACCGATGATAAATTTTCAACCTTTGAATTATCTCTGAAAACAGACCAAGGAGACAAAGCAAAGTTTGATGGGAAATTCAATTATGCGCAATTGACTAGCTCTGGAAACTGGTCTTTAAACCATTTTTCTACCGAAACCGCGTTTAAATTTATCGCCGATAAGCAACAACAATTTTATGGCTTCAATAACCAGTCTGGGTTAATTGATGCACATGGTGATTTTTTCTTCAATGCCAATGAACAAGAAGGTTTGAATTTAACCATAACCACATTAACTTTAGAAAATTTTAGTGCAAACTCTTCAGAACCCGAGCAACCATCCGTCAAAATACCAAAGTTACAACTCAAGCAGGCTCAGATTGATTTACAAGAAATGCAATTGAATATTTCTGCAATTGATATAAGTAACTCAGAGGTGTCTGCCAGTTTTTCAGACAACAACACATTGTTGTGGAATGGGCAGCATATCCAAGAAACCGGTAAGACTTCTTCAGAGAACAGCTGGCAATATGCAATTGATAACATCAGTATCAAAAATTCATCCATGCTTTTCAATAAAAGTAAAAACACACAATCACTTCAGAATAAACTCACCATAACAACGGCAGAAATAAGCAACCTATCCAGCACCAAGCAAGAAAACACAACGGTTAAACTTACCATCATACCAGATAATGCTGGCACAGTTGCTTTACAAGCAACAGTCCAATTCAAACCATTGAAAATTGATTCAATAATTGATGTAAGCGATATTAACTTGGTTTCATCTCAGGCTTGGATTCCTAATGACATAAAAATAAACATAGAAAGAGGCCTACTCTCTATGCATCAAACATTTAGTATGGTTGATGATGAATACAAAAGCACAGGTTGGATAAAATTCAACGACTTGGATTTGCTTGATGAAAACAATCAAACCTTTCTTAAAGTGGCCCAATTAGAGTTTACAGAAAATGCCATTAATTCTTCCTCCAAAACCATTGACCTAAATAATATTAGGCTGGACAAAGCAGAAGGCAGTTTGATCGTTTCTAATGACAGCAAACTTAATATCCGTACATTAATATCAGACCAACAAGAGAAACAAAAAATTGAAGATGAATTAAAGGACATAAAAAATGACTGGATAATCAATATTAAACAAGTTGAACTTATTGATTCGCAAACAAGCTTTATAGATCGCAGTATAAAACCCAGTTACCAATCAACCTTAACAAAAATAAATGGCACAATAAAAGGCTTATCCAGTGCCAATATATCTAAAGCAGATGTCAAGCTCAAGGGCACGCTCGACACCTATGCACAATTAGATGTTTTAGGTAAAATAAACCCTCTTTCAGATAAATCATATACTGATTTATCCATTAATATAAGTAACCTTGACTTACAAAACTTTTCAACTTATTCAACCAAGTTTTTGGGGTTCCCTATTAACCGTGGGAAAGCAGATTTCAAACTAAATTACAAGCTTAACAAAAGACTATTGAAAGGCGTCAATAATTTAAAATTCAATCAATTACAATTGGGCAACAAAATACAGAATGAAGATGCCATTAATCTCCCTTTAAAACTGGCTATTTCTTTACTAACCAACAACAAGGGCATAATGACAATTAACATGCCAGTAAGTGGTCGCGTTGATGACCCTTCTTTTAGTTATGGTGGTTTGGTATTCAAGGCATTTTTTAAACTGATTACAGGAATAGTCGCATCACCATTTAAGCTATTGGGGAAATTGATACCAGGAGGTGTCGATTTAGACATGAGCGGAATACAATTCCAAGCGGGCACTGCAGATTTGGTACCCGGCGAAGAAGAAAAACTCAAAGCCATGCAATCTATCCTTAAAAAAAGACCCGCCTTAATCCTTGAGCTATTTAGTACAATTAATACCATTGAAGACTATAAGGCGCTGAACACACAATTGTTATTGAACGCGATGCAACTGGACAACATGCCAGATTTATCTGATGTTTTATCGATTAAAGCATTGAAGAAAACTTATAAAAAATTAATAAATATAGAGCAATGGAATACTTTAGAGATAAATGCCAGCAAAGATGGTGTACTCAATCATTCACAATTGGCAGAAAATGCTTGGCGTGATTTGCTGAAAACTTTTTCTCAAGAAACAGAAATTCAGCTACAAAAAATAGGCAAACTAAGATCAGAAAAAATACAGAAAGCTTTGATTGAGGATTATAAAATACCCGAAAAAAGGATTTTCTTAAAACCCACAGAGTTATCTGAACAACTGATACCACAAGTGAAGTTTGGTATTGCCAATTGAGGAAAATCACACTATTAATTGTATTAATTTGGACGGCCACATCCGATGCTTTTGTTTTTTATGAAGACACAAAAATATGGAACCAGGAAACCATTACTTTCTATTTTTTAGATGGTACGGCGCAACAGAAAAGTGAGGTTAAAAAATTTGCAAACTTATGGCAACGATACACAGGTATCAAATTTATTTATACCGATAAGAAGCCAAGCCTGTTTTCATTTAAACCCTATTATAAAATTACATTCAAAGGCAGTAGCAACCAATCTACAAAAGGTGCAGTAAATGGTACAATCCAATTGGGGAATTTATCTGACAATATTATTTTCAGAAAAATGACAATTCTACATGAGTTTGGACATATGTTGGGTTTGGGACACGAACACCAGAGAACTGACAGACCATCGGCATTCAATAATCAAAAATTAATCCAGGTTTGTGTAAAAAACCAACAACAATCCAGAGCTTGGTGTAAAGAAAACCTTTCCAACATTAACAATGCAGAAGTGTTTATAGAATCAGATTATGATATTTTGTCAATAATGCACTATGACTTAAAAAATATAGCCGGTGATGAGCAAAGCATCTTACAAACACTTCCGAAGTTGAAATCTAACACACTCTCATATACTGACAAATACTATATTGCCATGCTCTATAACCAAAACATCTCCGATAAAACATTGGAACAGATGCACAAACAAGACCTTTGGAATCAACAAAAATTCGAAAATAGCGAAAATAAAAAAACACAACAAGCCATGATGAACCTGAGAACATCTTCGTGTAAAACCCTGTCGTATGGAAAACACTCTAAAGATGGGAAGTTTTGTAAAACAGGGTTTATGATTATTGGAACAGATGATTTTGGCTTTCCCGATGGCGAATTTAATACTTGCTACAACAGTATTTCTCAAATTAAAGAACAGATGAATCGCTACAAGTACTGTCAACTCTCAAAAACACAACTTCACAACAAAAGACAAAACTGGAATCAACAGTTTGCACAATATGGTCAATGCAAGAGATTAGAACCAAATGACAAAAATCGACAAGAATTTTTCTGTGAGGAAGGGTATTCATTTGTCACCAAAAACAATGATATGATTGGTGAAAAAACAGTCTGTTACAGCTCAATAGATTCTGTTTTTTCAGCAATGAAAAGTAATACCGTTTGTAATTTAGACAACTTTGAATTCAGAAAGTACCAACGTAAACTTGAGCAAGCAGAAAAAACACAAATGAAAACAAAATTCTGTAAAGTGGTAAAAAGAAAATACAAAACCATTAATTGCCCTACAGATTTCGACTACACCATCATTAATTTAAATATCCAGTCTAAACCCATCAATAACAAATGCTTTGCCAGTAAATTTCAAGCCATAAATGCCATGTCTGAAATTCCTTTTTGTGAAAGTTAACTTATAATCTCGGGCAAACTCTTTTACTTAGAACATTGTTTCCTGGCTTGTTGTTTTTTTCTGATTTTCATGTCATGCCGTTTTGTTATAATTTCTTTAACTTCTCCGCCAATGTGTTTTTCTCCACGCTTTTTGGCCAATAAAATTTGTTTTTCACGTTCGGCAAAACGCTCTCGTTGATCATCGCTAACACTGTCAATACAATGCGGACAACTCACACCTTCTTTATATGCTTCACTTTGCATTTCCTCTTGGTTGATGGGATAACGACAAGCAAAGCATTGTTCATAGCTACCTTTTTCTAAATCATGATTTACAGCTACCCGATTGTCAAAAACAAAACACTCACCATCCCAAAGCGTTTCTTCTTTTGGCACTTCTTCTAAATACTTCAGAATACCGCCCTGCAAATGAAATACATCCTCAAAGCCCTGCTCCATAAGATATGCAGTAGATTTTTCACAACGAATTCCACCTGTACAAAACATCGCAACTTTTTTATTTTTATTTGAATCTAGGTTATCTTTTACAAATTTTGGAAACTCTCTGAATGTCTTGGTATCAGGATTGACAGCATTCTTAAATGTACCGATCTGATATTCATAATCATTGCGTGTATCAATTAATATGGTATCACGGTCAGAAATCAAATCATTCCAATCTTCAGGTTTAACATATCGACCCACTTTCATATTGGGGTCAATGCCTTGCACACCCATAGTGACAATTTCTTTTTTGAGCTTAACCTTTGTACGATAGAATGGCATTTCATCAGTAAAAGATTCTTTTGAATCAAACTCACTTAACCTTGGGTCATTGCGTAACCAGTTCAAAACTTTGTCTGTACCTATACGACTACCAGCAATTGTTCCATTAATCCCTTCTTGTGCCAATAACAATGTTCCACGAACATTATTCTCTAACATGGAATTCAATAAGGGCTGACGTAAATCTATGTAATTTTCAAGACGCACAAAGTGGTATAAGGCAGTAACAACGATATTATTTTTAGACATATTAATCTCCGCTAGCCAGAACGTAAATCTGGTGCTGATTTAAAAATGGAGATTCTACCTTATATTGTTGCTTTTAATCCACATATTTATAAACAATTTCTACCAAATCATTAGGCCTAATAGGCTTGTGCAGTATTTTTAATATCCCTAAATCATTCACGTCATTAACCAATTCATCAGTCACATTCCCTGTTAAAAGGATGATTTTTGTTTTTGGATATTCTTCAAGAATTTTTCTAGCCATATCTAAGCCTTTTAATCTAGGCATTGAATTATCAGTAATCACTAAGTCATATTTTTGTGGGTTTTTTGCAAACAATGCAACACCCTCAATTCCATCAACGGCAACATCAACGGCAATTTTGGCTTCTTTAAATATCAAACAAATTAAATCAACCAGGGATGCTGAATCTTCAACCAATAAAATATTTATGTCCTTGTTTGGACATTTCAAAAAAGGGGGCCGGTTCCTTATTGAAGGTTTTATTAATGATTCATTCGTAAAAGGAATCAACACACGAAAAGTTGTTCCTATATTTACTACTGACTCCATCAAGATATGTCCGTGCATATTATGTATATTAGTATCTACCACATTCAAACCAATTCCACTTCCAATGTTGTTCTCTTTGGCAGTAAAAAACGGCTTAAATATCTTGGACTGTATCTCTTCAGCTATGCCGATACCGTTATCTTTTATCAATATTTCAACGAATTCACCTTTAACTTGCTTATTACAAGATGCACAAATACTGCTTCCAATGTAAGCTATGGAAGTATTGATTTCAATATTTCCATAATCATCACAAGCATCTCGCGCGTTGATAATCAAATTTAAGATAATTTGATTAAATTGTCCAATATTGGCCTTTATCAACCCTTTCTCTTTCATGAGATTTATTGAAAGTTGTAAAGTGTCAGGAATACTGACTTTAATTAAGCTAACAATGTCATCCAATGCTTTGTTCACATTAATTATTTTGGGTTCATCTACTTTATTTCGAGAAAAATGTAAAAGCTGCCCAATAACTTCTTTGCAATTTTCCGATGTTTGTAAAACTCTATTCAGCCATTTTATATTGTCTTGTTGATTAATTTTGGAAGATTTTTCTTGTTCCAACAAACTTGTCTTAATCACATCTGCTCCAATAAATATAATGGACAACAAGTTATTAAAATCATGGGCTATACCACTGGTTAATTGGCCCACAACTTCCATTTTTTGGGTTTGTCTAATTTGTTTTTCCTGATTCAAAATTACTTCCATTTGGTTGGTAAGCTTTTTTGTATTTCTAGTAATCTCTTGACTTAATACTTCTTTAGAAAGTTTTTCATATTCCAATTTCTTTTTCTGGACTTGTTTTAAAGAAAGAGTTCTTTCATTTACCAATAATCTCAACTTATTTGCTTGAAGAATTAGTTTCTTGTTTCTTAGATAGTCATAAATAACAAATAATATACTGGCTAAAATAAATACAATAAAAAATAATAAAATTTTAAAACTGGTTTCTTGGTAGAAATATTTTTTAACTATAAAATTCATTTTTCCTAAATCATTTGTAGACCAATCACTACTAGAGTTTTTTACCTGAACTTCAAAACTATAATCACCAGGTTTTAATTTGACATAAATCACCTCTTTGGTGGCATCAAAATTATTCCACAGCTGATCCAAACCGTGCAATTTATAACGAAATTGTAATGGTTGCAATTCATTTAATGCGTAACTAACAAAGGTAAAATGGTAAGAATTCGTATCAGGAGAATATTCATGCATCTTATTCTTGAATCCCAGTATTTCCCCATCAAAATCCACACTTTGAATAGTAACCTTTGGCTGGAAGTTCCTATTTTGAGTTGCTTGTAACTCCTTCAATTTTAACAATGCGCCTTTGCAGGCAAAATAAAGTTCACCCTGTAAGTTTTTTGCCAGTGTCCTGTGTCCACTATTACACTCTGGATTTTCATTACTTGGCATGGGTAAGATTTCATATGAAATGTTTTGATATTCCTCAGCATTGCTATTCTTATCATATTGTAAAAACCAATCTTTTCGAATTCTGAGTATTCCACTTTCCCCAATAATAATCAAATTCTGGTCTTTATCCGTTAATAAATCATACAATACAAATTCCTCAACAACATCACTTAACTGATAAGTATGAATTTCATTGTCATGAAATTTAATGATTGAATTCTTTAACGGATGATAATACCAAAGAGTTTGATTAAATACATCGTATGACGAAGAATAGCTATTGGCCTCAAAAATTGCAGTGATATTATTTTTATACAATTTATTTTCTGAGTAAATGTAGATATCTAAATTTGTAATAAATAATAATTGTCTATCCCATAATTCGATGATGGTTTTTATATCCTCATTGGGTTTAAGCTTGAATTTATTAAATTGTGAATCTCTCTTTAAGTCTTTGTAATATAGCCCGTTACTGGTACTTACCCACAATATATCATTTGAATCTTTTACTAAAAAATGATAAATAAAAGCATCAATTTCTTTTATTATTTTATATTCTTTTTTTTGATTGAATCGAACCAAATCATTCAGATAAGCAACCCAAACATCACCTTTTAATCCTTCTTGAGTATCAGAAACAAAGTTATTGATGATTTCTGGTACTCGAATATTGGTAATTCCACCTGGGTTTTTTACCAATAGGTTTTCATAACTACCTATCCATTCTGTATTATCTGATGCTTGCATATATGATATTGGATTCACATCTTGTACAACAATATCAAAAGTTGGCTGTTTCAGACGATATAAACCATTGCCCCAAGTAGTAAACCAAATATTCCCGAAACTATCTTCAACAATTCCTCTGGCTCTTATATCTTGATTGTTTTTGACATTAACTGCCTTCAATATCAAATGATCATATACATAGATTCCTTTATTGGTTGAAATCCAAATTTTACCAGTGCTGTCTTCAAAAAAATTTCTCACAAAATAATTGCCATTCAAGATATTTAGTGGTCTAATTTTCTCATCTATTAAATATATGCCATGATTACTATTTACCCAAATTCTACCATTTTCACTTTGATAAAGAGAGAAAACAACGGTGGCTTCATTTTCAAAATAGTATTCTTTTAACACTTCTCCTTCATCAGATATAATATATATTTTCCCTTTTGAGCCAACTAATATTTCATTTTCATCTTTACCCACTGATACTGATGTAGCTCTTATTTCATCATTAACTGGAATCAACTGTTGATCTCGCAGCTTTAATAAATGGTAATTAGATATTACCCAAGGAGCATCATTAATCACCTCTAAACTATTGAATGTATTGTATTTAATAGGGACTTCATATTGGGTTATTTTATTTTGAGAAAATGAAAATAAGGCGAATTGATTAACTCCCCACAGGCCTCCAATTTGATCTTGTGCAAATTTAACAATGCCATTTCTATTTGTATGGGTATCGTAATTAAAATAGTCAATAAAATGTGCACCATCAAATCCTTTGATTCCGATATTGGTCGAAACAATCATCTCTCCTCTACCATTTATAACCACATCACCCATGCTTGCCTGGCCAAAATTTCCATCTAGATTCCAGTGAGTTACATGATAAAAACTTGTTTCTAAATCAGAAGATAGAGGATTAGAAAGGCAAAAACTACTGGCCAAGATACTCAGCAGAAATAGAGGTTTATAAACATTAAATTTGTTCAACATTGTACGAGTATGATACCATTAATGAGCTTAATTGTAACCTCTTGATTAAATGATCTCGACAGACTAAGTATTATCCTTAGTCGTCCCTCCACAATTCATGTTTTTGCATGACTTTCTCGAACAAATTGGAAACCAATAAACCATTCAGCCAATCTTGTAAATTCTTTCTTTGAGATTCCTCAAACCATTTTCTGTGAACCATCGAATACTGTCTGATGAATGGTAAAATAGCCATGTCAGCCATCGAGATAAGATTGGAGACTAAATATTGATGCTTGCCAAGCTTATCAGCCAAAAGTTCTAGAAACCACAGGGCTTGATTCCTGTATGCGACTTCAGGCAAATCATATCGGTCTGAATACTTGTACCTATCTAGCTGTGGTTTAAATTGATTGTCGCACTGTTCAATTAATTCAAATTGCCTCTCGACTTGCAACCAATTATCTGGATCTGATTGATTTAAAGCCCATTGCATGATTTCAAGACTTTCATCAATCACCCTGTTTCCAACCACCAAAACAGGTACTGTTCCTTTGTTGGAAAAATCGAGCATCGATTGGGGTTTATCCTTTAACAGTATTTCCCTATGTTCATACTGGATACCTGAATAGGTTAATGCCAGTCTAGCACGCATGGCATAAGGGCACCTTCTAAACGAATATAGGATAGGTAACATTAACCATGTTCCATTTGCGAAACACGCCTAATCGCCTCGGCTGGACGGGCCAACTCACGAATGAGGTATTGTTTGAGTTCTTCATCGTAGTCCTGGTACTTTAAAGCCTCTTGCATACAAAACAACCAAGCATCACGTTCTTCTTCTCCAATAACTAAATGCTTGTGCACCATAGGAATAGACATTTGACCGTATTTTTTTGCATAATTTCGTGGTCCACCCAACCAGCCCATTAAAAACACCGAGAGTTTGTCTTTAATGACACCCAAATCGTCAGTATGCATTGCACGAATATGCTTGCCTTGTTTGAGGGTTTCCATTTGGTTATAAAACTCATCTACCAATTTTTTAATTCCTTGTTCCCCACCTGCTGCTTGGTAGGATGCGTCCATTACGCCGTATTTTTGCATGTTTCATTCTCATTAGGTTTGCTATGGTGGTAAAATATGCGGTCAAATTTAATTAAAACAACAAATGTCAGGTTTATTTTTTATATTTATCAGTGCGGTGTTTATCAATAATTTCGTATTGGTTAAGTTTTTAGGACTGTGTCCTTTTATGGGCGTATCAGGAAAGTACCAGTCAGCGATTGGCATGGGCTTGGCCACTACATTTGTTTTGACCTTGTCATCCATTATCAGTTATTTTGTACACACTTATTTATTGGTTCCTTTAGAGTTGGAATATCTCAAAACTTTGAGTTTTATTTTGGTCATTGCCATCACTGTACAAGTGACTGAATTAATTTTACATAAGACATCACCATTATTGTACCAAGTATTGGGCTTATTTTTACCTTTAATCACAACCAATTGTGCTGTTCTAGGTGTGGCATTATTGAATATTCAACAACAAAATAATCTAATCCAGTCAGCCGTGTTTGGCTTTGGAGCATCTGTGGGTTTCACCCTAGTTTTAGTATTATTTTCTGCTATACGTGAGCGCCTTGAATCCGCTGATATTCCAGAATCTTTTAAAGGCACACCGATTGCATTGATCACTGCGGGTATCATGTCTATTGCTTTTATGGGCTTTGGCGGAATGGCCCGATAATTAAATGAATCCGATTGTTAGCTTAATTATTATTTCAATTGTAGCCTTAGCATTTGGTTTTATCGTGATGTGGGTTTCCAAAAAGTTTAAAGTTGAAGGCAACCCTATTGTCGAACAAATCAATGCCATTTTGCCGCAAACCCAATGTGGACAATGTGACTACCCAGGTTGCAAACCTTATGCCACTGCAATTGCCAATGGAGAAGCCCCCATAAATCAATGCCCTCCTGGTGGTGAAGAAGGCATAAAAAAATTGGCTGAGTTGCTGGATTTGGAAGTTTTGGAACTCAACCCAGACAATGGCGATGAAAAAAGCATTGATATGGTTGTGGAAATTGTGGAACCTGATTGTATTGGTTGTACCAAATGTATCCAAGTATGTCCAGTTGATGCGATTGTTGGTGCAGCAAAACAAATGCACACGATTATTTTAGATGCTTGTACTGGTTGTGATTTGTGCATTCCTGCCTGCCCTGTTGATTGCATTATTTCAATTCCCGCTCCAATTCCCAATACAATTAATCGAATTGATAAGCCTCAGTTATTTACCTTGATAAACGAGGCGCAACAGCTGTGAAAGAGTTTCAATTCAATCCAAATCACCTATATTCTTTTCAAGGTGGGCTGCAATTAAAACACCATAAAAATGATTCTTTAGATAAACCATTAACCGTTGCTGACATTCCAGACAAACTATATATGTCATTGCGTATCAATAGAGGAAACATTGCTAAGCCAACAGTCAGCCTTGGAGATAAAGTTTTAAAAGGCCAAGTCATCGCCATCCCCGATACTCCAAATGGTTCAATTATTCATGCCTCTAGTTCAGGAACAATTACTGCTATAAGTGATAAGCAAACCGCTAGTCCCGATACAGATATTGCAACTGTGATAGAAATAACCACTGACAAAGAAGATCAATGGTGTAAATTAAACAGTTTCAATAACGGACAACCTTTGTCTTCTAGTGATATTGTTTCAGCCATTAAAGAAGCAGGGTTAACTGGAATGGGAGGAGCTGGTTTTCCAACTCATCTAAAATACAAAGGCAAAGAAATTTCAACCTTGATTGTTAACGGCGCAGAGTGCGAACCTTATATCAGTTGTGATCAACAATTAATGAAAGATTACCCTCAAGAGTTAATTAATGGAATTCAATTAGTTCTCAAAGCATCTGGAGCAAAGCTAGCTATTTTCGCACTTGAAGATCAGGTTGGTGGAATCAAGTCTTCAATTGAAGAACTAATCAATAAAAATAACATTGAAAATATTAAAGTAGTTAAAGTCCCAACTATTTACCCTGCTGGTGGCGAAAAACAATTAATCAAAGTTTTAACGGGGAAGGAGGTTCCTTCTGGTGGATTACCCTTACATATGGGCATTATTGTACAGAATGTTGGTACCATTAAAGCGCTCAATGATTATGTTGTTTCAGGGCAGCCTTTGGTTGATAGAATTATCACCGTTGCTGGCGATGGCATTGAAAATCCACAAAATTTTATGGCATTAATTGGTACTCCCATCAGCCATTTATTACAACAGGCTGAATTTAACAGAGAAAAAACCAACCGATTAATTATTGGCGGCCCAATGATGGGTTATGCCATGCCTAATGCTGATATTGGGATCGACAAAACCAGCAACTGTATTTTGGCATTAAGCGAAAAAATGACCAAACACTCTGGAGACACATTGCCCTGTATTCGTTGTGGTGAATGTGTCAATGTTTGCCCTGCCAATTTATTACCACAGCAATTACACTGGTATATCAAGGGTAAAAACTTAGAAAAAGCACGCGAACACCATGTTTTTGACTGTATAGAGTGCGGTGCTTGTGCTTGGGTTTGCCCAAGTCAGATTAAACTGGTTGATTATTATCGCTATGCAAAATCTGAGTTAAAATACCTGGATTTCAAACGTAAAAAATCAGATGAATCACAAATACGGCACGAACTACGTGAAGCGAGATTAGAAAGACTAAAAGCAGAACGCATGGCTAAAAGAAAACGTACCCGACGAAGAACCACTAACCCCGATAAAATAAAATTGGAATTGCAAGCGACAATGGATCGCGTCAAAAAGAGCCAAAAAGACAAAGACCAAAAGGATAATCAATAATGAATATAACATTCAATACACAATCCGCACCACATATTCCCAACACAAATACAGTGACCAAGGTGATGTTGATGGTATGGCTGGCTTTGATTCCTGCCATGCTTGCGCATGTTTTCTTTTTTGGAACAGGCATAATTATTCAATTGACTCTTAGTATTATTTTTGCTCTAGGCTTTGAGGCTTTGTCATTAAAGTTATTAAATAAACCCGTTAAATTATTTTTAAAAGACTTTTCTGCATTTGTAACAGCACTCTTATTTGCTTTGTGTATCTCACCTGTCGCACCTTGGTGGATTAGCTTAATAGGTATGTTTTTTGCTATTGTCGTGGGCAAACATTTATTTGGTGGCTTAGGGCAAAACATTTTCAACCCAGCAATGCTTGGATTTGCCATTGTACTAATCTCTTTCCCGCAAGCAATGTCTGCTTGGTTGCCTCCACAAGAAATTGCTCCTTACGCCATGAGTTTTACCGATAACCTTCAGGCCATTTTCTTTAACCGGTTCCCTAGTCACATTGAATTCGACACCCTGACCCAAGCTACGCCATTGGATACCATCAAAACAGCTATTTCACAAGAATATGCTTTAAGCGAAATTACCACTCAACCTCTTTTTGGCGACTTTGGTGGCTTAGGCTGGGAATGGATTGCTAATTTCTATTTTTTAGGTGGCCTATTCCTAATTTATAAAAGAGTGATAACATGGCGTGTACCTGCTGCTGTGATTTTGACCACTATTGTATTTTCATTGCCTTTTAACGCCTATAATGCCGATCATTTCATTGGCCCTATTGCCCACCTATTTTCAGGAGGGTTAATGCTGGGAGCATTTTTTATTGCAACCGACCCCACCACAGGTTGTTCCAGTCACAAAGGACAAATTATATTTGGTGCAGGAGTGGCCATTATGACCGTTTTGATACGTGAGTTCGGGAACTTTCCTGACGGCGTTGCATTTGGTATCCTCATCATGAATATGAGTGCACCATTAATTGATAGATTAACCATTCCCAAGGCTTTTGGTCAAAATGAATAATTTTGTTAAATTGCCATTAATTTTGGCAGCACTAACTTTCCTGACCAGTGGTTTAATCATGTTCAGTGAATCAGCTACCCATGATAAAATTGCCGAACAAAAAAAACAAATATTATTGGACAGTCTAAAACAGTTAATACCCGATAATTTACATGACAATGATTTAACCCTAAGTACCATAAAAATATTCGAAAAAGAGTTACTTGGCCACAGAAAAGAAAAGGTTATTTATATTGGAAAACTCAATGAAGCACCTTCTGTTTACGCCATTCCTGTCACAGCAAGAAATGGTTATTCTGGCGATATTGATATTATGGTTGGAATCAAAACAAATGGTGAAATAACCAATATTAAGATTCTAGAACAACATGAAACACCTGGTTTAGGAGATTTAATTGAAGCCAAGAAAGGCAACTGGATTCAACAATTTGCAAACCAATCACTACACAAAACCGTTGAAAAACAATGGAAAGTGAAACGAGATGGAGGGAAATTTGACCAAATCACTGGAGCAACCATAAGCCCGAGAGCTGTTGTATTGGCCATTAAGCAAGCTTTGCTTTACCACCAACTACATTTTTTACCATTAAAAGAGGAAAAGTCATGAGTGGATTTATTCGCAAAAGAGTTATCGACGATAATGCGGCTTTGGTTCAGTTATTGGGATTGTGCCCGTTGTTGGCAGTTTCTAATACGGTTATCAATGCATTGGGGCTCGCATTAGCAACCATATTTACCTTAACACTGACAAATTCATTGGTATCAATTATTAAACCCATACTCAGCAAAGAAATTCGCATCTCTTTATTTGTATTAATTATAGCCAGTGTAGTAACGGCGTTAGAAATGTTTATGAATGCCTATTTTCATGAACTGTACTTAATCTTAGGAATCTTTATTCCATTAATAGTCACCAACTGTATTATCATGGCACGTGCTGAATCATTTGCTTCTAAAAACCCTTTGTGGCTTTCCATAAAAGATGGCTTTTTTACAGGTCTTGGTTTTGGTTTGGCTTTAGTTACCATTGGTGCAATTCGAGAAATCATTGGCAGTGGTAGCTTATTCAGCCAAGCACATTTACTATTTGGTGAGTTTGGCCATGTTTTATACTGGAAAATTTTTGAAGACTACCAGGGGTTTCTAATCGCTATTTTACCACCTGGTGCTTTTTTTGTTTTAGCAATATTAATAGCAATTAAGAATAAGGCGAAGAATAAACATTAGAGACCATTGCATAGCTATATGGCGAAAGAAAAAATAAAGAAAATTTGCCAAATTGAGGCGAAAATTGCAGGTAATAAGCTGGCTATTGGCCAGATTTTCAACGATAAGTTGGAGAATTTAATCATTTTTTACTCGTCATCATAGTTATGCAAAGGTCTCCATTAATAAATAACTTGCTATCATCTGATTGATACTGACAATTTTTCTAACCAAAATCTCATCATTGTATAGAAATAGCTAAATTCATTTAGAAACAGCTGTTTTAGATAGATTCTCTTAGCTTTTTTAATCAACTACTGTAATAATATAAGCAATAATAAGGTCATAATATTGGTATATCCATGGAAAAAATATCAAATTTATATTCACTTTCAAATGTAATAACTTCTCTTGATCAACATCTTTCAGGTTACATTCAAACCTTAAAAATAGACGATTTACAAAATTGCTTGGGTAGAAACCCTCCTAATGTCTTATTAATCGACAGACATTTTGTGGATGATCATGCTAAATTATTAGATACAATAATTCAAAATAATCCTTTAACTAAAATCATTAGCATCAATGAAGATATAAATGACCAACAAGACTACGATCTATTGTGCCGGGGTATTGAAAGTATAACAGCCAATATTTTTGCCAACTTGGAAATTCACGAATTCATGAGTTGGGTTTTTCATGCAAACTACAAGATTTTAATAATCGATGATCACACTATAGAAGGGTTAAATTATGAAAAGGATTTAGAACAATCTGGTTTTAATATAAAAACCATTCAATCCAATGTTGAAATCATTGAACCCATTAAATTTTATCAACCAGATTTATTGCTGGTGATGATTGATTTAACCGAAATTGCTGGTGACGAATTAGTTAAATTGATAAAAAATATTCCTGACAATTTAAGTTTACCCATTTTCTTTATAAGCTCTGATTCACCCAATAGAATAAAACAAAAAATTATTGATGTTGGAGCCTGTGAAATTTTTGTTAAGCCAATTAAACATCAAACTATTGTTTCAAAAATACTCCAAAAAGTTCAATCTAATCACTTTCACTTTATCGGTATACAACCCAAAATAAATGACAAAAAACAAAGTTATCACCACATTGAAGACAAAGAACACGATGAAATCATATCTTTCATCGCTGACAATGCGAACAACCCTACTGCTTCGGTTGTTTGGCTAAAAATCAACAACAAAACTATTTTACAGAAAAAGATCGGATTGTCTGGTTTTAAAAATTTCAGTGATAAATTTATAAGCTTATTACCACTTTCCAATCTCAGTTTTTCCTCTATTTATTCAATCACTGAAGGAATCTATGCTTTTACCAGTAACAATTTCCCTCGAGAAGAGATTGAAAAATGGATTACAAAAATACACCAATGGATAAACAACCATCATTTTACTTCACAAGATAAAGATTTTAATGTAACTATAAAGCCTTTCGTTTTAACTGACGTTCCGAAAAAGTCCAATAAAGAATTACTGTTCTATGATGCAGAAAGGCTATTGTTGAACTCGGGAACCAGCCAAGATACGATTTTTATTTCTGAAGGAGATGATCAAAAACACTTTTACCTGATCAAAACCAAACTGGAAAATGCCATTAGGGAAAAATGTTTTAATTGGAGATATCAATCAATTTTAAGCACTAAGAATGAAAAATTGGAAATTTTTCAATTGTTACTTAGAGTAATTGACAAAAGTGGAAAAGAATTAAGAACCAAAGATTATTTGCAAGTTGCCAACCAAACTGGTTTATTGAAACTTCTTGACAGATTCACCCTAGAACATGCTATTGAAATGATCAAAATTGGTGAAGATAAAGACATTCAAAGGCATATTCTAATTAATCAACTCATAGCAGATTATGAATCTGAAACCTATAAAACTCATATAATTAAATATATCCGATCACAAAATTTACCTAAAAATAGACTGGTATTTCAATTTAGACAGGATATGGTAGAGGAGCATACTAGCTTACTTTTTGAATTGGGTAAAGAGCTACGACAAGCCAACGTCACTTTGTGTTTGTCAGAGTTTGATTCATCAAAAACTGCTTGGAGTATCGCAAAAGCCCTGAATGTCCATTGGATTAGAGTAAAGCCATTTGATTTAGAATCAAACTCATTGCACAAGAGTAACCCAGAGTATATTGGCAATGTCATAAAAAAAGCACAAAACTTGGGATATAAATTAATGATACCCAATATTGATAGTGCTGGTTTAACAGCCGATATTTGGACACTTAATGCCGATTTGATACAAGGCAATTTCATTCAAGCACCAGTATCTGATCTAAAATATATTGAAGGATAAACATGTATAAAAACCTTTGGCTTGCAGCCTTCTTTTCGGCATTAATATGGTCAGGCATCAACCCAAAAGAGGAATTCACTTGGTTTCTTGAAGTTTTTCCTGCAATTATTGGTATAACCATCCTTGGTTTTACTAGAAAATTTTTCCCATTGACTCCTTTGTTGTACTGGTTGATACTGTTTCACAGCATTGTGTTAATGGTAGGCGGACACTATACATATGCAGAAGTGCCTTTGTTTAATTGGTTAAAAGACGTCTTTGATTTAAGTCGAAACAACTATGACAAAGTTGGGCATTTTACCCAAGGCTTTGTTCCTGCAATTATTGCCAGAGAATTATTTATTCGTAAAAATATTATCAATGGCATTTGGTGGCGAAGATATTTAGTGGTTAGCGTTTGCCTAGCGTTTAGTGCATTTTATGAACTGATTGAATGGGCAGTTGCCCTCATGTCCGGAGAAGATGCTGTGGCTTTTCTTGGCACTCAAGGTTATATCTGGGACACCCAATCTGATATGGGCTGGGCATTATTGGGCTCTATTATGGCTCTTATATTACTCAGCAAATTTCATGATAAACAAATCAATAAACTATGAACAAACAAAAACGCACAGAGATTTTTGAACGCTTAAAAGCCATCAATCCCCACCCAACTACCGAGCTTGAGTATTCTTCGCCTTTTGAACTACTCATCTCAGTTATTCTTTCTGCACAAGCTACCGATGTCGGTGTCAACAAAGCCACATCTAGATTGTACAAAGTAGCCAACACTCCCCAACAAATCCTAGACTTGGGACTGGAAACGTTAAAAGATTATGTAAAAACCATTGGTTTATACAATACCAAAGCCAAAAATATCATTAAAACTTGCCAGTTATTGATTGATAAACACCATGGCGAAGTACCCGATGACAGAAAAGCCTTAGAAGAATTGCCTGGAGTTGGACGAAAAACGGCCAATGTGGTTTTGAATACAGCATTTGGACATCCAACTATGGCAGTTGATACCCATATTTTTCGCGTATCCAAACGAACGAAAATTGCTCATGGCAAAGATGTATTACAGATTGAGAAAAGTTTACTGCGATTAATTCCTGAAGAATATTTGATGGATGCCCATCATTGGCTGATTTTACATGGCAGATATATTTGCAAAGCACGCAAACCCAATTGTAAGGAATGCATTATTAATGACCTGTGTGAATATCCTGCTAAATTGTTGTGATAATGCCTTGGGTATTCGGTTTTACATCAAACCAAATCTGGAATGATTTGGCTGCCTGTTCAATCAACATCCCTATTCCATCATAAGTCCTCATAACTCCCTGTTTTTTGGAAAACAACAAAAAAGGCACTGCCGCTTTTGCGTAACTCAAATCATAACAAATCGACTTGTCATGAACATGGGCCTTATTAAACTCTAGTGTCTTGCCTTGATGCCCTATTGAACTGGCATGGATAATTAAATCGAAGACTTGGTCGTATTCATCTAATTGCTCAAATGTCACTGCCTGAGTATGTTTGTATTTGGCAATTTTTTGTGCATTGTCTAAACTGCGATTGGCAATAATTATGTTCTCAGGGTTTCGTGATAAGATTGCCGGAACAATGCCTTGTGCTGCACCACCTGCACCAAGAATCAAAATATTTTTATCTTTGCAATCGAACTGACAACGCTTAATTAAATCAGCAATAAAACCATAACCGTCGGTATTATCACCACAAATTTCTGCTTTTGCATTCAAATACAGTGTATTAACTGCTTGAGAGTATTTTGCTATCTTACTGATTTTACTGGAAATAGTTTTGGCTTGTTGCTTGTGAGGCAAGGTAACATTGGCACCATGTCCACCTGCATGGAAAAAAGCCGTTACTTGCTGCAAAAAGTCCTCTTCTTCAACATCAATCAATTGATAATCAATTTCCAAATCAAACTGTCGAGCAAATTGTTGATGAATTTGTGGAGACAAACTGTGCTTAACTGGATGACCAAATA
Organism: Gammaproteobacteria bacterium; assembly: GCA_024280395.1. Taxonomy (GTDB): domain Bacteria; phylum Pseudomonadota; class Gammaproteobacteria; order Xanthomonadales; family Marinicellaceae; genus NORP309. The sequence continues at coordinate 15,809 of JAJRQG010000095.1, read as the reverse complement.
ATGCCAATTTATGGATTTTATTTTTCGTCATCAGAACTGTCGAGGTAAGTTAGCACCCTATCTGCATAGTAAGTTAAAATGGCATCGCAGCCAGCTCTTTTAAAACATAGCAATGATTCCATAATGGCTTTTTCTTCATCCAAATAGCCATTGTCAATGGCACTTTGCAACATGGCATACTCACCGCTGACTTGATAGGCAAAAATGGGTGTGTTAAATTTTTGGCTGGCATTGGCAATAATATCCAAGTAAGGCATTCCAGGTTTGACCATCAGCATATCAGCGCCCTCTTCTATATCCATAGCCATTTCATCAATCGCTTCTTTTGAATTGGCAGGATCCATTTGATAACTCTCTTTACTGCTCTTGCCTAAATTTCCAGCCGAACCAACTGCATCACGAAAAGGCCCATAAAAACAACTCGAGTACTTGGCTGAATAAGCCAAAATACCGGTATTGGGAAAGTCATGTTCCTCTAAAGCTGCACGGACTTGGATAATACGACCATCCATCATATCTGAAGGTGCAACAATATCGACACCTGCTTGCGCATGAGAAACTGCTTGTTGGGTTAATACTTCAATGGTTTCATCATTCAACACATAACCTTCTTTACTGATAATGCCATCTTGTCCATGGGTTGTATACGGATCAAGTGCGACATCAGATATCACCAATACATCAGGCAAAAGCATTTTAATCGCACGAATGGTTCTTTGCACCAAACCGTCTTCACTAAAGGCTTCTTCAGCATTTATTGACTTCTTGTCTTCCGTAACCACAGGGAATAAAGCCACTGCATTTAATCCCAAATCATGCAATTCATCCAAGCGTTTCAAGAGAAGGTCTTGCGACATTCTAAACACACCGGGCATAGATTTAATTTCTTCTTTGCGTTGATTGCCTTCTAATACAAACACAGGCCAAATTAAATCATTGGCTGTTAAGTTGTTTTCTCGAACTAAATTACGAATTGAATGGGTATAGCGGTTTCGTCTTTTACGCGTTAATGGAAATGAAGGCATTGGTAATTTTTACTGTATTGAAAACGGTTATTGTAACTCAATAATTTAATAATCTCATTGTTATTGGCTTTGCTAAGAGAATATCACCAGATAAATTGAGCAACTCATCACAGTTGGCTTAAATAAAACATTTAAAATAAAGCCATGATAGTAATAAACCCAAATCCCGATATAGAAAATACGTTGATAGCACAAGTCCTTGATGCACCTAGAAAACCCAGAAAAAGCTTCATCACCAATGAGGTGACTTTAGTTTTTCTTGATTTCCTATGTACATCAGTTACTTGCACTCTCAAACGCATTTCTATATCGGGATTTTGGATAAATAAAAATAATCCTATGGCATTAACAATGCTAACAATCATCGCCTTGTTTTCTTTTACATCAAGTACACAAGCAGGCGTTAATGCAGTTGACTATGATATTGTTTATGTACGTCAAGTTCGATTTGGCGATGATACCAATACCACATGGCCAGAGGTTTTTCACCCCGCAAAAATGGACCCTGGAGCCGATTTGGTATTGCTTCACCCTGATGGTAGCGAAGAAATATTAGTAGACTGCATGATTTGTGGAGTGACTGACCCTTTTGTATCTTTTGATGCACAGTGGGTGTTTTATAGTCTCTTCCATGATTTAACTCAGTTGAATACCCAAAGGGGAAATCTGCCATTATTGGGGGCAGATATTTTTAGAATTAATCTGGTCACACGTGAAATTCAACAATTGACTCATGGAGAGTTTACACCCAATACAGGCAATGGCAATTGGGATGAGAGTAATCCACTCAATCCTTCTTCCCAATTCAATCGTTTAGGGTATGGCATCCTCAACTTAGGCCCCATGCCTTTACCAGACAATAAGCTAATTTTTACCAGTAATCGCGATGGTCATGTGCCAACTAAGGGATTTACCAATCCAACCTTACAGTTTTATGTGATGGATATTGATGGCTCAAATATTCATGCCATTGCTCCCATGACCATCGGTTCTGCTTTGCACCCGACTATTCTCGATGATGGACGCGTGATGTTTTCTTCTTATGAGTCGCAAGGATTGAGGGACAATCGTATTTGGGGAATATGGACAATCAATCCAGATGGCACCAACTGGGCACCATTGGTCAGTGCCATGACTTCTCCCAATGCTTATCATTTTATGACGCAAATTTCATCTGGTGAAGTTGTTATCGACCAATACTACAACCTCAACAACAATGGATTTGGTGCGCTGTATGCTTTACCTGCATCACCCGATCCATCTATGCCACCTTTTGGCAGTCCGATTGCCTCTTTAAATATTCCTATTGATGCAACAAGAAGTTTTGGTCCAACGACATTTAAAGACTCTTTTACACCACAAGGTTACTATGCCATTACTCCAATGACACATGCTGATGACAATGCTGCTCCATTATTTACCATTGGAGGAAATTCAAACGGCCCACGAGTGGGTAAATTCACTCACCCCTCATCTGCTCCCAATAATGATTTATTGGTAGTCTGGACACCTGGACCTGCTAATGACCTCAATCGCCCCACCACTATGCCCTATTATGATGCGGGGTTATATATCATTGACAATAGCAACCCTGTATGGAACCCTAATGAGTTAATAGAAATTAAAAATGACCCCAATTACAATGAGGCTTGGCCACGTGCTGTCGTAACTTGGCAATCTATTCATGGCAATAAAGAACCCGCAAAAAAAATATGGTTACCCAATGATGGCTCTTCTCACCCTCAATTACCCGCTGGCACACCTTACGGATTGGTTGGTAGCAGCAGTGTTTATAAAAGAGACTCATTCCCTGGTAAGGGTGACACTAATTTTGACGGATTAGATCCTTTCAACACTTCTCAAAATGGAGCCAGTAGCAATTGGAGTTACCAAGGCGCTGATGCGGGAAAATATAGCAACAGTGACATATGGGCTGTGCGTATTGTGGCAATGGAACCCATTACCGATAGGCGTTATGGGCCCAATAATTCTCCATCCAATCATGCTGGAGATTTTATCAGCCATGCCAATGAAAAATTGCGCATATTGGGTGAAATTCCTCTACGGAAATTCGACATTAATAACAACCCAGTTTTAGATATTGAAGGCAATCCCGATACCAGTTTTCTCATCAAAATACCAGCTGACACGCCTTTCACATTCCAGACATTAGACAGAAATGGCATGATTCTAAATGCATCACAAACATGGCACCAAGTTCGGCCTGGTGAAATGCGTACTGATTGTGGAGGCTGTCATGCACACTCACAGATGCCTTTGGATTTTGCCACAACCGCGGCAGCCGACGTAAACTATCAAGTCATTGATTTGGTTAATTCAACACCGATAATTACAAGAGATGAATTGGGCAATAACGGCATAGATGACATTCAACAACCATTGGTTGATGTTGAATTTTATCAAGATATCCGTCCAATTTTGCAACAACATTGTATCAGTTGTCACAATGGGACTCAGCAAGCTGGGCAACTGGTGCTTGATGACTTATCCATTCTAACCGATAACAAACCTGGAGATTATTTGCGACTGGCCGCTGACAGCAGTGCCAACTATGGATACGAACCGGTTATCCCGAATAAAGTCTGGCGCCAAACCAATGCCAGTCGCTATATTCGTAAATTTCAGAGCCGCAGAAGCTTGTTAACATGGATGGTTTTTGGAGAACGATTAGATGGTTGGGCCAACCAAGACCATCCGACTGAAACAATTGCAGGTGATGCCAGCACTTTGCCCGTTGGTGCCAATACCAATACTGCTGATTTAGACTTCATCACGAGTATATCTCATCCTGCCAGTGGAATTCCCACAATGTCCATGAAAGAAAAAATGACCATTGCCCGTTGGATTGATTTAGGTGCTCCGCTTGATATTTCTTTAACACGAGGAACCAATCTTGGTTGGTTTATTGATGATGTTAAACCAACACTTACCATCAGCACGCCCAAACAAAATATTAACTTAGCCCCCATTACCGAGATTCGATTTGGTCTAGCAGATGCCAATACAGGCATCGATTTTTCAACACTATCTGTCAAAGCCGATTTCACTGTAAACAGCCAAGCTGCCAACACGGAACTCAAAAGTTTAGTCACACTGCTTAGTGAGGGAATATATTCCATTCAGTTGAATCAAGCCTTAATTCAAGACTCAATAGAACGTCATATTAATATTGAAATAAAAGACAATCAAGGCAATGTTAAACGGGTAGATTTGCGATTTATTGCCTCGGATTTGATTTTTGAAAATGGTTTTGATTGAAAAGAAGTCGCTTTATTACATTTAACAAAATTGAAGTTAGTTTTTTAGCGTAACAGCCGACATTTTTGATTAAATTAAGACAATTCGATATAATTTAATCAAAATTATTTCAGTTCATAAGTAATTACAAAATAAGAACTTCCATATTGAGATGACTTAAGATCATAATAGATAATTCCACTTTGTTTATTTTTGTATTTACCAATAGCAATTGTTTCCCTAAATGAATCATTTATTGATGTTACTATTTCTTTTTTCCACTGTAATCCAATCCATTTTCCCAAAACAGATTTACCTTCGCTTTGATCAATAACACTAAATTTATCAAGAACACCGTGAACAGTTATTAATGAGTTACTCTCGATATCATATGTAAAGTCTTTGACTGGAAGATAATTATTTTCAAACTTAAATGATATGTTTCTAGGGGTTTTATTAATGTTTAGATTAATATTTTTTAATTTCTTTAATTGAAGTTTATCAATTGAGGAAATGAAAAATAAATAGTCTTTTCTACTTACACCAAAGTTTTTATGAAAAGGCATCTTTTCACCTGGCTTTAATTTGAGGCTTCTAATATAATTTTCCATCCACTCTTGATTGGCTTTAATTGAGTTAATTATTTTTTTTGAAATTATTTCAGCTTCCTGATTTGTAGCAATGGTCCAGACTTCTGCAATAATAGTCTTTTCATCTGGAATATAGGTCTCAATTGTTTTATCTTGAGAAAAAACTAAAGAATTAACAAATATTGTTAACAATAAAGTATATTTGAATTTAACAATCATTACTGCCCTACCAAGGCCAACAACACTCCAGCTGCCACTGCTGAACCCAGAACACCTGCAACATTGGGTCCCATTGCATGCATCAGCAAAAAGTTATGCGGATTTTCTTCTAAACCTAACTTGTTCGCCACACGTGCAGCCATGGGAACTGCCGAAACGCCTGCTGCACCGATAAGTGGATTGATAGGGTCTTTGGAGAGTTTGTTCATCAGTTTGGCCATCAAAACACCCGTGGCGGTACCGATTGAAAAAGCAACTGCACCCAATGCTAAGATACCTAAAGTCTCAACATTTAAGAATTTTTCTGCACTTAACTTTGAACCAACGCCTAGACCTAAAAAGATAGTAACAATGTTAATTAATGAGTTTTGAGAGGTATCACTCAACCGATCAACCACGCCCGATTCGCGCATTAGATTGCCAAAACAAAACATGCCAACCAAAGGGGTTGCCGCTGGCAAGAAGAAGATAGTTAACAACAATACGGCCAATGGAAATATGATTTTTTCAATCTTGGTCACATGGCGCAATTGGGTCATTTGGATTTGTCTTTCTTTCTTTGTGGTTAATGCTCTCATAATAGGCGGTTGAATAATCGGTACTAATGCCATGTAAGAATAAGCAGCCACAGCTATCGCTCCCAATAACTCAGGTGCCAGTTTGGATGCCAAGAAAATAGCCGTCGGTCCATCCGCTCCGCCGATAATGGCAATAGCAGCAGCATCTTGAAGTGTAAACTCAATCCCAGGAACCGCATTTAACGCAATCGCTCCAAATAAGGTGGTAAATATACCAAATTGTGCAGCTGCGCCCAATAATAACATCTTGGGATTGGCAATTAATGCACCAAAATCAGTCATCGCGCCTACGCCCATAAAGATGACTAAAGGAAATATTCCTGTATCGATTCCTGCGTAATAAACATAATGCAATAAACCACCCGCTTCGGTAAATCCAGCCAGTGGAATATTAGTCAATATCGCTCCAAATCCAATCGGAACCAACAACAATGGCTCAAACTTTTTAGCGATTGCCAAATATAGCAAGCCACAACCGACAAGCATCATAATAACTTGGCCCATTTGAAAATTGGCCAAACCGGTGGAATGCCACAATGTGGTTAATAATTCCATTGACTTAACCTATACTCAACAAAGGCTCACCAACTTTTACATTGTCGCCTTCTTTGATATCTACCGACGAAACTGTGCCGGTGAATGTTGATTGAATTTCTGTTTCCATCTTCATGGCTTCCATAATAATCACCACATCGCCTTCTGATATTTGATCACCTACCGAAACATTCACTTTGAAAATATTACCTGCCAATGGCGCGTTTAATGTTTCTGCCGATGCGGCAGGTGTCGCAACATTTTGGCTTTGCGTAACTTGACTAACTGCACCAGAAGGACCTACTTCAACTTCGTACACTTTTCCATCGACTTTAACTGAGTAGTTCTCAACAACTGAACTTGTATTAGAAACCGGCGCAACTTGAGGCAACACATCAGATGCTTGCGGTACAGATTCAAAGGCATCTTTGTTGTTCCTGTTTTTCAAAAACTTTAAACCGATTTGTGGAAACAAAGCATAAGTCAATACATCATCAATCACATCTTTTGCTAGGGTAATGCCTTCTTCTTTTGCCAGTTTTCTCAACTCTTTGGTTAGTTTTTTCACTTCGGGTTTTAACAAATCAGCAGGACGACATGTCACCACTTCTGCACCATCTAGAACACGCTTCTGCAATTCTAAATTAACTTCAGCTGGCGCTGCACCATATTCGCCTTTGAGCACACCTGCGGTTTCTTTGGTAATAGTCTTGTATCTTTCGCCGGTCAATACATTCAATACAGCCTGTGTACCCACAATTTGAGAAGTTGGTGTGACCAAAGGAATAAAACCCAAATCTTTGCGCACCTTAGGAATTTCAGTTAACACCTCATCCAATTTATCAGCCGCACCCTGCTCTTTTAATTGCCCTTCCATATTCGTCAGCATTCCACCTGGTACTTGTGCGGTTAAAATTCGTGCATCAATGCCCTGTAAACTGCCTTCAAATTTGGCATATTTTTTACGCACTTCACGGAAATAAGTAGCCACTTCTTCTAGTTTATTGATATCAAGTCCCGTATCTCTGGCAGTGCCCTCAACAATTGCAATCATGGTTTCAGTTGGAGAGTGCCCATAAGTCATACTCATGGATGAAATCGCTGTATCAATCACATCAATATCGGCATCAATGGCTTTCATGTGGGTCGCCATGCTCAATCCTGTTGTGGCATGACAATGCAATGCAATAGGAATATCCACTACTTTTTTGATTTCAGTAATCAACTCTGTGGCATCATAAGGTTTCAACAATCCTGCCATGTCTTTAATACACAAAGAATCAGAACCCATATCTTCAAGCTGTTTTGCCATGGTCAACCAACCTTGTAAATTGTGCACTGGGCTTATAGTATAACTCAATGTCCCTTGAGCGTGACCACCCACTTTATTGGTGGCTTTAATGGCACTCTGCATATTGCGTACGTCATTCATTGCATCAAAAATTCTAAAGACTTCAACCCCATTGACATAAGCTCGCTCAACAAATTTCTCTACTAAATCATCGGCATAATGGCGATAACCTAAGATATTTTGACCACGAAATAACATCTGTTGTTTGGTCTTTGGCATAAGCTTTTTTAATTCACGTATGCGTTCCCAAGGATCTTCACCCAAATAACGAATACAAGAATCAAAAGTCGCTCCACCCCAAGATTCAATTGACCAAAAGCCAATTTCATCAAGCACTGGTGCAATCGGCAACATATCTTCCAAACGCATCCGTGTAGCGAGTAAAGATTGGTGTGCATCTCTTAAGACTAGTTCAGTAATTCCTAATGGTTTTTTAGAAGGTGTTTGTTCAGACATGTGTTTTCCTAGAATATTTAATGTTTGGTGGTGTTTTTGCGGTATTTAGTTACTGCAATGGTAATTGCAGCAACGATAGCAGATTCTTCATTTGATGAATCGGTAGTCGATTTTTTAACAACTGGTTCAATATCTGGAAACCGTTTTGCCAAAGGTGTAATTAAAAATTTAATGACCAAAATCATTAGACTTAAAAAACCAAAAACAAAGACCATGCCCACAACCATCAAAGTTGCTGCTTGTGAAAATAATTGTGTTGAAGTTTCTATACTTTGCATATTAATTTTTGTGCACCATATATTAGTGAGAAATATTATATCTCAACATATTAAAAAAAACAGTTAAAGTAATCATACTGACTGGAGATTTATTAATATGCGAGACCTTTGCATAACTCTGGGACGATGGAAAAAAGAATGAAAAAAGCTCCAATCAAGGCAAAAAATGAGCCAAATAACTCGCTATTTGCGAATTTTTTAACGCAGAGTGGAGGTTTTTGCAACTTTTTAACACGTTCCACGAGTTGTGCAAAGGTCTCTATGCATTATTGTTTGAATCGCATCCTTATATTTTATGTTTAATAACTAGAGTTAAAACCACCATTGTTGTAATATTAACTTTTTCTAATACTCACAATTATTTCAATGATTCACCGCCTTAGCAATGTCGAAATTTATGCACCCGCCCCATTAGGAATTTGCCACCTATTGATTGCTGCAGGAAAGATAGTTGCTATTTCCAAAGATGTCATTGAAATTGATCAAAGTTTATTGGCATCTGATACAGATTTTGATGGCAAGAGATTAATTCCTGGCCTAATTGATGGACATGCTCATATCACGGGCGGTGGTGGCGAAGCAGGTTTTAAAACCAAAGTACCTGCGGTTAATTTGAGTCAATACACAAAAGCAGGAGTTACTTCAGTTGTTGGACTTTTAGGAACTGATGACACCACCAGAAACACTTCCTCTGTAATAGCACAAGTTTATGCATTGCGCGAAGAAGGTATAAGCGCTTGGTGCTATACAGGAGGTTATCACGTACCCTTAAATACTTTGACCGATTGTGTACGCAAAGACATGGTGCATATTGAACCCATAATCGGCGTTGGAGAATTGGCCATATCTGATCACCGTTCTTCACAACCCACCTTTGATGAAATAGCGCGTATTGCAGGTGATGTGCATGTGGCGGGCTTAATGACTGGTAAAGCCGGAATCCTGCACTTTCACTTAGGCGATGGCACGCGGGGATTAGACTTGCTTGAAAAACTATTGGATGAAACAGAAATTCCACCAAGAGTGCTAAATCCAACTCATTGTAATCGCAACATTCCTTTATTTGAACAAGCCTGTGAACTCACTAAACGTGGTATTAACATGGACATCACCGCTTTTCCACCCAGTGACAGTGTTGAAGAATATTCAGCAGCAGAATCATTTAGAAAATACCAGCAAGGCGGATTTGATCAAAGTAAATTAACCATCTCTTCTGATGGTGGTGGTTGTTTACCGCATTTTGATAAACAAGGAGAGTTGCTACATTTAGATTATGGTCGCTGTACCTTGTTAAGTGATTGCATCAAAGAATTATTGGACGAAGGATTTAAACTTAAAGAAGTGATTGCTCCTTTTACCAGTAATGTTGCACAATTATTGCGATTACAAAACAAAGGCCAAATAAAAGTTGGCAAAGACGCTGACTTAGTCATATTGGACAATGAAAACAAAATAGAATCTGTCATGGTATTGGGACAATGGCATCAAAAAAATTATAAGACTATCAAATTTGGTAGCTTTGAACATAAATAACTCATATCGGGTAGTTGGCTTTAGTCAACATGATTTTATAAAACCGATGGTTTTATTGGTTAACTAAAGCCAACTACCCGATATGAGTATTGAATATTTGGAGAACATATGTGCCCTGCAGAAGCAGTTGAAAATATAGATCGCGGTTGGATTATCCCAATTGGCGGAGCTGAAGACAAAGAAAACGACATGACTATATTGCGTCGATTTTGGGAATTGTCAGGTGGTAATAATGCCAAAATTTTAGTCATTCCAACAGCCTCTCAATTAGAAGACACTGGCCCTAGATATGTTGATATTTTTGAAGGGTTGGGTGGTAAAGCCATGTATATCAGTGTGGATGAACGCGAAGACTGTTTTAAAGAACGCATTCAAGGCAAGCTCAAACGTGCAACCGGGATTTTTATTACTGGCGGCAATCAATTGCGTTTATCTACCATCTTAGGTGGAACACCTGTAGCCAAATTAATTCGCTCATTGAATGCTCAAGGAATTCATGTTGCAGGCACTTCAGCGGGTGCAGCAATCGTTACCGAACACATGATTGCTGGAGGTAAGGCAGGACCAACACCTACAGAAGACGGTGCAACCATGGCACCAGGTTTAGGCTTAACGAATAAGTTAATTGTTGACCAACACTTTAGACAACGCGATAGAATTGGACGATTAATGACAGCCTTATCTTACAATCCATTTATATCAGGTATTGGTATTGATGAGGATACCGCTGCTTTTATCAACCCACAAGGTGTTTTTGAAGTGGTCGGTGCTGGCTCAATTACAGTGGTTGACCCTGCAGGATTAACCCACTCATCCATGCACGATGCCAGACACCGTGAAAATCTAACCTTGATTGGCATGACTGTTCATGTCTTGGGAGAAGGCGCAAAATACGACATTAATACACGTGAAGCATTTGCTTAAAAATGTTATTCAATAAAAAACTTAAGATTTCATTAAAATATGCGCTGATATTTTTTATTGCCTTTTTTATTCTTGTTTCTTCACTCCTAGTCATCTACTTAAACTGGAATTACAGTATAAAAGAATCCAGAAAAAGTATAATAGAAATCCAAAGAATTCAGAGTAAAGAAATACTAAAATACCTTGAGTTCAATTTTAAAAACATAGAAAAATCGGTTTCATTAATCACCGATTTAATTGAGCATTCTCATATTGATATAAACAACATAGACCAAGTTAAAACTGTTCTTACGAAAATAGCCTTACAAGAAGAATTGATTTCCACCCTATCTTTTGCAGATATAAATAACAATTATATTAGTGTGTTCAGAACCAATAATGAGAAAGATTTATTGTTTGCGCTGGCGAATAATACTGGCGAGTTACACAGTGATTATATTGACCCCAGCAAAGCAAATGTCAATCAACGAATCACACAAGGATTTTTTGCAAGTACTAGAATATGGTTTACTCAAGCAATCCATTCTACAAAGCTAGAATGGCACCCTATTTATGAATATTTTTCTAGTGGAAACTATGGTATGGGTGCTTCAAAAGCAGTCGTAAAGAACCATAAAGCAATAGGGGTTGTTGCCATTGATTACACTTTGAATGATTTATCGAAACTCCTAACATCCTTAAAACAAGGAAAGCCAGGTATTCTATTCTTAATGGATAGAGGCAATAAAATTATTGCCAGAAACTTTGAAAACGGAAAAAATAACAACCAAGAGCTATATAAAAAAGTCCAAGCAAATGATTATGCGAAGATCAAAGAAATCATCATCAATGACGACAGTACATTGATTGAAAATGGACTTATCATCCAAGCATCAAAAATATTTTTAAACGAACAAAATCAGTATTTTTTAATTGATGTAGTTTCAGAAGATAACTTACTCAACCAAATATCAATTAAAGCAACCAAACAAATGTGGATAACAATTTTTATCGTTATTGTCACCCTGTTTATTTTATACTTTGTTTTGTTATTTATCTTCAAGCCCATTAAAAACTTAGAACTGGCATCAAAAAAAATCTACTCTGGCGAATGGGATATTAGTCTTCCTAAAAGCCGATTCAGCGAAATATCCAATTTATCTTCAGCCTATGGAGCCATGGCAAATAAAATTCATAAATCTGTACAAACTCTTGAAAACAAGGTTAAAGAAAGAACTGAAAAATTGAATCTATTAAATAAGCAATTGAATAAAACAATACTCACAGATTCCTTAACAGGATTAAACAACCGAAGGCATTATAATAGGACAATGGATGACTTATGGACAAGCAATGTAAAGATATCCTTGGCAATTATTGATATTGATTTTTTCAAGTTATACAACGATACTTATGGCCATGTGACAGGTGATGAATGCCTGAAAAATATTGGATTATTATTTCAATCTTTCTCCCAGAAAATAAAGATTCAATTTTATAGAATTGGCGGGGAAGAGTTTGCTATAATTTTCTCAGAGAATACATACAATGAAGTACTATCGCAACTTGATGAATTAATGATAGAATTAAGTTTATTGAAAATAAAACATAAATCATCAACAATTAATGAATTTGTAACATTAAGCATTGGAGTAACTGAAAGAACCAAACATCACAAGAATTGGGAAGACCTATACAAAGATGCAGATTTGTCATTGTACAAGGCTAAACAAAACGGCAAGAACCGTATATATTCTGCCAATAAAGACATTAAAAACAAGTAACAAAGCCTTATGTATCTAGATGTATCTAGAGCTAAAGTAAAGGTAAAAAATAAATGAGAAAACTAAAACATGAAAATTTTAAGCACTAACGTCTATGTAGGGCCCAACTTATATGCCCACTTCCCTGTCATTCGACAACAACTGGATTTAGGCATATTAGAAGAATGGCCAAGTGCAAAAATTGGTAATAACTTTATCAATGGTTTAATTCAAGCCCTTCCTGGCCTACAAGAACATGGTTGTTCTTATGGTGTTGAAGGTGGGTTTATTCGCCGTTTAAAAGAAGATGGTGGAACATGGATGGGCCATATTTTAGAACATGCCATTTTAGAATTACAAAACATAGCCGGTTCAGATGTCACTTTTGGTAAAACCCGTTCAATTGAGGGGCAAGCCGGTTGTTACGACATGGTCTTTCAATACAAACAACGCGATGTTGGTTTAGAAGCTGCCCGCATTGCCAGACAGTTATTGTACTCTTTACTTACCGAAAATTTACAATCGCAGTTGCGGGATTCTATAGACAGTGATTTTTATTTTGAAGAAGAAAAAACTGACTTTATTCGATTTGCACAACGCAAAGAGTTGGGTCCATCAACTGCATCAATTGTCAAGGCAGCCGAAGAACGAAATATTCCTTGGTTGAGGTTAAACGAGTATTCATTGGTTCAATTTGGCCATGGAAAATACCAACAACGCATTCAAGCCACCATTACCTCAAAGACCACGCACATTGCAGTTGAAATTTCATGTGACAAAGAAGATACACATAAATTACTCAAAGATTTAGGACTGCCTCTGCCAAGACAAGAACTGGTCTATTCTGAACAACAAGCCGTACGCATAGCTAGACGCATGGGCTATCCTGTTGTGGTCAAACCACTGGATGGAAATCATGGTCGTGGTATCACCATTGATATTACTGAAGACAATGAAATTGAATCAGCATTCCAATTTGCCAGAGAAAAAGGGAATTCTCGCGCCATATTAATTGAATCCATGATTACTGGATACGACCACAGAATGTTGGTGGTTAATGGAGAGCTTGTTGCAGTAGCCAAACGTGTTCCTGGGCACGTTATTGGTGATGGAAATAATACAATTGCTGAACTGGTTGACATCGTCAATTCTGATCCAAGACGCGGTGTTGGACATGAAAAAGTCTTAACCAATCTAGAATTTGATCGACAAGCTAAATTATTAATTGAACAAGCCGGACACACTCAAGATACGGTATTGCCAGAAGGAGAAGTCTTTTATTTGCGCTCAACGGCCAACCTATCAACGGGCGGAACAGCCATAGATGTAACAGATGAAGTTCATCCTGATAACCGAGCCATGGCAGAACGGGCTGTGATGGCAGTTGGATTAGATGTTGGTGGTGTGGATTTTTTAACCGATGACATATCACAATCATACAAAGACATTGGTGGCGGAATATGTGAAGTCAATGCAGCCCCAGGTTTTAGAATGCACGTAGCACCTTCTGAAGGAAAACCACGTGATGTGGCAGGCAAGGTTATGGATATGCTATTTCCAGAAGGCTCACCCAGTCGCATTCCCGTCGCTGCAATTACAGGTACCAATGGTAAAACAACCACCGCAAGAATGTTATCACATATATTGAAATCTTGTGGGCACATAGTTGGAAACACAGCAACCGAAGGGGTTTATATTGATGGCCGTTTGACCGTTAAAGGTGACATGACAGGACCAATGGCCTCACATATTGTATTGCGAGATCCAACTGTAGATATCGCAGTACTAGAAACCGCACGGGGTGGAATTGTCCGTGCTGGTTTAGGTTATGGCTCGACCAATGTATCGGCTTGCTTAAATATTTCATCCGACCATTTGGGCATAAAAGGCATCAACACTTTAGAACAATTGGCCGAAGCCAAACGCGTAGTAGTAGAAGTGGCAAAAGATGTGGCCGTACTAAATGCCGATGATCATTTGTGTTTACAAATGGCCGATTATACCAAGGCCAAAAAAGTCTGTTACGTAACCATGAACCCAAGACATTTATTGGTCAAAGAACACATCAATCAAGGCGGCATGGCATTTGTTTTAGAACAAGGCATCAATGGCGATATGATTACCATTTATGACAATGGCGCTCATATTCCATTGTTGTGGACACATTTAATTCCTGCAACCATAGAAGGCAAAGCCACGCACAATGTGCAAAATGCCATGTTTGCTGCAGCCCTTGCTTACTCAATGAACAAAGAATTAGAAGAAATAAAACACGGTTTGCGCACATTTGATTCAACATTCTTCCAAGCACCGGGTCGCATGAATCAATACGACGAACATGCCTTTAAAGTGATTTTGGATTATGGCCACAATCCTGCTGCGATTAAAGTGGTTTGCCAAACCATTGATCGTTTTGAAGTCAATGGCAAGAAAACGGTGGTATTGGCAGCACCTGGTGATAGAAGAGATGAAGACATCCGTGCCATCGCAAAGGAAGCCGCAGGTCATTTTGATTATTACATTCTTAAAGCTGACGACAACCGCCGTGGTCGCGATGAACGCGAAGTGCCACTGATGCTACAACAACAATTAATCGAATCAGGAGTCAAGGAATACCAAACTCTAATCATTGCTGATGAAACAAAAGCCATAGATAGAGCCCTACAAAATGCCCAAGAAGGCGATTTGTTATTAATCTTTGGAGATGACATTACCCGTAGCTGGAAACAGATCATTGGCTTCAACCCCGAAAATCAAAAACCAAGTGAACCATCAAATGACACACATATATCAAGTGTAATCATCGATGAAAACGAGAAAGACTTGATTGAATCGATGGATTTGATCAAAGATGAACGTGGCGTGAGATTGGCGCGTATTGAAGAAGATGGGGATTGAAAATTTATTAATTTCAGAGTTAACTCATATCGGAATCGGGACTTTAGTCCTGCTTTAATCAATGATAGATACAATGTATGACTAAAGCCACGGTTCCAAATGAGTTTTAAAAAATTAATACCTAGATCTATACATGAAAGAAATTAAACTACAAATAACCGATTCCCGCCGTTTAACTGGGCCAAATTTATTCTGGAACAAAGCGGGTGCAATATTAGATGTTAATATTGATGACATTGACAAAGACAAAGTTATCACTATTTGGAAAAATCATTGTCGTGATTTACTTGATGCTTTGAATTGGGAATCAGAAGAAATCACTTCAAGAGTATATAAAGGCGGTGCCAGTTTGGTCATTTCTGCACCGATTGATTGTTTGTATGCTGCAACTGAAATTACCGAAGCGGCTTGGTCAATGGCAGT
>JAJRQG010000094.1 GCA_024280395.1 Gammaproteobacteria bacterium | reverse complement strand
TGATTTCATCAGGTGGATTGTTACAATTGCCGCAAGCCCTGACCGAAGTGAATGGTGTGTATTATGTTGCCGATGCCAGCAATGGTGTAGTCAGTGTCAATGCCATAACTTTAGCCCAAGCGGTTTTTGCCCCCAGTGACAGCAATGGTGGTGTTTTAAGCGATGTGATTGACATTGATCATTTTAACAACCAAGAGTTGTATGTACTCAATGGCAATGCCTTAAATGGTTCTAATAAAATCATCAGTCGATTTACTATATCTACGGGTATGCCATTAAGCGATGTGGATATGTCTTTTGATATGAATGAAATCAATGGCTTTGATGTGGATGATGGTGGTTCATTTTTAGAAAACTCAGTAAATATCCTCAGTCTAGGAAGTATTGTGGATAATAACTTCTTAAATGATGCTCAAAGTATTATTACACCAGTTGATCCAGCACTACCACCTTTACAGATTTTAGTTCAAGAGAATATCACAGTTGCTGATTTGGTTACACTTAATCCTGCCTTACAGTTATTGGTTCAAGAAAATATCACAGTTGCTGATTTGGTTACACTTAATCCTGCCTTACAGTTATTGGTTCAAGAAAATATCACGGTTGCTGATTTGGTGACGCTTAATCCTGCTTTGCAGGTATTGGTTCAAGAGAATATTACGGTTGCTGATTTGGTGACGCTTAATCCTGCTTTGCAGGTATTGGTTCAAGAAAATATCACGGTTGCTGATTTGGTGACGCTTAATCCTGCTTTGCAGTTATTGGTTCAAGAAAATATCACGGTTGCTGATTTAATTGCGCTAAATCCTGCCCTGCAAATGTTAATTCAAGAAAACATCACAGTGACAGACACACCCAATATTATACTTGTGCAACCTCCACGCATCGTAAAAGTAAGACCCATTTCAGGTTTATGCCACAATCAAATTGTCAATGGCGATGCTTTGCCAGCCGCTGTCACCGAGCTAGAAGTCAGTTTTTCGGTGGATATGCTTGATCCAGCAGGAGATACCGATATGATAGATGTCAGCAATCCCGCTAATTATCGCTTGGTCAGTACCACGGATCCACAAGAAGTATTGCCCAGTAATTGTGCAGATGCAATCGGTGCCAATACTACTGATCATGCGATTACCATCCGTACCTATGATACAGCCAGTAAAACTGCCATCATTGGCAGTCCATTTTCGATTGGATTATCCAAACAACGCTATAAATTGATGGGCTGTTTTGATGGTTTGAAATCTGTTCAAGGCGGTCAACTGGATGGTAACGGTGATGGCACTGCAGGGGATGATTATGCCATTGACTTTAGTATTACTGCGACAAACCTACTGGAGAATCCGAATTTTACCGATACTATCAACTCATGGACAACCAGTGGCAATGTTAATCCAGTATCCGATGATGCAGACAATGCAATTATGGCAGGCTCTGCCAATATTGATTTGGCTGCAACCATAAGCCAATGTGTAGAATTGAATGGTGCGACAAATATGCGTTTTGGAACTTCCTTGAAATCTGATTTAGCCAATGGCGACAGTAATTTGATGGTTGAATATTATGATACTACCCAATGTGCAGGTAATATCTTAGACAACAAACAATCGGTTAAAAATGCCAACAATACGGCATGGAAAGATGTGTTATTAGACAGCACTGTTCCTGCCAATTCTATTTCAGCACTAATTACAGTGGAAGGCAATGCGTCACAAAGCCCAATACTGATGGATCGCAGCTATTTTATCAAAACAAGCAACAATATATTTTCCAATGGTTTTGAAGAAGGCACGCAAGGAGTTTGTGTTCAAAGCAACAATGGATCAGGGATGGAATAAAATTGATGAAAATGTCGAATTAAGTATTTCTTAATCGTTATAAAGGTGTAGGTTATAATAATTTGCGCCTTTTTTAACTTAGGAGAAACATTATGAAATACATTGCACTAATTTATGCTGCTGAAAATGCAGGGCCACAATATGGTACCGATGAGTTTGATCAAATGATTGGCGAATATGGGTCAATTACAGAACGCTATGAGAAAGATGGTGTGTTGTTAGGAGGTGATGCACTACAGGATGTGAATACAGCTACTACAATTTCGGTTCGTAATGGTAAAACAGAAACCATCGATGGGCCCTTTGCAGAAACCAAAGAACAGTTGGGTGGCTATTATTTGTTTGAATGTGAAAACCTCGATCAAGCTTTAAAATATGCAGCGATGATTCCATCCGCAAAGTATGGACGCGTTGAAGTACGTCCGATTATGGAGTATTAATCATAGTAGCAAATAAAAAAACCGTAAGATGGGCCTTGTACATCATCAATCCTATGTTTATTTGCAGGTGATGGTTATGGCTCATCTTACAAAACAATCATGAAAGCACTCAACACTATCATCAAAGACCATTGGGGAGGAATAGTAGCTTTATTGAGCAACTATATACAAGATTTGGATTTAGCAGAAGATGCCATGCAAGATGCATTGGAATCAGCATTAATCCATTGGCAGAAAAGTGGCATCCCAAATCATCCTCAGGCTTGGTTATTCACTACTGCAAAGCACAAAGCTTTGGACAAAATTAGGCGTGCTCAAAATTTTGCCAACAAACAGCAACAATACCAACTACTATTAGATTTGAATCTGAAACCAGAAACCCAAGAACAAGATTACAGTATTCCTGATGAACGCTTGCGTTTAATTTTCACCTGTTGTCATCCTGCTCTTGATCCATCGGTTGCAGTGGCTTTGACTTTAAGGCTATTGGGAGGACTAAGTACCGAAGAAATAGCCAAATCTTTTTTATTGAAAACCAAAACCATGGCACAAAGAATTGTTCGTGGGAAAAAGAAAATTAAATTCGCTGGAATTCCATATAAAATACCAGAAAAAGAGGATTTTTCACAACGATTAGACGTCGTATTGACAGTGTTGTATTTGATTTTCAATGAAGGCTATGCAGCATCGGGTGGAGATAAGCCCATTCGTCAGGGCTTATGTGATGAAGCAATAAGATTAACACAAATTCTCTTTAAGCTTTGCCCGCAACAAGCTGAAGTTAAAGGATTATTGGCTTTGATGTTATTGCACGATTCAAGAAAAAAATCACGCTACAATCACAAAGGAGAGTTTGTTCCAATGGAACAACAAGACAGGAAACTCTGGAATAAAAAACAAATAGAGCAGGGTATACAACTCACACAATCTGCCTTAAAGCAGAAACAACTCGGCAGCTACCAATTACAAGCGGCTATCAGTGCCATCCACGCCGAAGCCAAAGATCATAAAAGCACTAATTGGTTAGAGGTTGTCTTAATCTATGACAAACTCCTAAGTATCAAATCATCCGATGTCATTCGTCTAAACCGATTAGCCGCCTTATCACAAATCAAACCCGTACAAGAATTAATCGAACCAGTGAATCAACTGGAAAGTTCTTTAAAAAAATACCAACCCTTTTATGCCGTTAAAGCTGATTTCTTAAATAAAATTGGTGAAGTTAAGAAAGCAAAATTTTACTATCAAAAGGCAATTGATTTGTGCGAAAATGAGGGCTTGAAGGGGTTTCTTATTGACAAGTTGCAGAAATTATAATGGTTTGAATAATTGATAATTGTATGATATATTCATACTTTGTTATTTAAAAAAAAACATGTCAGTACAAAGAAAAACAATCACAGTAACTCATCAACAAGATTTGTGGATAAAATCTCAAGTAGATTCAGGCAGTTACGGCAATGACAGTGAGTATATTCGAGATTTAATACGCAAAGACCACGAACAAAAACAAAAACTTGAAACACTGCGTTCAGCCTTGATTGCAGGCGAAAAAAGCGGAATCAGCAAACGGAACATGCAAGATATTTTAAAGGATGCCAAAAAAAGACATGTCAAAAAAGTATAAATTATCAGACCTAGCCAGCCAAGACATAGACTCAATTATTGACTACACCATCCAAAACTTTAGGTACAAAGCAATGATTAAATATCACAAATCTTTAGAACAATGTTTTGAAACCCTTGCAGACAATCCATTGATAGGATTACCATCTGATTTTATCAAAGAAAAGTATTATCGCTTTAACCACCAATCGCATGTGGTATTTTATCAAATTTTAAAGTCTGAATTGTTGATTGTTAGGGTACTGCATAAGAGTATGGATGTTGAGGGGTGGTTTAATTGAGAAATACAAAGATAGAGAATTGTTTATTAAATAAGGATATGTCCAGAAATTATAAATTTGCTAATTCTTATAACAAGTGTATAATTTAAAAATCAGGAATACAATAAGTAGTTATATCATGCATAGAAATATTGAAGAAATAACCAAAGAAGTCATTGGCTTGCCAAATAGTGAGAGATTAAAGCTAGTTAAAACTCTGTTGATTTTAGATACCCAAACATCTGAAAATAATATTGACTCACAATGGCAGAAAGAAATCACAAATCGAGTACATGCAGTAGAAAGTGGAAATGCTGTTGGAATTAACTTTGAAGACTCAATTAAAAAAATTAGGAATCGATTGTCCCAATGAAATTAACCATTCTTCAACAGGCTGATGAAGAATTATATGAAGCTGCAAAGTACTATGAAAATCAACAAGCAGGTTTAGGTTATAAATTCTTGGATGAAGTAGAAAAACACATTAAATGGATTAAGCTCAATCCAATAACCGCTCGCCATCGTCAAGGAAACTATAGACGAGTCAACCTTAAAATATTTCCGTTTTATATCCCTTATGTTATTCACGATGATACTTTATGGATATTGGCTGTTGCTCATAGTTATAGGAAGCCGAATTATTGGGTTGAGAGGGTTAGTGAATAGAAAAGATAAAATATGAAATACATTGACCTGTTTATAGAAAAAATAATTAATGAAAAAGAATCCATTGACACAAATGAACAATGCTTCCTTTCGAATATTATAGAAAA
Organism: Gammaproteobacteria bacterium; assembly: GCA_024280395.1. GTDB lineage: Bacteria > Pseudomonadota > Gammaproteobacteria > Xanthomonadales > Marinicellaceae > NORP309. The sequence goes on along the minus strand of JAJRQG010000094.1, from coordinate 3,600 downwards.
TCACCAAGTTTCAATAGCTTTAAGCTCTCCAGGAAGTGGTAAAACTTCTAATGTCAGAGTGTATTACATAGGCAGAACCCTGAAAAAAGGCCTTAGTAAAAAAAGAATATAATTAATAGATAAAATTATGAATGATGACTTAATGTATATATTAGAATTAACAGGATCGGCATTATTTGGATCTGGGATATTTTTCTTTCTAATTAGAAAATACATTTCATCATATCTAAATAAAAAAGGAGAAAACCTTGCTACTAAAGAAGATATTGAAGAAATTACAACAATAATAGAGTCTGTTAAGGCTGTAAATATACAATCAATTGAAGAAATACGCAGTAGCAATAGATTGAATCTTGCAGCTATCGAAAGGGAGAAAACTTTAAAAAAAGAAGTATACCTTGTAGCAATTGAGGCAATTACTCGAAGTTACAATATGATATTAAATTTCTCAGACTTAGATATTGAAACAAAGCAATTAAATAATAATATCAATAAAGATACAAGTCTTATATCAAGGGTTCATTTAGTGGCATCTGAGAGTACAGTGGAATCTGTTTTAAAAATAATGTCATTAATTGGGGATTCATCATTAGAGTTGTTGCTTGATAGACAAGTATTTATGATACGTAAAGCTGATATTGAAACTTTACAACAATTAAGAAGTGAATCAAATAAGAAAATATCAAAACTTATTTTGATTTTAGAAAATTTAAATTCACAAAATTTACTAAATACAAGGCAAAATGATATCATTCAACATAAACTAAAAGAAAAAGAACTGGAAGTCTTTAACTGTTCTCAAGAAATAAATAATATTTGGAAACTACAAAATCAAGAGCTCCTGATATATTCAAAAAAATGCATGACTCATTTCTTAACAATATTGAAACTTTTTCCTGAAACAATACTTTCAATACGTAGAGAGTTAGATTTGAAAATATCACAAGAGTTATACTTAGAAATATTTAATGAAAATATTAAAAATGCTGAGTCTATTTTTGATAAATTCTATAATAAAATTAATAAGGAAATTAATCTTAATAATAAGTAATCTTTGCAATTTAAGTTTTCTAATGATCGACAGGTAGAAGGCACAGCCCATACAGATGTTTTGTTGTAAATCCTTATATAATTTGTAAAATCTACAGATAAAATAATCTTTGAGAATTAAAAAGGATTGGCTAAACTCAACTAACCGATATGAGCTTTATTTGAGATATGCATTATCACACGAAGCGTGAGGAACAAGTGGTTTTTTTGGTTGAGACTAATTCTAATCTGTGTAATCCGTGAAATCTGTGGAAAATGCTTTTGACCTTACCTTCAATAGCCTCAAGTCCTTCGTGGTTAAATAATAGATTCCCGCCTTCGCGGGAATGACGACTATTAGACGTGAGTATTTACAAATTCGGCGCCAATATTTTTCTTGCGGCTTGAATATCTACACCTTTACGTTTGGCATAATCCTGTAGCTGATCTTCACCAATCTTACCCAATACAAAATATTGTGATTGTGGGTGGGAATAATAAAATCCGCTGACCGAGCTGGCGGGATACATGGCGTAGCCTTCTGTGAGTTGAATACCAATTTTGTTTTCGACATCTAATAATTTAAATAACAATTCTTTTTGTGTATGATCAGGGCAGGCGGGATAGCCTGGAGCTGGTCTTATTCCTTGGTATTTTTCGTTGATTAGTTGGTTGTTATCTAGGTTTTCATCATTAGCGTAACCCCAATATTGTGTTCGAACAAGTTTATGCAAATGCTCTGCGAAAGCTTCGGCAAGGCGATCGGCTAGGGCTTTGAGTAATATGGATGAATAGTCATCGTGGTTGTCTTCAAATTCTTTGATTTTGCTTTCTATGCCGATTCCTGTGGTCACGGCAAATGCACCAATATGGTCGTTTAATCCGGTTTCTTTGGGTGCGATAAAGTCAGTTAAGCATAAGTTATTGCCAGCTTTTTGTTTTTGTTGCCGTAGGTTATGCAATGTGTGTTTTTTGCCTTTATGGGTGAGTTCTACATCATCATTACCATCGCTATTGGCACTAAAAATACCAAATACAGCTCTGGCAGTAAGCCATTTTTCAGTCACTATTTTTTCAAGCATTTCAAGAGCATCTTTGTAGAGTTCCGAGGCACTTTCCCCCACCACTTCATCTGTTAATATTGCGGGGTATCTGCCGTGCAATTCCCATGTTTGGAAAAAAGGTGTCCAGTCGATAACTTCAACTAATTTTTCTAAGGGATAATCGTTGAATACTTTTATGCCTGTAAATTCTGCTGGCATGGGTGGTGATTCAACCCAATCAATTTGGAATTTATCTGCACGTGCGTCTCTGATGGCTAGAGTGACTTTTTTACTGGGTCTTTTTAATCTTCTTTCTCTAATATCAGCGTATTCTTTTTTTATTTTATCAACAAAGGGTTGTTTCAGGTCTTTTGAACCGAGTAAATTTTGCGCAACACCGACCGCGCGTGAGGCATCTTTGACCCAGATGGTATCGCTTTGGTAGTTGGGTTCGATTTTTAGAGCGGTGTGTGTACGAGAGGTTGTGGCTCCTCCAATTAATAATGGCGTAGTCATACCCCGTTTTTCCATTTCTGCAGCAACATCGCACATTTCATCCAATGAGGGTGTTATGAGTCCGCTTAACCCAATAATATCAGCATTGTGTTCTACCGCTGCATCTAAAATTTTATTGGCAGGAACCATAACACCTAAATCAATGATGTTGTAATTGTTGCAACCTAAAACTACGCCAACAATATTTTTACCAATATCGTGTACATCTCCCTTAACGGTTGCCATGATAATGGTGCCATTGTCAGATTTATGGCCTTTTTGGGCTTCAATAAGCGGCAACAACCATGCCACGGCTTTTTTCATGACTCGTGCGGATTTAACCACCTGAGGTAAAAACATTTTTCCATCACCGAACAAATCACCGACTTGGTTCATGCCATTCATCAATGGGCCTTCGATAACACCAAGAGGATCGTTTAAATCCTTGTATGCATCTTCGGTGTCTTGGTCTATAAATTCTGTAATGCCATGAACTAGAGCATAGGATAACCGTTCTTGAATGGGCAATTTTCGCCATTTATTATCGGCTTGTTTTTGTTTTTTTCCTTCAATACCTGAAGCAATTTCCATTAAGCGTTCGGTAGCATCTTCACGGCGATTAAAGAGTAAATCTTCGATGCGTTCGCATACTTTTAAATCAATGTCATCATACAAAGTCAACATTCCCGGGTTGACAATGCCCATGTCCATACCCGCTTTAATCGCATGGTACAAGAACACAGAATGGATAGATTCGCGCAGTGGGTTGTTGCCTCGAAAAGAGAAGGATATATTGGATACCCCACCTGATACATGACACAAGGGCATTTCTTGCTTGATCACCCGGGTGGCTTCGATAAAATCGACACCATAATTGTTGTGTTCAGATAATCCTGTGCCAATGGCAAAAATATTCGGGTCGAAGATTATGTCTTCTGGTAAAAATCCGACTTTATTGACCAAAACATCATAACTTCTTCGACAAATTTCAATCTTTCTTTGTTTGGTATCGGCTTGTCCTGTTTCATCAAAT
>JAJRQG010000093.1 GCA_024280395.1 Gammaproteobacteria bacterium | reverse complement strand
TTATTTCTTGCAATAAGATTCCTGCTTCCTTTAAGTCTATAGAGCCATTAATAAACACTGCAATTGAACCTTGATTCTGCCAAGATTGCTTCAATTCATCGTAGTTCAGCCACAGAGTCCATAAAAATAACGGAATGTAAAAACAAATCGCCAAGGTCAAGATGGTCATCAATGATTTAAGCGGCGTTTTCCAAGGCATGAGAAAACCCTCAGACATTGAACGTTTGTGTCCACGCATATATTTTAACAGCATACTGGGTTGAGAATGGCTAATCATGGCGCATACATACTGGGCTGTGGTCTAAAGTCATCTTCAAGCTCGCCATTTTTCAATACCAATACACGCTTTTGCATGCGCTTAATTAAAAACAAATCGTGCGAAGCAATCAAGATGGTCATGCCTTGTTTATTGAGATTCTCAAAAATCTGCATCAGTTCTAAGGACAAATCGGGATCTAAATTACCCGTTGGCTCATCAGCCAAGACAATATCAGGCTTGGCCACAAAAGCACGGGCAATACCCACCCTTTGCTGCTGACCACTGGACAATTCTAAGGGATAAAAATTGGCCTTTTCTCCAATACCAACCTGCTCTAATGCTGCGCGAGCACTTTTAAAGCTATGTGCATCAGAATATCCACGTATTTGTAACGACAATGCAACATTTTCCAAAACTGTTTTATCATTGAGTAGCCGATGATCTTGGTAAATCATGCCAATTTTCAACCGATAAGCAGGAATTTTTGAAGAAGGTAAATTTGAAATGTCATGATTGTTAACAGTAATTTGCCCATAACTGCTTTTCTGCATCAGCATAATTAATTTCAAAATCGTGGTTTTCCCTGCACCAGAATGCCCTGTTAGAAATAACATCTCACCTGCATCGACATCAAAACTCACATCACGTAGAGCCTTGCTGTCTTTACCATAACTTTTGGAAACCCGCTTGAATTTAATCATCGCAAGATTGTAACACAAAGTGGTTTTGAATTTATAAGACTAAATTCACAGATTTATCATCAATTTAGTTGACGTAAGTCAATGTAATATCATTCAGTTTAATTTAACCTAGACGACAGTCTGTTTAACCACAATAAAAAGTTGGAATCTATGAACATAAATACACCCTCTCAACCCCATTTCGTCATTAAAAGAGATTTGTCCGAAGCCGTTTTCGAAAGAGAAAACATATTCAAAGCATTATTTAAAGCAGGCATTGCTACCAAAGAATTCAATGAAGTCGGAGCAACCAAACTCACCGAACAAGTGGTTGATGTGCTTTCATTCCGTTTTGGCAACTTAACCATTCCCACAGTGGAACAAGTGCAAGATGTGGTGGAACATTGTTTGGCGGTTAATAAATATTTCAATACCGCAAAAGCTTATATTCTTTATCGTGAAAAACACAAGCAAATACGAGAAAACCAACAAACCTTGTTAAATGTCACCGAATCTATTGAAGAATATTTGTCACAGTCTGATTGGCGCGTTAAAGCCAATGCCAACCAAGGTTTTTCACTGGGCGGACTGATTTTAAATGTATCCGGTAAGGTAATTGCCAATTATTGGTTAAATCATATTTATAGCCCCGAAATTGGTCAGGCGCACCGCAATGCGGATTTACATATCCATGATTTAGATATGTTGGCAGGCTATTGTGCAGGCTGGTCACTAAAGACTTTATTGCACGAAGGTCTAAACGGCGTACCTGGTAAAATTGAATCGGCGCCACCCAAACACTTAACCAGCGCCATAGGACAAATGGTTAATTTTTTAGGAACCTTACAAAACGAATGGGCAGGCGCTCAAGCCTTTAGTTCCTTCGATACTTATTTGGCACCCTATGTAAGAGTCGACAATTTACCCTATAAAGCCATAAAACAGTGCATTCAGGAATTTATATTTAACCTCAATGTGCCTTCTCGATGGGGAACCCAGACACCTTTTACAAATATAACTTTAGACTGGGTCTGCCCTGACGATTTAAAAGACGACATTCCATTAATTGCCGGAAAACCCACGGATTTTACCTATGGTGATTTACAGGTAGAAATGGATTTAATCAACAAAGCCTATATCGAAGTCATGTCTGAGGGTGATGCCAAAGGTCGAATCTTTACTTTCCCAATTCCGACCTACAATATAACCCCTGAATTCAGTTGGGAATCTGAGAACGCTACCTTGTTATTTGAGATGACGGCCAAATATGGTTTGCCTTATTTCCAAAATTTCATAAATTCAGACTTGTCACCCAATATGGTTCGTTCCATGTGTTGTCGCTTGCAACTGGATTTGCGCGAATTATTGAAACGTGGCAACGGCTTGTTTGGTTCAGCAGAACAAACGGGCTCATTGGGTGTAGTCACCATCAATTGCGCCCGTCTTGGACATCTCTACAAAGACGACAAACAAGCGTTATTTAATCGTGTTGATGAATTAATGGAGATGGCAAAAGATTCACTTGAACTCAAACGCAAAGTCATTCAGCGCTATATCGACGATGGTTTATTTCCTTATACAAAGAGATATTTAGGCACACTGCGCAACCACTTCTCTACCATCGGTGTTAATGGCATCAATGAAATGGTGCGAAATTTTACCAACGATGCACACGACATCAGTAGCATGGATGGTAAGCAATTGGCTGTAGATTTACTCGATCATATTCGTGAAACCATGGTGCAATATCAACAAGAAACTGGACATTTGTATAATTTAGAGGCTACACCTGCTGAAGGCACCACCTATCGTTTTGCCAAAGAAGACCAAAAACGTTATCCAGAAATTTTACAAGCAGGTTATGAAGATGCGCCCTATTACACCAATTCTTCACAAATTCCTGTAGGCTACACCGATGATGCTTTCGAGGCTTTAGAAATGCAGGATGAATTACAATGCAAATATACCGGCGGAACGGTTTTACATTTATACATGGGAGAACGTATTTCCAGTGCCGAAGCCTGTAAAAAAATGGTCAAAACCACACTAACAAATTTCAAACTGCCCTATATCACCATCACACCCACTTTTTCTATTTGCCCGAAACACGGTTATTTACAAGGCGAACAAGAGTACTGTCCAAAATGTGATGATGAAATAATTTTAAAAGCCAGCAAAGCCAGTTAATAATACAACAATAAAAAAATACGGAGAAAAAAATGACAACAAAACTCAACAACAAAGACCGCCAAAAATGTGAAGTATGGACTCGAGTGATGGGCTACCACCGCCCCGTTTCAGAGTTCAATAAAGGCAAAAAATCTGAGCACAAAGAAAGACAGCATTTTAAAGAAAAAGCCGCTTAAAAATATATATGCTTGCAAAATTTAATTACATCTGTAGGTTGGTGCTGAGCTTGCGAAGCCCAACATTTTGATAATATTGGGATTCACATTGTTCTGTGCCAACCTACAACAATGATAGTTAGAACAAAGCAACAACTAAGAATCGGCGGTCTAACACCCTTAACAACAATAGACTATCCGCATAGTCTGTCCTGCGTTATTTATTGTCAAGGTTGCTCATGGCGTTGTCGCTATTGCCACAATCCAGATATGCTTGTGACCAACAAAGAATCCACACATGACTTTACACAAATAATTAAATTTTTAAAACGCAGAAAAGGCCTGTTAGAAGCCGTGGTATTTAGTGGTGGAGAACCCTTAACCCAAAAATACCTGTTGTCTTCAATACAACAAGTGAAAAAACTGGGCTTTAAAATTGGTTTACACACTGCAGGCTCATTACCAACACGTTTCAAAAAGGTTTTACCCTTTGTTGATTGGGTTGGGTTTGATGTAAAAGATTTACCTGAAAATACCGATGCCATCACCCAAGTCAAAGGATCTGGAGAAAACAATTGGCAAAGTCTTCAGTTGTTGATAGATATCGGTGTAGAATTTCAATGCAGAACCACCGTACATTGGCAACTCATTGACACAAAAAGATTGATTAAACTAACCCAAAGATTGGCAGATTTAGGGATTAGCGATTATGTCATTCAATTCTCAAGAACTGAAAAGATGTTAGATCCTGATTTGGGGTATTCTGTTCTAGCAGTTGAACAAATTCGGCAGTTAAAAAGTGATTTGATTGAAATCATGCCGAGCATTGATTTTAGTTAAAAAAACTTGACTAATATCAATGAGAATTATTCTGAGTACTTCTATACTACACAGAGTAGTTAAAAATTAACTATCTGGCCACTTATTTGCCATTCTGGCAAAAAGGGTTGAAATGCCACAGTTTATGCTGTGGTGTCCTAATATATTAGATACTTTATATATTTCACATTCATCACAGCTTTTATTTTAAATTAAAAATGAGGTGAACTCGTGGAAAAAAGATCTTGGGCTGAGCCCTACAGAATAAAAATGGTTGAATTGTTAAAAATGACAACCCTACAAGAACGCAAAGTCGCAATAAAAGAAGCTGGCTTAAATACCTTTCTATTAAAATCCGAAGATGTCTATATTGACTTGCTAACAGATTCTGGCGTTGGTGCCATGAGTGACCGTCAGTGGTCGGGAATAATGATGGGCGATGAAGCCTATGCAGGCAGTCGCAATTTTTATCACATGCGCGACACCATCCAAGACTATTATTCGTATAAATACACGGTACCAACTCACCAAGGCCGGGGTGCTGAAAACATCTTGAGTCAAATCATGATTAAGGACGGTGATTATGTGCCAGGAAATATGTATTTCACCACCACCCGATTGCATCAAGAATTGGCTGGCGGTCATTTTGTTGATATTATTATTGATGAAGCCCATGATGCAGACAGTGAGCATCCGTTTAAAGGCAATGTTGATATGGACAAACTGGATAAACTTGTGGCTAAAGTAGGTGCTGATAAAATACCGTATGTTTGTATTGCCACCTGTGTGAACATGGCGGGTGGTCAACCCATTTCGATGGAAAATTTGGGCGAAGTAAAAAGCTGGTGTAATAAACACAAGATTTTATTGGTGCATGACATGACCCGTGTGGCAGAAAATGCCTATTTCATTCAACAACGTGAAAAAGGTTATCAAGACAAAACTGTTAAGCAAATTGTCTATGAATTGTGCGCCCTCACCAATGCTGCAACCATGTCTTCCAAGAAAGATGCTATGGTCAACATTGGCGGATTTTTAGCCATGAATGACGAAGCACTTTATGAAAAATCATGTGAATTAGTAGTTGTTTATGAAGGTTTACACACCTATGGTGGCATGGCAGGTCGTGACATGGAAGCACTCGCCATTGGCATTAAAGAAAGTGTACAAGACAACCACATGCAAGCTAGAGTTGGGCAAGTCGAATACTTGGGTGAGCAATTATTATCAGAAGGCGTCCCAATAGTTAAACCGATTGGAGGACATGCCGTCTTTTTAAATGCCCGAACCATACTGCCACATATTCCACAGGAACAATTCCCTGCCCAAGCCTTGGCAGCCGCCCTGTATGTAGAATCAGGTATTCGTTCAATGGAACGTGGAGCCGTTTCAGCAGGTAGAGACCATGACACCGGCAAAAATTTTATGCCCAAACTAGAACTAGTGCGTTTAACCATACCTCGTCGCGTTTACACCCAAGCACACATGGATGTCACCGCCGAAAGTGTGATACGAGTGATGAAAAATGCCGATAAAGTCAAAGGCTTGAAATTTACTTACGAGCCTAAAATGTTACGTTTCTTTATGGGTCGATTTGAAGAGGTTAGTTGATTATTGTAATCGATAATTTGATTTTTGGTAGGTTGGGCTGAGCGTGCGAAGCCCAACATTTTCTGTATCGGGTTTTTGTATTACCCAAATATTGACTATGGTCAATTACTATTTTATTCAATGTATTAAAATACAGCCTTGATATTTAATATAATTATTATTCTGGAGCAAGTATTTTGGAATTAGTTTGTCCAGCGGGCAATTTGCCTTCATTAAAAGCAGCGGTTGATAATGGTGCGAATGCGGTTTATATTGGTTTTAAAGACGACACCAATGCGCGGCATTTTGCTGGTTTAAATTTTAATGACAAAAAAGCCCTATCGGGTTTAAATTATGCCAAAGAGCGAGGCGTAAAAATCTTTGCTGCAATCAATACTTATGCTCAAACCAGTGGATTTGAGCGTTGGCAACAGGCAGTTGATCGCGCCCATGACTTACAGTTAGATGCGTTAATATTGGCAGATATTGGGGTGATGGATTATGCTTGCGAAAAATATCCTGATTTACGTTTGCACTTATCCGTGCAAGCCTCAGCCACCAATCCAGAGGCTCTGGAATTTTATCAGCGTAATTTTAATATTCAACGAGCCGTTTTACCGCGTGTGCTTTCGCTAAAACAAGTGCAACAAGTGGCAGAAAACTCGCCTGTTCCTGTTGAAGTATTTGGATTTGGTAGCTTGTGCGTGATGGTCGAGGGCCGCTGTTTGTTGTCCTCTTATGCCACAGGTAAATCACCCAACACTTACGGTGCTTGTTCGCCAGGCAGTGATGTGCAATGGCAAGAAAAGGACAATGGCGTACTGGAAACACGCTTAAACAATATATTAATCGATCGCTTTCAGGCTGGTGAAAAAGCAGGTTATCCGACTTTGTGCAAAGGGCGGTTTGAAGTCAATGACAATATTTATTATGCGATTGAAGAGCCCACCAGCTTAAATACCTTGTCATTATTGCCACAACTACAAAAAATTGGCGTCACCGCACTCAAAGTAGAGGGCCGACAACGTTCACCAGCCTATGTCGCACAAGTAACCAGAATTTTACGTGATGCGATTGATACCATGCAAAAAGACCCGGAACATTATCAGGCAAAAGACCAGTGGATGGATGAACTATTAAAAGTATCCGAAGGCAGTCAAACAACATTGGGGGCGTATCACCGACCATGGCAATAAAACTATCATTGGCACCCGTTTCTTATTACTGGCCCAAACAAAAACTATTGGATTTTTATCATGATGTTGCCAACAGTGCCATTGACATTGTGTATTTGGGCGAAGTGGTTTGTTCCAAGCGCCTAGAAATGAAATTTAAGGATTGGATGAACTTAGCACGGCAACTTAAAGACAGTGGCAAGCAAGTGATTTTATCCACCATGACTCTGATCGAAGCCAGCTCTGAGCGTTCTCGACTGCGCAGAGTCTGTGAACAAGATGAATTTATGGTTGAAGCCAATGACTTTGGTGCGATTGAAATCTTGTCTCAACGTGGCAAATCTTTTATAACAGGCAATTCAATCAACATCTATAACCAAAGAAGTATAAACATATTGCACAAACAAGGCTTGAAACGTTGGAATTTATCAGTCGAATTGGGCAAAGAACAACTAGAAATATTACAAGACAATCGCCCTGAAGATTTAGAGACCGAAGTCATGGTTTGGGGACGTATTCCTTTGGCATATTCGGCACGCTGTTTTACCGCGCGTTCACATAATTTACCCAAAGATGATTGTCAGTTTAAATGCCTTGACGACCCCGATGGTTTATTAATGAAAACCCGTGAAAGTCAGGAGTTTTTGTGCCTAAACGGTATTCAAACCCAATCGGCATTGACTAACAATTTAATTGAAGAATTAGACTCCATGCAAGCACTCAATGTTGATGTGGTACGAATTAATCCACAATCACAACACACCATGCAAATCATTGATGCTTTTTCACAGGTTTTATCACAAGAAAAACCTGCCAAGCACTTTCATCAAGCACTTGAAAGTTATGCGCCCACGGGTTTATGTGACGGTTACTGGTTTGGAGAAGCTGGCATGAGCCAAACAACTACTATTCCATTAAAACAGGTTGAAAGTGCATGAATAACTCGACCCTATTATCTCAACAAGACAGCATGAGAAAAATCAATGCACAACCTATTTTCCCAGCCATACTGGCCATTCCTGTTGCCAGCATTCCTGAAAAATATTCAGCCACAGTGATTGTTAAAAGTCTCAACATCATGCTTGCTCAAGCACTGGAAGAAGGTGATTTAGACTTTTTGCAAGACAACAATGTATCGGTTAATGTGATTGATTTAAAACTAAAGTTTGGGTTAACTTTAAAAAATGAAAAGCTGCACGCCAGCCAATGGCAAACCAGTGACAATCTTAATTTATCAGGCAACCTTTATGACTTTATGCTACTGGCCTGTCGCAAAGAAGATTCTGACACCCTATTTTTTCACCGCCGCCTAAAAATGGAAGGCAGTACCGACTTGGGATTAGAAGTTAAAAACTTACTGGATGGCATGGATATGGACACGGTAAGGTTCCACAAGCCCTTGGACTTTGCCTTACACCACAGCATTAAAGTTTTTGAGAAACTTTTCAGATGAAATACAAATGTCTTCGGTCATTTATTGATGCGTTAGGACAACAAGGGGAATTAAAAAGAATAACGGTTGAAGTTAATCCAAAATTAGAAATGACTGAACTGTGTTTTCGCAGTCGCAAGGTTGAAGGGCCTGCACTTCTGTTTGAAAACCCCAAAGGCGGTGATGTTCCCATGTTAGGTAACTTATTTGGCACAGGCAAACGTGTGGCATTGGCATTGGGCAAAAAAGAGGTTAAAGACCTGCGAGAAATTGGTGAAAATCTGGCCTTTTTAAAAACCCCAGCATTACCAACCAGCATTTCAGATGCGTTGGTGAAGCTACCGAAATTTAGAAAACTCACCCATGTCAATCCACGGGTGATTTCCGAACCACTGTGTCAGGAAAACATCATAGAAGCCAGTGACATTGACTTAGACTCATTACCAATCCAAACCTGCTGGCCAAAAGATGCAGGACGACTCATCACTTACGGCATGGTCATCACCAAAGGTCCAAACAAACAAAGACAAAATTTGGCTTTTTATCGCATGCAAGTGATTGCTAAAAATAAAGTCATCATGCGCTGGTTGCAACACCGTGGTGGCGCACTTGATTTTGCAGAGTTTAAACAAAAGCACCCAGGCAAACGCTTCCCCATAGCTGTAGCCATTGGCACCGACCCTGCTACACATTTGGCAGCCGTAACACCGATTCCTGACACCATCAGCGAATATCAATTTGCAGGTCTCATCCGTGGAGCCAAAACCGAAGTGGCACAAAGTTTATTGCACCCACAATTACAAGTTCCAGCTACTGCTGAAATAATTCTTGAAGGTTATATCGAACCCGATGAAACCGCCCTAGAAGGCCCTTTTGGAGACCACACAGGCTATTACAATTCACAAGACCATTATCCGGTTTTTACTATTGAACGCATCAGCCACAGAAACAATCCCATCTATCTTAGTGCTTATATGGGCAGACCACCGTTTGATGAACCTTCGGCCATGGCGGCGGCACTGAATGAAATGTTTGTACCATTACTGCAGGAACAATTCCCAGAAATTGTGGATTTTTATCTGCCACCTGAGGGTTGTTCTTATCGCATGGCATTGGTCAGCATCAAAAAAGCCTATCCAGGGCATGCGAAAAGAATCATGTTCGGTATTTGGTCATTTCTGCGCCAGTTCACTTACACCAAATTCATTATTATTACTGACGATGACATCGATGTGCGTCAATGGGAGGATGTTATTTGGGCATTGACTACACGCAGCGATCCAGCACGTGATACCATGATGGTCGAAAACACACCCATAGATTATCTGGATTTTGCCAGCCCTGTGGCAAGCTTAGGCTCAAAAATGGGCATCGATGCCACCAATAAATGGCCAGCAGAAACCACCCGAAAATGGGGCGTACCGATAACCATGACTGAAGAGGTTAAATCACGGGTTGATGATTTATTGAAAGAGATTGGCGGGTTTTAGATTACTGGGAGCGCGGGCGGCTCGCCTGCATCTAGATTTGATATCTAAATGGCTGATCATTTATAAAAAAAGACGCGATAAATCGCGCCTCTACATTTTTTGATTTTTGCAAATAAAAATTACGCTTCCATCATTGCCAAAGCAGTATCAACCATGCGATTCGAAAAACCCCATTCATTGTCATACCATGAAAGTACCTTAACTAAATTGCCATTCATAACTTTGGTTAAACTGGCATCAAAAGTCGATGAATCGGAACAATGATTAAAATCAATTGAGACCAAAGGTTCAGTGTTATAGCCCAACACGCCTTTCGTCTCTTTGCTTGCCTTGAGCATGATTTTATTCACTTCTTCAACTGTTGTAGAACGAGAGGCTGTAAAAACCAAATCCACAATTGAAACATTGATGGTCGGTACCCGCATGGCAAAACCATCTAGCTTTCCATTCAACTCTGGCAATACCAAACCAACAGCTTTGGCTGCTCCAGTACTGGTCGGAATTTGACTCAGGACAGCAGAACGTGCACGGTGCAAATCATGGTGTGCTGTATCAGATAACACTTGGTCATTGGTATACGCATGTATAGAAGTCATTAACCCTGATTCAATTCCAATCGCATCGTGTAGTGGTTTGACCAAAGGTGCCAAACAATTGGTGGTACATGAGGCATTTGAAACGATTGTATCACTGGCTTTAAGCACATGATCATTAACACCATAAACAATGGTGGCATCAACCTCACCTTTTCCTGGTGCTGAAATCAATACTTTTTTAGCACCCGCTTTTATATGTTTGCCGGCCATTTCACGGCTTTTAAAAATTCCCGTACATTCCATTACTACATCAATATCCAGTTCTGCCCATGGCAATTGTTCTGGGTCTTTAATCGACATGTATTTAATTTTATCACCATTGACAACCAACGAATCTCCCTGAATAGAGACATCGGCATTAAAGCGCCCATGGGCAGTATCATATTTGGTCAAGTGCATGCTGGTTGCCAAATCTGGTAAATCATTTATTGCTACTATTTGAATTTGTTCGGTGCGGTTATTTTCATAAATCGCTTTTAATATAAGACGGCCGATGCGGCCATAACCATTGATTGCTACTTTTATTGTCATTGTTCTTTCCTATTTATAGTTGGATAATAACCTCTGTTAATTATCTCATTTAATGTAACTGCGGGATAAATATTATACCATATAAGAATAACCTATGGTATACCCTATTTATGAAAATCATAGCAGATGAAAATATACCTTTTGTGAGTCAGGTTTTTACACATTTAGGCGATGTAACAACAGTACCTGGCCGTTCTATTTGTCATTCATCTATAAAGGACGCAGATATATTGTTGGTGCGCTCTATTACACCGATCAATGCAGGGCTGCTCAACAATACAAAGATAAGATTTGTTGCCTCAGCCACCAGCGGAGTTAATCATGTAGACCGCGAATACTTAAAACAGAACCATATTTCTTTTGCCCACGCACTGGGCAGCAATGCCGTTTCTGTAGCACAATATGTTACAGCAGGAATTTGTCATTGGTCTTTGCAAAATCACAAACCTCTAAAACAATTGAGTATCGGCATCATCGGATATGGCAATGTAGGCAGTCAACTTGAAAAAATCTGCCAAAAATTGGGAATACGCCGTGTTTTAAATGACCCGCCATTGGCCAAATTAGGACAAAGTCATTTAGAATCTTTAAATACTGCATTGGCCTGTGACATTGTAAGTTTGCACGTGCCATTAACCACGCATGGAAAATACCCAACCAACAATCTTATCAATCAGCAGAATGTTTCAAAATTAAGACCCGATGGTCTTTTTATTAATGCTGCCCGTGGAGGTGTCGTTGAAGAGTCCGCCTTATTATCACACCAAGCAAAACACCCCAAATTTAGTATCATCTTAGATACTTGGGAAAACGAACCCAATATTAACACCAACCTAATGAAACGAACATTAATTGCTACACCGCATATTGCTGGTTACAGTTTTGATGGGAAAATCAAAGGCACACAAATGATTTATCAAGCCTGTTGCGAATTTCTAGGGAAAAAGCCACTATGGGATAAAGACATTGTTAACTTGGATGACAATATACCCTGTCGCATCTCTCAACTGGAACAAACAGACATTCGTTTAGCCATCTTAACAGCCTATAATATTATAGAAGAAGACAAACGATTGCGATTAATACTTTCTCAACCAGAATTAGTTATACCAGAATATTTTGACACCTTAAGAAAAAATTACCCCATTAGACGTGAGTGGGTTTATTAAACATTTGTACCAAAATCAAAGAAAACATGCTTTGTGTTATACTGCTCCTAAACAATTTAAAAAACCACTATCAAAGATTCAGCAAACAAAATATTTAGAGAAGAATACCGTGCAAAAGTACCTGTTTATTATATTGGATGGGTACATTTTACTCTAACTTCTGTCATATCAATTTCCATCATTGTTTTGGGCATTACTAAACTTGATGATGTACATGGTTGGCAATGGTTAACCATTCCCTTGGCATTTTTATACACAAACTTGATAGAATATCTTGGTCATAAAGGTCCAATGCATCACCCTAAAAAACCCTTCCAGAAGATTTATCAAAGACATGCCAAACAACACCATGTTTTCTTTACCGATAAACACATGCCCTTTGGAGATTCTAAAGATTACAAGGCCGTATTGTTCCCCATCAGTTTAATCTTGTTTTTCTTTGGCCTGATTGGCGTGCCTAGCTGGTTTTTGATTTCTTGGTTGTTTTCATCGAACGTAGCATGGTTATTTGTCATCACCGGTGTCGCCTACTTTCTTAATTACGAATGGTTGCATTTCGCCTATCACTGTTCAGAAAAATCCTGGGTAATGAACATCCCTGGGTTTAAGAATTTGCGCCGATTACATTTGCACCATCACAATCAAGAACTCATGACGCACTACAACTTCAATATCACTTATCCAATTTGTGATATTTTATTTGGGACTTTTTATAGGGGCGACAAAGAATAGATTACAGATTTGTTTTATCGTTACTTTATATACGTTCAATCGCTGATTTATAGACTGAATTCCGTTCTCTTTTTCCTACTGCCAAAACCAGCACTACTAATGTTTCATCCTTAACCTGATAAACCAATCTATATCCAGCCTGTCTTAACTTTATCTTATAACAATCAGTCATACCCGATAATCGGGCAGATTCAACTCTTGGTAACTCTAATCTCTCAGCTAATTTTTTTTTGAATTGTTGCTTGATTGTATTTCCTAGTTTATTCCATTCTTTGAAAGATTTCGCAATAAACTCTAATTCATAACTCATGATTTATAGTTCATCATTTATAAGTCCTCTAAAGCTACTTTAAAACTTTCATCATTCATTCTTTCATTCGCTAATTTAGCCAATTCTATATCTTCAAGTTTGTCTAAAAGAATTTCCCAAGCTTCTGCAGGCACACAATAAAACGCAGGTTTGTTTCTATTTAAAATAGCAACAGGAAACCCCTCTCCACCTTTGACAATGGCCATGGGGTTTTTCTTAAGGTCTGACACACTGGCCGATGAATCAGCTAA
>JAJRQG010000092.1 GCA_024280395.1 Gammaproteobacteria bacterium | reverse complement strand
TTCAGCGGGACATATTGTGCTGAAAGTGTTCCTGAAAAAATCAGGATTAAAATTGTTAAAAGTAATTGAATTAATTTCTTCATGACCATTGTTTTTATGTTAAGAAATATTGTTTTTTATTCTTTTTTTTGCGTACAACGGCCCGTGTATGAAGCGTAGTTTTTTGTGTTGCGCCTGCGGCAAAAAACTATGATTTCATACACTTTGTTACCCAACGTACTTCTTCTTTTACCTTGTTATTATCACCTTTTCTGTTATTAATCCATTAGGTGTTTTGATATTTAATATGTATTCTCCATTTGGAACACTTGATATCTCCAACTTATTATAAAAGTTAAAATATTCTTTGATCAGTTTACCATTGATATTAAACAATTTAATCCCTATTATTTTCTCATTCGTGAGATTCTCTACTTGCAAAATATTCTTTGCAGGGTTTGGATAAATGTTAATTACTTTTAACCCTGTTTCATTAATTCCCAATGTTAGTAAATTTGTATTCTTGTAAATCACTCCATTTTTTCCTAACGCAAAAGTTGATCCATCGTATTTTGAATACCCAACATTTGTAAAATTTGCTCCACTTACAATATCCTCTACCCAATTTTGACCAAAATCATTTGAAGTAAAAATATTGTTGGAATTTAAATGTAATGATATTATTTGTCCTGTTTCTATTATAAGGCTTTTTCCTTCTCCTCCTCCATAGTTATAATACCAATTACCTCCATTATCGAGGCTATATACAATACTGCTAGGATAAGTGCCTTTTATAATTATAGTGTCTCCAATAATTTTAATCGCTGAATTTGTTATTTGATTTTGACCAAAAACTGTAAAAAATTGATGATAGTTTAAAGTTGTAACATTTAATTCGTTGTCATGAGAAAAGAATAGGCTGTCAACTGAATTATTCAGATAGATTAGACCTGTTTCGCTAATACCGAATACAGGAATATTACTTTGATTAATAATGGTACTCAGTATCCCGTTAGAAAGTATTTTAATTTTATTGTCGTCTACTCCATCTACAAAGAAGATATTTTGTTGATTTATTGCAATATTTATCGGGAAATAGTTAATTGGAACAATGGACCAATTCTGAAAAGTAGTATTTACAACTGTAGAAATCAAATGTGAAACACCATTTTTCGCACCATAGGCGTATAATTTTTTGTTTCCAAATATATCTACAACAGCGATACTCTTTATTGTCAAACTATCTTTAGAAAAGATGAGATTCCAGTTTTCTCCACCATCCATAGTTTTTAAAATTACTCCTGTGCTTTGTGGTGTTCCCAAATCATCAGAACCACCAACACAATACCCCTCTAAACTATCCACAAAAAATATATCATATAAATTTTCTGTGGTGTTGGTATTCACTTGATACCATTGGGCATTTACTTGATCACCCCCAATGATTAGCATAATTATTATAAATATCTGTTTCATTTTTTTTAATTTAAAATCCCGATTTCGAGATTCTCGGAATCGGGATTGGTTAAACAATTTATTGAACTATAAGGGTTGATGCATCAACCGCCTGTCCATTACAAACAAGAATTACATTGTAAACTCCAGTTTGATAATTACTTACATCTATGGTTGCATTGTTTTGAGTTACATCCAAAATATAATTGGATGAACTGCCATAAGCCATAGTGATAATAATGTAGGCAGAAATTGCATTGTTCGCCTTGTAATCAATGGTTACTTGATCTGTCGCTGGATTTGGTGACATACCAAGTATCTCAAACTCTTTCACTTTTATTTCTACTTCATCGTAGTCTTTAACACCATCGAGAGTAGCAATTACTTCTAATTTGTACTTTTTAGTGATATTTGGACTAACCGTTAAATCTTTTCCGGTAAAAATCAAAGTACCATCAGGGGCGTACCAGTTGTAGATAGCATCTTCGCCAATGTCGTAAGCCGATAGGTCTGCATTATCTCCTTGTGATATTTCTTGGTCGCTGCCTCCATCTGCATAGAATCCCGGTCTTCCAGGTACTTTTATATGGTAAGTTTCCCCTCCAACAACTGAATTGTCTGAGCTTTTTCTTTGAATTACTTGGTAGTCAAACAAGGCTTGACCACTCAATTGTTTTGCAAGAAAATTAAAGCCTACATTTATTAGGTTCTGTTCATTTGCAGCAAAGGTTAAATTCTTTAGCTTGGCAGGATTTCCTGTTATTAGTACCTGATGTTTTTCCTCTCTAACAATTTGCAGGTTTTCTGCTTGCGAACCTCCTGCAATCCATTTATCCCAAACAGCAGGGCTTAGCGTTATTTTTACTTCTGCTTCTGCCGTGACAGGATTGCCTCTGTAATAGGTAGGATTGGAAAACTCTAAATCATAGGTTTCACCATTTCCCCAAGCATCTCCAACTAAAACGGTTGCACCAACAAGCTTATCATCAGTCCATCCACCTCCACCTATAATATTATTGGGGTCTAAATCAACTACAGAAAGATTTTTCCAAACAACGTTGTTGTTTTCTCTGACATATTGATTTAAATCACTACCGTTAGTGAATACAATTGGGTCGTTGGTAGCTTCAACACGTGCCAGCAGGCAAAAGTGATGTGGTTGTGGTGCGTTAATCCAAAAAAGCGGGTCGGTACTATTGTCCAAATTTACATAATTAGCTGGGTCAACTGGTTGCCAAGGTATTTCTACAATATGAGATGCTCCCGGTTGAATGACAGGCAAAGTAACTGTGCTAATTATATCTCCTACGGGTTGTCCATTGGATGTGGTTAATGAACCATTCCAATGACTTGGATAGGAGAGTGCTGTACCTGCTTTTGCCCAATAAACTTTGAGTTGTTCGTTGCCTGCCGAAGGAACACAGCCTCTATTTCTAACTTGTACATAAACATAGTTGTAATTATTTGGGTCTGCATAATACTCTGGGTTTTCGTGTTCGTGATTGCTGAACCCATCATTTTGTTGACGCACCCAGATGTCGTTACTGTTCCATAAAACTCCAGATGGGTCAAAACTTGGTTCCTCTCCTCTGTCTCTAAAATATTGAACGACATATTCATTGTCCTTCATGTACAGATCAAACGGTAATGTAGTTGATTGAGGGCAGTTGCATTCCCATTCTTTCCATTTGTCATCAACAGCAGCATGCCACAACCAAAAGATAGCAACTGCTGGTGATCGAAAGTTCCCCATCGCTCCACTACCAAATACACCATGACCTTGATTATGCCAAGGTGTTTCTATTCGTCTACTTAAGCCGTTACTTCCTGTTTGGTCATTTATGGTTGTAAAAGATGATGGAAACATATTCCAATCACATAAATCGTTGTTGTTCCCTGATTGTATTGGTAAACTTAAATAGCTTGTAGACTCTCCAGGCCATATAGGAAGACTTACTGTTCCTGACCAGTTAGAAGGTGGATTACAATTATTTAAAGCATCTGCACAGGTAGTACTTCCACAATCTGGGTCAACTCCATTTTCATCAGGTCCAGCAGTACTAAACTCTATTGGTGGGATGGTCTCTCCTGTCCATTTTGGCAATGGTACATATTGCGGATAACCCTGTTCCAATAAATAGTCTTCCAATTTTTCAAGATATGTCCTATGAAAAGGTAAAAAATTGAAATCATCATGAATATCATACAACCCATTATTCATAATTGTAGTATAATCACAATGGTATTGAAGTATATCGGGATTGACAAAATCAATAATCAAATCAGCTAATTCAGCTCTTTGAGCAGAGGTGAAACTATAAATATCAGGTCTCACCTGAGCATTTGTAAGAATTGGCATTATTAAGCCCACTAATAAGGCTATTTTTATTTTGTTTAAACGTTTCATTTTTATTCGTTTTAAATTATTAGAAAATTGTTTTTAGATGGTGTAATTTCATCTTAGCATTCGTTACTTCCAAAATCATGGAGGAAACAAATGCAAAATATCTAATAATTTAATCCAACAAGTTTTGCAGGAACTCGCATTCGAGCAGTTCCTGCAATTCTTTGCTATTCTGTATTTTTTGTAACCGTTCTCCATTTTTTTATGTTGGGTAACGGTAAATTGTATGCGGAGTGCCAGCCTGATAGGCTGGCATTCCGTCATACATAGTGTTATCTTCATTTTCCAATTTATCTAGGTATTCCAAATCGTTTATCTCCGACTACCATTTTATATGGTGGTTTGTCAGGATGA
>JAJRQG010000091.1 GCA_024280395.1 Gammaproteobacteria bacterium | reverse complement strand
TTCTCCAAATGTGGTTTTCATAAGACTTGTCATTTTTTGACAAATCTATAAAATTTAATTGGAATATTCAATTCGAGCGTTGGGAAATTTTAGCTCTTTTGGTTTTTTGAGCGTTGGAATTTTGTGTTGGCAAAAACCGAAAGTGCTAAAATGTGCGGCTGGCAGTATGAAACACAACATCGTAATATACGCAATTGCGTATACTGCGAAATATATTTATGCGTATATTACGTTAAATAATCGAACAGACGCATATTTGTCTAATACAAGAATTAAACTTTCAATCCTTAAGTAGATAAAATCATTGTAGCAGGTTGGTGGTTTTTCGGCAATGGGTGGAGAAGCATTAAAAAAAAGGCTGTTAACCACAGAGGGAGAAAAGATTTCTATATCTGGACTTGGGACTTAAAAACCTCTGTGAGCTCAGTGCCCTCTGTGGTTTTATTTGATTTTATATCGAATTAAATACTTATTGTGTTGAAGTATTCTAACCGAGATTGGAGTTCTTTTGTGTTGGCTAAACCCAACTACCCGATATGAGTTATTATGCAGGCGAGCCGCCCGCGCTCCCAGGTTTATTCTTCCAGCAAATGTAATTTGTCTACTACTGCTTCCCATTCTTCTGCGTCTTCTGGCGCATCAATCATGCTGGTGATAACTGGCCATTTTTCACTCAGGTCGGCATTGATTTTGATGAATTTTTCTTGTCCTTCTGGTAAGTCATCTTCAGGATATATGGCTTCTATTGGGCATTCGGGTTCGCACAGGGTGCAGTCGATGCACTCCTCGGGATCGATGACAAGGAAATTTGGACCTACGTGAAAGCAATCCACAGGACAGACTTCTACACAATCGGTGTATTTACACTTTATGCATGCTTCAGTGACGACAAATGTCATTTATTTCTCCAAATTTTTCAAATAGATGTTAAACTTGCGTTAAATTTAAGTTAGCAATAACACAAGCGGTGTATTATCCCCTTATATTAGCTAATGGTAAAGTAAAAAAATAGCGAGTCACAGTAAAAATTGTCTAATATCAAACTTCAAACTTATAACCAATCACAGCATGGTGTAAGTACCGATGAAATATCCCCTTCAGCACAAGCCATCATAACCAAACTTATAGAGCATGGTTATCAAGCTTATATTGTGGGTGGTGCGGTGCGTGATTTGTTGTTGGGCAAGCACCCAAAGGATTTTGACATTGCCACCAATGCCACCCCTGATCAAATTAAAGACGTGTTTCAGAGATACTGTCGATTAATTGGTCGGCGTTTCCGTCTGGCACATGTTTATCATAACCATCAAATGTACGAAGTTGCCACATTTAGAGGCGTTGCACAAGAAGGCGAAAGAGTGGTCAAACAAGGGCACATTATTAAGGACAATGTGTATGGAACGATTGAGCAGGATGCCATTCGTCGAGATTTTACCTGCAATGCTTTGTATCTGGATATTGAAAATGGCAATATTTTGGATTATTGTGAAGGATATGATGACATTAAGGCACATCGGTTAAAATTTATTGGTGATGACAGCAAAAGAATAATCGAGGATCCGGTGCGAATGATTCGTGCCATAAGGTTTGAAGCAAAACTGGGTTTGACAATATCAGACCAAACCAAGCAAGCGATGTTAAAACAATACAAAACCTTATCCAATGTTTCTATGGCGAGGTTGTTTGATGAGTTGGTTAAGTTGTTTCATTGTGGCAATGCTTTGGCGGCTTTCCAATTGATGAATGAAATGATGTTGTTCTCTTTGATTTTCCCGCATGCCAGTAAAGAAATCAGTAAAAACAACGATCATTACGAATTTATTCAAAGAGCATTGACCAGTACGGATTCTCGGATTAAATCAGGCAAAAGTGTTACGCCAATCTTTCTTTTTTCGTGTTTCTTGTGGCCAATGTCGGTTGCTTTTACCGATAAATACCTCAATTCAGGATTGTCCGAGTACGATGCCATTAATAAGGCATCCAATGATGTATTTCACATCACCAGAAAAACCCTGGCCATTCCTAGAATTGTACAAATTGGCATTCGCAATATTTGGTTGTTGCAATTCAGATTTAAGACAACAATTGGGAAAAAGGTATTTTTTACCCTAGAGCATCAACGTTTTAGAGCTGCTTATGATTTCTTGATTTTAAGAAAGCAAGAAAGTGAAGAGCTAGAATTATTGGGAGATTGGTGGACACATATCCAAACACAGTCTAAGACTAAGCAAAAAGAACTGATTTTTCAAAAAAAAAAGCCGCGCCGAAAAAGAAAAAACCTAAACCGTTAGTCTGTTATCTTGGGTTGGGCAGCAATATCGGTGACAGCAAGGCAAATATAAAGGATGCCATTTCTGCTATTTCTGCAATCCATGACCTTGAAGTCACTAAAACCTCTAGATTATATTTAACCAAAGCTTGGGGGAAAGTTGACCAACAGGATTTCGTTAATGCGGTAATTGAAATCAAGACACGCCTTTCTGCTAAAAATTTATTGCACGAATTCCAACAAATTGAAATTAAATTGGGCAGAGAGAAAATAGAAAAGTGGGGGCCAAGAATCATTGATATTGATATTTTGTTGTATGCAGATATTGTTGTTAATCAGCCACAACTTGTTATTCCGCATCCCTATTTAACCCAAAGAAGCTTTGTTTTGACCCCTTTGTATGAATTAAATCCCAATTTAGTGTTACCGAAACTTGGCAAATTGGAAGATTTTATCAATCATGAGGTTATTGCCAAAGATATAATCGATGTTTTTTAGTTGCAAAAAAACAACAAACGCCAGGATTTATTCGAAATAAACTCAATTATTTGGTGTTTTTACCATAAAATCAAACAAAAGTTGCACAAATGCCTATTCGTTGCTAATATACACACAAGTTTTGAAACAGGTTACTTTTCATTTCCTCATCAGAACATATACAGGGCACTAAACAAAATATACATTTTATAGCATTATTAAACCCATTCAGGATTGAATGGGTTTTTTTTTGGAAATTAAACAGTCGTATTGTGTATCACAATAATGAGTCAATCGACTATATACCAATTGACCAATAAACAAGGATTGCATACAATGCTCAATCAATTTACAGGGTCTTGATACCATTTCAGAAAGTATGAATCAACAATATTCTCATCAATGGCAGAAGCTCAAACAATTAGCAGGGGATGAATCGCTCAAGGATTTATCGGCTTTGTTTGCCAGTGACAAGCAAAGGGTGGAACATCTCTCGCACGAAGTGGCTGATATCTTTGTTGATTTCTCCAAGAACTGGTTAACCAATGATGTTCTGGATGAGTTGATAAAACTGGCAGAAGATGCCAATCTATCGGATAAGATTCGTGCATTATTTGCTGGTGAAAACATCAACATTAATGAAGGCAAGCCTGTTACCCATACCGCGCAAAGAAAGTTAAACACGACGGATGATTTGTTACAAGACCGTGAACAAATGTTTGCAGTTGCTGACAACTATCTAACAGGAAAGTGGCTCACAGGATTTGGAAAAAAAGTAAAATTTGTGGTTAATATCGGTATTGGCGGTTCGTATCTTGGGCCCAAATTGGCGGTACAGGCCTTAACTGATTGTCAAACTAACAATAAAATTAAAGTAGAGTTTTATCCCAGCGTCGATGATGTGGCATTAAAACTATTGGAACAATCTATCGACATAACTCGTACCATATTCTGTATCAGTTCAAAGAGTTTGGGTACCATAGAAACGGTTAAAAACACCCAGACCATTATGGGACTATTGGAAAATACTAATGGATACCAACCCGATACCAACAATCAATCGTTTGTGGTAGCAACAGCAAGTCTAGATAAAGTTTCAGAATTGAATATTCCGCAATCACATGTGATGCCGTTTAATCACGCAACTGGTGGTCGTTTTTCTGTTTGGTCATCAATTGGATTTCCTGTGTTGATGGCGATTGGCCAGCAGCGTTTTGAAGAATTCTTGGCAGGGGCCGAAAAAATTGATGGCCATTTTGAAAATACCGAGTTTTCTAAAAATGTACCAGTACTGATGGCCTTGATTTCAATTTGGTACAGAAATTTTATGCACTTGCATGCTTATGCGGCGATTCCTTATGATATTCGATTAAGAAATTTGCCTGCGTGGTTGCAACAATTGATGATGGAAAGCAATGGTAAGATGCACGATGTGAAAGGCAGGCATTTGCAACATTCTAGTTCGCCTTGGGTATTTGGCGATCATGGGTTGTTATCGCAGCATGCGTTTTTTCAGGCGTTTCATCAGGGAAATGATGTGTTGCCGATTGATTTTATAGGCGTGTTGGACAAGCAAGGGGCATCACAGGATTCTTCACAAAATTATTTATTGATTAATATGCTGTCCCAATCAGCGGCTTTGATGAATGGTTGTCATGATGGCAATGTACAAAATCATTGCCCAGGTAACCGACCCAGTACCACTTTTTTATTGAAAGAGGTATCAGCAAGTTCTTTAGGTCAACTATTGGCATTGTATGAGCACATGATATTTGTCCAATCGGTTATTTGGAACATCAATTGTTTTGACCAACCCGGTGTGGAATTGGGCAAAAATATTGCCAGAAATATTGTCGATCACATGCATGATGGCAGTTTAAAAGAAATGCATTTGGACCAATCAACCGAACAATTATTATCCAGAGTTTTACAAGATGATTAAAAGAATTAAACAGTGTATTGAAGACACAATCAACCCAATAACAAATCTAAACTATACATCAGGGGTTGAAGTGAAAGACGATTCTGGATTAGAGGTTAAATTGAGATTTCCTTTTGCTGGATTCGAGGACACGATCAAGCAATCAATCAGCCAGTGCATGGATGGCCAAGACTTCAAATTGAGTTCTATTGTCCGAACACACAAAGCCAAACAAGGCATTGAGCCGGTTAAGGGGGTGAAGAATATTATCGCTATAGCATCAGGCAAAGGCGGAGTAGGAAAATCCACTGTAACCGTGATGTTGGCCAAGTCTTTGCAGAAACTCGGCGCGACTGTGGCTATTTTAGACGCGGATATTTATGGTCCCAGTATGCCAAGAATGTTGGGTGATCATGGCAAACCAGCTTCTCCAGACAACAAAAGTTTCTTGCCAGTTAATGCCAATGGCATTCAGAGTATGTCATTGGGCTATATGATTGATGAAGAATCACCAGCCATATGGCGCGCCTCAATGATTGTTAAAGCCTTGATGCAAATGGTCGAAGAAACCCGCTGGAAGGATGTGGATTATTTGTTGATTGATTTGCCTCCTGGAACGGGCGACATCCAATTGACCATGATTCAAAAAATACCAGTAACCGCCACACTGGTTGTGACGACACCACAAGATATTTCCATGATTGATGCGCAAAAAGCTTTTGCTATGTTCGAAAAGGTTGAGATTCCTGTGTTGGGAGTGATTGAAAACATGAGCGTCTTTACTTGTCCCAACTGCAATCATGAATCCCATATATTTGGCGAAGGTGCGGCAGATAAAATGCTGAAGAAATTTGATACACATTTATTGGGTCAGTTGCCGTTGAATATCAATATAAGACAGAACATGGATGAAGGGAGCCCAGAAAATGTCTGGGGAGTTGATTCAGACATCTCAAATAAGGGCATGGAAATTGCCTTAAAAACTGTACAATTGATGGCAAAATTGCCGATTAATTTAAATATAAATAAACCAGAACTTAAATTGCACAATTTATAAGAGAGACCTATGAGTATAAAATCAGACAAATGGATCCGCCGCATGTCATTAGAGCATGGCATGATTACTCCTTTTGAACAAGGTCAAGTGACATCGGATGAAAACAACAAGCGGATTTCTTATGGTACCTCCAGTTATGGTTATGATGTGCGTTGTGCCGATGAATTTAAAATATTTACCAATATCAACTCATCTATAGTTGATCCCAAAAATTTCGATCCTGAAAGTTTTGTCGATATCAAGTCTGATGTGTGTATTATTCCACCCAATTCATTTTGTTTGGCAAGAACGGTCGAGTACATCAAAATCCCTCGCAATGTTTTAACCATTTGTCTGGGGAAATCTACTTATGCCCGTTGCGGAATTATCGTCAATGTCACACCGTTAGAACCCGAATGGGAAGGTCACGTAACATTAGAATTTTCCAACACCACACCCTTGCCTGCCAAGATTTATGCCAACGAAGGTGTGGCTCAATTTCTATTCTTCGAGTCAGATGAAGAGTGCGAAGTTTCTTACAAAGATAAAAAAGGCAAATACCAAGGTCAGAAAGGCGTAACTTTGCCAAGAATGAAGTAGCTTACTCAGTCATCAGGCTGTTTAAAACGTTTAGAATATTTCCCCATCCGCCTTGATGGTCATCACGGGCTTTTTCATCTATGAATTTCTCATGGGAAAGTCTAATATTCGTGGTATTTTTATTCATTTCATCAAATAATAAAGTAACTGTACTGCCATCTATTGAATTATGGGATTGCCATGTAAAAACCAATTTATTGGGGCGATTGATTTCTAAATACTTGCCCGTGTGTGGTAGCTGGTCTTCCCCTGCTTTCATGATGATAGTAAAAACGCCGCCCACTTTGGCATCGGTTGTGACATCTGAAGGTGGCATTCCTGGCATTGGAGTCATGAATAATGACAACAATTTTGGGTTTAACCATGCATCAAACACTTTTTCAATGGGGGCTTTTATTGTTTTATTTATATTAAGCGATAACTCATTCATTTTGTTCTCCAATAATTTCTTCTAATTTGTCTAAACGCAGCTTCCAAATTGATTTGAGCTGCTTAAACCAGTCTTCAACCAATGAAACGTTGGTTAAGTTAGCTTCAATAAGATGGATTCTACCAATAGTTGTTCGGTTGATTAACTCTGCTTTTTCTAAGACTTTGATGTGTTTAGATATAGCATTCAGTGACATATCATAATGCTTGGCCAACTCAGTTACACGTGTGGCACCTTGCTGGCACAATTGAGTTAACAGTCGGCGACGCGTTTCATCACCCATTGCTTTGAAAATTTCTGTTAATCTTTTATTTTTATAATCAACCATTTGGTTGATTATAATGGTAAACTCTAAAAAGTCAACCACATGGTTGAACGATAGATAGATTGAAAAATTGTAAGAAGCTCTTTGACATTCAAATTCTCCCTACAACGGGGTCTTTAAAAGACCAAAAGCATAAATTAAGTTGATTCTATATGGGCTAATAAACAGCCTACTCCTGTAGAAGCTCTGATTAATAGAGTTTTCTTAGGCTTTCATAGCTTCCTTAAACAATCAATAGATCTCTGCTATTTCTATCTGAGTCATATACAATCGCATATCAAATTCAAGTTGGTGGTAATCGGGTAGCATGTGTTGGCAGAGTTTATAGAAAGCTTTGTCGTGTTGTTTTTCTTTGAGGTGAGCCAGTTCATGAACGACTATCATGTTCAATAATTCTAATGGGGCTTTTTTGAAAACAGAACTCACACGCAGTTCATTTTTCATTTTCACTTTATTTCCCTGAACTCGAGGTACATAGCTGTGCAACCCAAGGGCATTATTAATCACATGAATTTTGCCATCATAAATCACCTTGCTCAATGGAGATGATTTCTTCATGTATTGATTTTTTATGTCCATTGCATACTCGCGCAGGTCTTTGTCATTGGCAATGGAATGGAGTTTTGGATATTTTTTCAATAAAAAAATTGCTAATTGACCATCATCTAACATATTTTGGTCTTGAATGTTTTGTGGGTAGGCTCTGATGTACTTCAGTGATTTTGGCATGCTTTAAAAAGCTTCTTCGGCATCGTAATCAAAAGCACCAAGCAGTGTAAGATAATCATCTTTGCCCATGCCTGTATGTTTGTTGCTATATTCAAACTCATACATTAAAACCGCCCATGTGATGGACAA
Source organism: Gammaproteobacteria bacterium (assembly GCA_024280395.1). Taxonomy (GTDB): domain Bacteria; phylum Pseudomonadota; class Gammaproteobacteria; order Xanthomonadales; family Marinicellaceae; genus NORP309. Next base: position 34,305 of record JAJRQG010000091.1, on the reverse strand, counting down.
CAGGTCTTTCTTTTTAGCCTTGTTCATTAGATTTTTGATAAATGAATCAGCATAGGAGCATTCTCCAATGGCTTTATCGATTTGTATAGTCCCTTCCATTGCTCCATTTGTTTCTAAATGTTCTGGGGCAAAATAGCGTATCTTAAAGTTCTCAGACCACTGATTTTTAGCGCGAGTACCGTTTTTGAAAAGTGTTTCTTCAAAATATTCATCAGGAATATCTGCATAAGGGTGGGTTGAAACCCATACCGATACCTTGTTTTTCTTTTGGAATAAAAATCCCTTTGTTTCTTTGTTGTTTTTCATATTTAACCTTTAGTCATTAATCCTGGCATTATAAACCTGTTTAGTGCCATGGATCTTATGTCAGTTATTCTCTTGGACAAGTCCTTTATTAACTTGTACTGCCAAGTTTACCATTACGATATTTTTTCAATAGCCAGTTCAAAGTCATTACACATATCATCTATAGATACTTCATTACTGGCCAAAATTTTAATGCCATCAACCACTTGTATTTTTGCATTGAGATCGGCCAATGGGGCTTGTGATCTTTGCTCCAGTTCTTTGACTTTGGCTTTTTCCAATTCCCACGCTTTATCAACAGATAAATTACATACATCGGCCAAATATTTGGCATTGAAACCTTCACCAGTTAAACTTTGGATGGTTTCATCATGACTCATACTATTGCCCGGATTCCAATAATGTTTTGTTAACAATGGGCCAATTTTTGGATTATCACACAAATAACCGAACCTCTCTGTGAAGTAGGCGCGGGTTTGATAAACCGCCATGTTGGCAAGCAAGTAACCCTGATAAGAGCAAGCAGATTCATCCGACAACAGATGTGGAATAGCCAACAAGGGACGTGGACTACATTCTAGACCTAAGATTTCTTGTTCAGTTTTCCTTGCTAGCTGGGTGATGTTTTCAGCCGTTAAATCTTCATCATTCATTTGGTAAAGTGCGCGCTCAAAATAAGGAACAATCATAATACTGCGTTCGCCATAAGCAAAGAAAGGTTGTTTGGTTTCAATTAGTGCCTTAATGACTTTATCTGGAACGACTTTGCCATTTTTGTCTTTGGCATAGGTCTTTAACCAATCGGCATCACTCAATAAACTGTCACAAAACATCGATTGTGTTTCGGCATAAGCCATCGAAGTCGGTGCAAATTCTTGAGAAAAGCACGGTGAATTTTGTGCCACATTGGAAAAATGAGCTGCATGACCACCTTCGTGGAACAAAGTATTGATACCACTATAACCACTGCCAACCTGACTGGGAAGCGCGTTGCTGGTAAAGTTGACCTTGGCAGCAACCCATTGACCATTGTCATAATAAGAAGGAATCGGTCCATGACAAAAACCATTTTGATACTTGCCTTTTCTATCGAGTAAATCCAGCGTTAATTCAGCGCCAGCGTAGTCTATGTTCAAACGACCAAAAGATTCTACCCAGGCCCGAAGAGAGCCAGAAAATGGCATGTAAGGATCGAGTGCTCGCGTCGCATCACCTGCAAAGCTAAAGTAAAAATTGTGCGCTTTGGTGGCATTCTCTCCTTTTTCTTCTTTCAAATTATTGATGCTGGTAATGTTCGTATCGCGAGTTAGTTTTTCAAAATCTTCTAAAATCGCAAACAATTCATCGCTGGTCATGTGCTCAGTTTTAACCACTGAATAATCAAAAAAATTATCATAGCCCAAAGAACGAGCAAATTGGTTACGCAATTTAACTAACTCAATAAAGCCATTGTTTAATACCCATTGTTCAAGGTCAAGAAACGCTTGGTGTGAACTTAACCGAACACTTTCATTGTCATTGGCTTTGACATTCAATGCTAACGCGATTGTACTGGCTTCAACTGATTGACCCTTTTCATCGGTAAAAGTCATTATATGATTTTTCTTTTTCTCAAACAATATTGCTTCAGCATTGATTAGATCTGCTTTTAAATTCTGTTCGTTAACAGATTCCAAGGCATTGGACTCAAACAGTGCCAACCAACCTTTTAAACCCTGTTTTGTGGCTTTATTTTCTTCCGAGTTATCATCGGGTATTTGTTTGATATGGGCTTTTATTTCACTGATGCGGCTCGCATCGGAAATAAAATTAGCCCATTTTTTTTCAGACAAAGCAAATTCTTCAGATTGATCACTTGTTGCCATATAAGTCGACCAAAAAAGATCTTCCTTTTCTCGGTGGACGGCCAAATAGTCATTGTTTAAAGTATCAAAATAGTGTTTTGCATTGAGCATAAAATTTTCCTTTTCATTGTCTGTGAGTATGCCTCCATTATAAAACTAATCAGAAACAAATTGGAACTCATGAAGCAATTATCTTGTCACAAATACGCAAGGAAGGGTCGTTACACTAGAGGTCATAGATAAAAACAAGATATTTAAACAACCCAGAAGAATCCGAAATCAACATAACGCCCATGCTAGATGTAGTGTTTACCATGTTGATTTGGTACAAGCCATCCATCAAATAAAAGCCCACGGAATTAAACACTATTCGTATGTTTATTTTTGAAAAGCAATATTTTTATATAAATAATTTGACTTTTGAAAATATTACTGTAACCTTGGCGTTACATTGTGTTAATTGAGCGTTATATTATGAGTAATATGTTGGATAAATTAGAGAAAGGCTTAAAAGTAAATACCGCAATGAGTGGGTTTTTAATAAATATTCTTATTGCATTGGGAGCCATTATGTATCAATTTGGAGGTAGTTGGTCAGAACTTGCCCTTGATTTGTTAAATGGTTTAATAGTAATCTTAAGCCTTACCCTTATTTGGTATGCATATAAATCTATGAAAATTACAAAAATATTAAAGTCTAATAAAAAATTATTGCGACAAGTACACGATGAGAGAACTAAAAATAATGACTTAAGGTCGCAATCTGTTGCGTTCATTACTTTTTATATTGTTGTAGGAGTGTATATATTTATTTCTGGAGTGGGGAAATTTTTATTTAAGAACAATTATCTATTTGAATTGAGCGGATATTTTGTGGCAATGATGTTAATGGTAGTAGTCGGTCTATCACATGCTCTAAGTACCTTATATTTTGACAAAGAATGAGTATAGAAATAAACAATAGTCTAAAAGTGTGGCGTGCCAAATTTGACCTCACACAATCTGATCTTGCAGATTTAGTGGAAGTATCAAGAAAAACCATCAATACGTTGGAGCGAGGTATTTACACTCCATCGGTGACATTGGCATTGAAGATAGCCCGGGTTTTTAAAACAAATGTAGAAGAAGTTTTTTTTCTTAAGAAAAAAGTAAGAATAATCGAATGAATATTTCCATGATTTATTTGTCCGTCATAATTTATATGGGTGGATGATACATATATTTAAGTTATCTTTGTAATCTGTGCAATCTGTGCAATCTGCGGATATAATAAATTCTTTTTATTTCGTACCTTTCATTGAACAAAAAATCAATTCTATTAATGGGTCCAACCGCGGCGGGGAAAACCGATGCGGCGATTTTTTTGCATGAGCAATATGGTTGTGATATTGTTTCGGTGGATTCGGCTTTGGTGTATAGACAAATGGACATAGGTACGGCTAAGCCCGATGAGCAGACCTTAATCAAAGCACCACATGCATTGGTGGATATTATCGATCCTTGGGAGTCGTATTCGGCGGCCAATTTTGTCAATGATGCTTATGGTTTGATGGAAGATTCTCGAAAAATGGGCAATATGCCGTTGTTGGCAGGTGGCACTATGATGTATTACCGTTCGCTGCAACAAGGCTTGTCAAAATTGCCTGATGCGGATGTGGTTGTTCGTGACGAACTTTCTGCATTGGCCGAGGATATTGGATGGGATGGCATGCACGAAAGATTAACCCGAATTGATCCTGATTCTGCTGAGCGCATTAACAAAAATGATCCGCAGAGAATACAAAGGGCATTGGAAGTACATCAAATTTCAGGCAAAACCATGACGCAATTGCATCAAGAAGATGAAGGCAATAAATTGGATTATCTGACCTTGAAAATTGTGATTGCACCTGAACGTGCTTTGTTGCACAAACGCATTGAACAGCGTTTTGAAATTATGTTAAAGCAGGGGTTTATCGAAGAGGTTGAACAACTCAAAGCCAATCCAAAAATAACATTTGACATGCCGTCCATGCGTTGTGTGGGTTATCGACAAGTGTGGCAATATCTCGAAGGCGAATTGAACCGGGAAGAAATGATTTTTAAAGGCATCGTAGCGACTCGACAATTGGCAAAAAGACAGTGGACTTGGTTGCGTAAAGAAGACAATGCTATATGGTTGGATTCGACCCAAGGTGGCTATTTGGATAGAATAAAAAAGCTAACGGAGGATTTTATTGAAAGCTAATTTTGAATTAAGCTATCCTATTGAACTATGAATATACTTATCCTATCAAGAAACAAACGGCTGTACTCAACCATGCGTTTATTTGAAGAAGCACAAAAGGCCAAGCACAATACGGCTATTGTGGATTATATGCATTGCAATATTATCAGCGAAAAGAAAAATCCAGTGGTGTATTACAATGGGCAATCTTTGAAATTTATAGATGCCATTATTCCTCGCATAGGAGCCACTTTTACTTTTTATGGTTCGGCTTTAATTCGACAATTCGAGTTACAAAATATTCCTACGGTTGTGACTTCGCAAGCCTTATTAACTGCCCGTGACAAATTGCATTGTTTGCAAGCATTGACGCAAGTGGATGTGGGCATGCCCAAGACTTATTTCACCCATTATTTTTACAATATTGATGAAATTATCACCGCGGTGGGTGGTTTTCCTTTTGTCATGAAACAATTAGAAGGCACTCAAGGTTATGGTGTTTTTCTGATTAAAGACCGAAAACATGCTGGAGAAATCATCAACGCCCATCAAAGTGCCAATAAGAAATTTATCATTCAAGAGTATATTGGTGAATCGAAAGGAGCGGACATTCGAGCCATTGTTGTTGGCAATAAGGTCGTTGCTGCCATGAAAAGAACAGCCAAAACTGGTGAGTTTCGCTCAAACCTGCATCAAGGAGGCAAGGGCGAAACAATCAAGTTAACTGAAGCTGAAAATCAAACGGCCATTGTATCAGCACAAACCATGGGTTTGGGAGTTGCGGGAGTAGATATGCTACAATCTAAGCGAGGTCCGTTGGTCTTGGAAGTCAATGCATCGCCTGGATTGGAAGGCATTGAAAACACCACGGGCATTAATGTTGCTAAAAAAATTATTGAATACATGGAAAAAATCACATGATTATTGCCGGAACCAAAATCGATAAAGGTCAAACGGTTCAGATCAATTTGCCCATAGCTAAATTGACTTCAGGTACAGATATTGAGGTGCCTGTTTTTGTATCAAGAGGCGAAAAAAAAGGACCTGTATTGTTATTATTGGCAGGTTTGCATGGAGATGAAATCAATTCGGTTGATGTGGTAAGAACAATATTGGAGCAAAAAATCAATCAAGTTGATAGTGGTACAGTGATTTGTGTGCCGATTCTCAATGTCTTTGGATTTATCAATTTTTCCCGTGAAGTGCCAGATGGTAAAGATGTTAATCGCTCCTTCCCTGGGCATTCCAAAGGCTCGCTTGCCAGTCAAATTGCATATCATTTTACCCAACAAATCTTGCCATATTGTGATTATATCATTGACTTCCATACTGGTGGAAAAAGCCGTTACAATATTCCACAAACAAGAACAGTTTTGTCTCATGACCATTGTCGTGAATTGGCTGAAGTTTTCAATGCACCCTTTACGTTGAACTCTAATCTAATCCCCAAGACCTTACGAGAAACTGCTTTTAACAAAGAAATCAGTATCATTGTATTTGAAGGAGGAGAAGCTTTGAGATTCGATGAATATTCTTTGCAAGTTGCAATCTCTGGAACAAAAAAAGTACTACAACATTTGAAAATGAAAACATTTAAACAAACCAAACATGCCAGTACCACGTTGCTTTCACGCAAATGGATGCGCGCCCCAAGTTCAGGTTTCTTTCACTCCAATATCAAAATTGGTGATAAGATTAAGAGTGGACATGTAGCGGGAACCATCAGTGGCCCTTTTGGCGATTACCAAGAAGATTGTATTGCAAAAAAAGCAGGCTATGTGATTTCTTTGAATAACAATCCAATGGTTAATCGCGGTGATGCGATAATGCAAATTGCCTATTAAAATGAAAGACAGAAACGACACAAGTATATTTTTCACTATAAATATTATCCTTTTGTTGATCTTTATTTTCCCCTTAGGTCTGTATTATATGTGGAAACAAAAGAGTTTTAATTCTTTTTTTAGATGGGGACTTTCAATAGTTGGATTATTGGCAAACATAGTAGTTATTTATTTAATGCTTGAAAATACAATTTAGTTTATAGTGATTAACATGAAAATAAAAAAAATATTAAAAAAATGGTCAAAAAGTAAAAATATTGTTATCGCTACTTTGATTTTTGTTTATCCTTTGGGTGTTTATTTAATGTGGAAAGGAGAGCATTTTAATAAAGATTTGCGCTGGATGATTTCCTTGATATTAATTATTTGGACCCTGTATCTGGGCAACAGTAGCTCCGATACTACATTTGAATCATCAGAGTGCAGTGCTACCTTTTATCAAAATGGCTGTACCTATTACCGCGATAGCAATTGTCAGGTTATTTCAAAATCCTGTGATTAACCTTTGAACATTAGGTTTCACTAATATATACTATTGAATGTTTTTAATTAGAGAAGAGTTATAATGAAGTTAAGAAATATGATATTTATGTTTGCGGGTTTGTTTATTTTGATTAGTTTGGGGTTGACCCATTATTTAGGTCAGGCAGATTTAACCAAGCCATCATTTTTATGGTTTACTGCTTTTGTTGGGTTTAATTTGTTTCAGACCAGCTTTACAGGATTCTGCCCATTGGCAATAATACTCAAATCTTTGGGTGTTAAAGAATAAAAAAATTTACCATGTAGACACTGAAGCTCATGAAGGTAAAAAATGATAAGAGGTGAATGTTGTTAAAATGATTTTTTTTCAACCTGAACAATATCAAATTCAATGCAATGAACTATATGAGCAATATAAAACTAAGATTTCACAGGTGTTGCCAAGTGCTCAAGTAGAGCACATTGGCGCATCTTCAATTCCAAATTGTGTTTCAAAAGGGGATTTGGATATTTATGTGGGGGTAACTAATGTAGAGCTCGTCATTCCATATATTGAAAAACTGGGTTTTAAAATCAAAGAAGACACAATGCGAACAGAGCAACTATGCATGCTAGAGTCACGAAAAGAAGAAGATGTGGCCATTCAGCTTATTGAAAAAGGTTCAAAATTCGAAGATTTTTTAAGTTTCAGAAATGCCTTATTATAGAACCCGAATCTGGTTGAGCAATACAATCAAATGAAGCTAACATGTGTTGGCATGACCCAAGATAAATACCGTAAAGTTAAATCTGAATTTATCGAAAAATTATTATTTTAGGGTAACCTTATCCGTAAACGAAATTGCTCTATAGTGCTTTTTCCTTCATGTTCTTCAAGCCCTTCATGGTAAAATACTATTCAAACTCCATCGCTCGAAAAATACGACCAATATTTTGCTTGGCTAAATCATCAAAAGTATCCAACTGCTCATAGGCAGATAGATCCATTTCATAAGCCTGTTGGAGGTCGCCGTCTTCTTCGAGGATTTTTGCTACTTGTTCACGAACATAAATCAAATAATCGCGGGTGTATTTGCGAACCTCGGTCATGTTTGTGGGTGTTCCGTGTCCAGGGACGACAATTTCTGCGCCCAAGGTTTCGAATTTAGTATCCCATGTATTAATCCATGCCGCGGTATCGGTATGATCGGTAACGGGCAAAAGACGTTGATGGAATGCCATGTCGCCTGCTATTACCACTTTTTCTGAAGGAATCCACACCACAATATCACCAGGTGAATGAGCGGGTCCTAGATGTAGAGCTTGAATAAGAGTACCACCCAAATTAATGTCGTATTTGTCATCAAAAACAATATCAGGCATGGTGGCAACGGTAAATTTACCTTTGTCTTTTTGCCGGGCTTGCATGCGTTCAACCGAGGCTTTGGCATAACGTTTCATCACCGCAGCTGCATCTTTGTGAGCCACAATTTTTGCCCCTTGTTCTTGCCAATAGTTTGAACCCAACATGGCATGGCCCTGGGCATTTTCTAAAATCACATATTTAACGGGTTGTTTGGTGAGTTTTTTAATTTCTTGATGCAATGCTTTTGCCAGTAAATAATTAGCACCAGAATTAACCACTACCACACCATCAGTTGTAATGATAAAGGAAAGATTGTTGTTGTGCCCAGAATTTTCATACGTAGGCGCATCTGTTTCACCAATGGCTGAATAAATATTTTTGGCCACAGGTTGCGGATATTTATAAAGTATTGAATCGGTAGCTAAGTAGGAAATAGGCGCAGATTTATTATCGATATTGTCTTCTGGTGGAATTTTTATATTGAATTCGCAAGCTGATAACAGTCCCAAGGATAAAATAATGATGAGTAATTTTTTCATGTTGAAAATAGTACACAAAATAGCCATTGATTTCAATTAATAATGCCACCTACTGCTTGTATAGGCGCTGGATTGTTTAAATCTTCAACCCAAATGGCTAGGGCTGTTTTTGGATATTGACTTTGAAAAAAATCCTTTGGCATCTGTATCTGCCATTGGGTTTTATGAGAATGGAATTGTTTTTGTTTAATGACAACAAAATCATGGGCTAAACTTTCGCCTGCATTTTCCCCTGCTTTAACTTGGGTTTTAACATCCATTGCTAGTAGAGCAATGTTCAACTTAAAAAATTGGACGGCTGTTTTGTTGTCAAAAAACACGTGTAATTTTCCATTTTTAAAGCTTGCTTTTAATACACCTACAATTTTTTCTGAAGGTAAAATAGCGGTATTAAATCGCCAAGCACGCCATTCTTTTCCAGCTTTGAGAATACCAGGTGTATAGACTGACGGGATATTTCCTTTTTTATAGTGCTGTCGTTGTCTTTTTGAGTTCTTGGCATTAGCAAAAATATCCTTCCACCCTATGTAATCCCAATAATCCACATGATATGCCATGGGTATAAAAGCCTTCCATAAACCTGTATTGGGTTTTAATGAGGACAACCATTTATCTGCGGGTGGACAACCGCTACAGCCTTCGGATGTATAGAGCTCAATGATTTGGGTTTGTAGTTTGGAACTACTTAATTCAAACTCATAGGCCACTGAACTGCTAGTGTAGAGGAAAAGAATCGCCAGTAGTATTTTCATGATATTTTGAATTATTAATAACCTCTACTATAGCATTGGGAAATCACATATTTATCACAGAATCAATTTAATTCGACCCAGAGCCAAATTAAATAAAAACTTAATTTATCTCTGGGTCGAATAATGTGTCGAATAAAAACAGGTTATTACTTATTCAAAAATAACATCTAAACCATATTGTCCAGACAAACCTTCTTCAATCAAAACTTCATGTAACCAAAATTTAACCACATCCAGAATATCCTCTTTATTATAATTGTTTTTAAGTTTTAAAGAATGCCCATAAAAGACCAAAATGTTGCTTTGAGAATAATAAACAGGGACTTGTTCAAGCTGGCTGTTTGACTTAATTTTACTTAGATATTGAAACAACTTAACCACAACAGGAGTTTCAAACCCATCGATAAACATTAAATCTGGCGGTGTGAATATATAAGCCGCACCTGCTCCTTGGGCATCAGATACAAAGGTATTGTCATCTGGATTGTCAACAAAAGCACTGTCTTCTCTTTGGGCGCCTACAATTATTGTCGATCCTGATACAGCAACAGCAATACCAAACTCATCCCTTAAATCAGCATTGGATGCTTTTATATAGGTTTGTTGAATCACGGGGCCGATTCGTTTAAATAAATAAGCACCACCTGCATTAAATGCATTGTTGTTGTCTAAGCCATCAACACCATCACCATTTTCAAATTTTGCACCCACTACAATACTGTTGCCATCTATAGAAACTGAGCTTCCAAATAAATCACCCATGTCGGCATTGTCCGCTCTCAAAATGCCATTCTCACTCCAAGCTGTACCTGTTCGGGTAAAAACATATGCAGCTCCAGATCCAAGTGTAGAATCACCATCACCATCTTCATTAAAAGAACCAACGACAATAGTATCGCCTGAGACTCCAACAGATACACCAAAGTTGTCAATTGCTCCAACATTAGAGGCTTTTAAATAGGCTTGTTGAGACCAAACTGTACCTGAACGAACAAAAACATATGCCGCTCCAGAGTCATCTTGATTCCCATCGTCAATACCGTCTTCTTTGTATGCCCCAATAACAGCCGTATTTCCTGAAATGGAAACGCTGTAGCCAAAATTATCGCCCATTTCAAAATTACCAGCTGTTAATTTGGTCTGTAGTGACCATGAATTTCCCGCTCCAGTAAAAATATGGGCTGCACCATAGTCATTTAGTGCGCTACTGTCATCACCATCTTCTTTGTAAGCACCGACAATAATCGTTCCTGAATCAATAGCGATTGAAAAACCATAAAAATCGTTAGAGCCAAGGTTTGATGCTTTTAACATGGTTTGAAATGACCAAACATTCATCGTTCGTGTATAAACATAGATTGCTCCAGAGTTTCCAGTATCTGTATCTTCTAAGTGAGAGCCAACGATTATTGTATCTCCTGATATCCCAACAGATATACCAAACTGATCACCACTGCTTGGGTTTGATGCCCTTAAATAGGCTTGCTCAACCCATGCACCATTAGATTTAACAAAAACATAAGCAGCACCTGAATTATTTTCATTCCCATCATCGATGCCATCCTCATACCTTGCACCTACAACCAGAGTATCGCCATCAATGGCAACAGCCCCACCAAAAGCATCTCCGCCATCTCCAACATTGGTGTTGGCATCTACGTTGGATGCTTTTAGATAATTTTGATCTAAAATAGCATTGGCTTGGGGGAGGGATTTGTCGTTTATCTGAGATTGTATGCTTTTCCATTCGCTTGCTGATAATCCTTTGGGTATGTTCAACTCATTGGATTTTGCCTGAATAATATTTAAAACAGAAACTAATATTACTGTGATCAGTATTTTAATTGACATGATTTAGTACTCCATAAATTTATGATGGTTGAATTATAGATAGATACTTTAGTTAAATTCTGAAGAACTTCTGAAAAAGTTCTGAATTTTGACTGAGTTTCAAAATTTGAGCAAATAACTATTTTCAAATTAAGCAATCAGTTAAAATATCCCATTAACAACAAACAAGGATTCTTATGTGGTTTAAAAACGCCAGAATATTTCAACTACCCAATGATTTTTCCATTGAGTCAGATAAACTTTCAGAACAGTTAAAAGACGATGCACTCAAACCATGTGGGTCGCAAGATATGTCCTCCCAGGGCTGGATTTCTCCTTTTTCATTGAGCAATGATGAGTTGTATTGTTTGCAAAGCGGCAACGCACAATTGTTCACTATGGCAGTTGAGGAAAAAATATTGCCATCAATGGTAATCAACCAGCAGCTGCAAGAAAAGGTCTCGCAAATTAGAACTGAAACAGGCAACAAACCTGGGCGTAAACAGCAAAGTGACATGAAACAAGAAATCTTGTTTGATTTATTGCCACAAGCTTTTACCAAGTTAAAGAAAATAGGCGCTTATATTGATAACACGCATAAATTGATGGTTGTCGATTCTGCCAGTCAAAACCCAGCAGAGAATTTGGTATCACAATTGCGCCAAACCATGGGTTCATTCAAGGCCACAGCCTTTGGTGAGTCTTCAGGTATGGCAACAGTATTAACCAAATGGATCACCAATGGTCACGCCGAAGGAGGCTTAGAGTTTGGTTCAAGCTTGGTTTTAGAAACTTTGGATGAAGCCAAAAGTGTTATTCGTGCCAAAAATGTCAATTATTTAACCGATGAAATGCAACGGCACATTGACAATGGCTATTTGGTTACGCAAATTGGTTTAATTTTTAATGACAGAATCGAATTTACTTTGACCTATGATTTTGCAGTGAAAAGTATCAAATTTACAGACATAGTTTTAGATCAGATGGATTTAGAAACCATAGATTCAGAAGAACAGTTGATGGATTCACGATTTACTTTGATGAGTTTAGAGTTGACTGAGTTGTACAAAGTCTTGTTTAGTATTTTTCCAAAACCAGAGTGATGATTCCGACGTGATGGAGCCTAAAGATATGCAAAAATGGACAGAAATATTCAGTGATTATATTCATAATTTGGAATCAGCAGATGCGGCCCATGATGCTTCGCATGTGCAGAGAGTGGCTGTTAATGCGATTAAATTTTCCAAAATTGAAGGCGCTGATTTAAGTATTGTGATTCCTGCGGTTTGGTTGCATGATTGTTTTACTGTTTCCAAGAAGTCAGAATTACGCGCACAAGCCTCTACATTGTCGGCTGAAAAAGCAGAAAAATTATTGGCTGATTGGGGTTATCCACAAGCCAACATCGAGGCAATTAAACACGCCATTGCTGCCCACAGTTATTCGGCCAATATTAAACCTGAAACTTTAGAGGCCAAAGTTGTCCAAGATGCTGATAGAATAGATTCAATCGGAGCGGTTGGTGTGGCACGCATGATGATGACAGGTGGTAAAATGGATACGACTTTGTACAATGAGGATGATCCTTTTTGTATAGAAAGACAACCACAGGATAGACAATGGACACTGGATCATTTTTATTCAAAATTATTAAAATTGAATTCGGGTTTTCATACAAAATCTGCGCAAATTGAGGCGCAAAGGAGACACGATTATATGTTAGATTTTTTAAAACAATTAGAATCGGAGATCAGTTGATTAAACCCTTATTATGGATGTGTTTATTGCTTGCAGTTAATGCCAGTGCCTTAACTGTTGAGCAGACTGTGTTCAAAAAAGCCTATGCCAAAGCACTCAAAGGAGATGAAGTCGCGGTTAAACAAGCACAACAGCAACAGCCCAATTACCGTTTAAACCATTATCTGGATTATGCGTTATTAAAATCCAAAATAAACCAACTGCCGATTGTCGAAATAAAAACCTTTCAAACCAAACATCCTGATAGTCCTTTGGTGAAAACCTTGGATGAAATGTTAACCTATGAATTGGGCAAACAAGGTCAATGGAAAGATTATTTAGCGCGTTATAAAAACAACAAAGGCTCACAAAAAAAACATTGCTGGTATTTACAAGCGCGCATCGAAACCAAAGACTTCAAAGGCTTGCCACAGGCTATCACCGATACTTGGATGAATGGTTTGTCCTTGCCCGACGCTTGTAATCCTGTGTTCAAGTGGTGGAAATCTCAAGGGCATTTAACCGACAAATTACTGGCGGAAAGAATTAAACTCACTTTCAAGGTCAATAACTCATCAACTGCCCGATATTTAGCAGCCCAGATGAAAAAGCAACCTGTCTGGGTCAAACATGCACAACAGCTGATGTCAGATCCAATGATTGGATTGAAAAAATCGGTAAAATGGCAAGACAATACACAAAATCGTGAATTGGTTTATATCATGTCTAAAAAGTTGGCGCAAAAACAGCCTGAACAATTTTACAAAATTTGGCCAGGATTGAAAAAGCATTATTCTTTTACGGCCAAACAAATAGCAAAAGTTGAAAGGACCAATGCTCTGTTTGCGGCGGTGGATTATTTGCCCTTTACCATCACTGCGATGAATGCCTTGCCACCAGCACAACACGATTCACAAATCAATGCATGGGAAGTGCGCTATCATTTGTACCACCAAAATTGGAAAGCTGTTGTGAAAGTTATTAAGGCTATGCCGGATTTTCAACGCAACAAAGACAGCTGGCAGTATTGGTTGGCGCGGGCCTATGCAAAAATAGGCAAAGCTAAACAAGCAAAATCAATCTTCTCAACATTGGCGTTAAAAACCAGCTATCATGGGTTTTTGGCAGCAGACCATATGAATCTGCCCTATGAAATCTGTACAGAAGACATTGCTGCAACATTGATTGTAAAACTGCCAGAGCATTTGGGAAATGCCTTTGAATTGTTTGCCTTGGATATGATTACCGAGGCCCGAAAAGAATGGATAATTGGCTACCAAAAGCTCAATATTGGTGAGCGCAGAGCCTTGGCAGATTTGGCATACCAAAAAGGCTGGTACAATAAAGTTTCTGCCATTATGGGAGCATTGGGATTGTGGAAAAACTACGAAATGCGTTATCCATTGGCGTACAAAAATGAAATCACTCAATTGGCCAATAAACACAATTTGTTGCCGCAATGGATTATGTCGATAATCACCCAAGAAAGTGCTTGGCAAACCGATGCCATTTCATCGGCTGATGCCAGGGGTTTAATGCAGTTAATTGATGCCACTGCAAAACGGCTGAGTAAAAAATTGGGCGTAAAATATTGGGGGAAACCACAATTACACGATGCCGATTTTAATTTGCAACTGGGCATTTTCTACCAAAGACAATTATTTGATCGTTTCAACAATCATCCATTATTGGCTTTGTCATCCTATAATGCAGGCGAAACCAAAGCAGATGATTGGTTACATGGCTTTCCTACTTCTCCTGATATATGGGCGGAAACCATTCCTTATCGAGAGACCCGTGGATACATCACCAAAATCTTAAGCAATATCACTATCTATGATTGGTTGATTAATAAAAAACCCCGAAGAATCAGTTATTGGATGCCAACCTTTCCAGTGGATGGAGCTCCCATGAAACAATGGCCAAACAATACCATTCCCAATCAAACCACTAGCGTAGGATGTCACCAATGAAAATATATTTAGTCGGTGGTGCTGTGCGTGATCAGTTGTTGGGTTTAAATATTAAAGACCGTGATTATGTAGTGGTTGGAGCTACGCCACAACAAATGATGGACAAAGGATTTCGACCCATTGGCAAAGACTTTCCTGTTTTTTTGCACCCCACAACCCAAGATGAACATGCATTAGCAAGAACCGAACGCAAAACAGCCAAAGGCTATCATGGTTTCGCCTTCAATACCGATGTTTCGGTGACACTCGAAGATGACTTGGCAAGGCGCGATTTAACCATCAATGCCATGGCACAAGACACAGAAACAGGGGAAATCACAGACCCATATAATGGTCAACAAGACTTAAAAAACAAAGTATTGCATCATGTTTCCGATGCCTTTGCAGAAGATCCTGTGAGGATTTTACGTATCGCAAGGTTTGCTGCCAGATATGCACATTTGGGATTTAGTGTTCACACAGAAACCAATCAACTGATGCAAAAAATGGTTGAAAATGGCGAAGTCGATGCCTTGGTAGCAGAACGAGTCTGGCAAGAACTGCGCAAAGCCTTGAATGAGAAAACACCCTCAGAGTTTATTAAAGTATTAAGAGCTTGTGACGCATTGAAAGTATTGTTCCCAGAATTCAATCAACTCTTTGGCGTACCACAAACCAAAAAATGGCACCCAGAAATTGATACAGGCATCCATTGTATGATGGCAATGGACAAAGCCGCAAACTTGGGCAATGATACTGCATTTGCAGTATTTAACCATGACTTAGGCAAAGGTATAACGCCCAAAGAAATACTGCCATCACACAAGGGCCATGAAGCAGGTGGAATTCCGTTAGTCAAAGCTGTTTGTGAACGCTTAAAAGTTCCTTCTCAATACAAGAGATTGGCCCTGATTGTCTGTCGCTGGCATTTACACTCACACACAGCTTACGAGCTCAAAGCCTCAACCATCAATAAACTATTCAATAGCACAGGTGCATACCAACAACCCGCACAATTCGAAAAATTCCTACAAGCCTGCCAAGCAGATGCCACCGGCCGATTGGGGTTAGAATTTTCAGAATATCCCCAAGCCGGCTACTTGCAGAAATGCCTAAAAGCAGCGGAGAAAGTAGATATTCAGGCATTGTTGAATCGAGGTTTTGTAGGTGAAAGTCTGGGCATGCAAATCACCCAAGAACGCATTAAGCTCATTAAAAGAATCAAGCTTTCACATATTTTTTTATAGAACCACAGCCCTGTCCCTGTCATTCCCGACTCTGATCGGAAATCCAATCAATGCGTAATAATAGCATGGTATCTCGCAGAGGCGCGGAGAAAAGATTTACATTAAAAACTATTTTCTACAGATTTCGCAGATTACATAGATTAAAAAATAAAGATGTAGGGGCAATTCCCTCCGCGGTTATATTTGATATTTAAAATCAAGAATGCAAAGCTATGAAGAGTTAATGAGGATAGATTGATTTTGACAGATTGAAGTTTTTTTGGTATTGTTTAATACTTACTAAATTAAAAGAGTAATCCCACGTGAAATATATCATTTTATTAATACTGTTACCAACTTCTATTATTGCTCAAGACTTCCCAAGTATCAAAAACGATATTGAAAGGCTTGCTTGTTTTGATAAGGATTACCATGCAAATATCTCACAACCAATTGACGTGACAATACTAAAAGTCATAAAATATATCACTGAATCGTTCAAAAATCCTTTTGAGGTTAAGTTTAGAAATGAAAAAACATTTAATAATATTAACTTATTAAAAGGTACTGTAGCTATTTGTGGCGAAGTGAAAGCAAAGGTAAATTATAGGTTACTAGAATATGACAATCCAAAAAATAGTTCTTAATTGCCACTAAACACCTACAACTACTAAGAAGGTAAAATCATGACTAAAACAGACAACAATATAATTGATTCAATAAAAAATACTTTTCTAGACAGGCTCAAAGATCCTTTTGTTGGCTCGTTTGTTATATCCTGGACATTGTGGAACTGGAAAGCCATTGTGTATGTAATATTTGGCGAAGGATTTATTGTTAATAGAATGGATGCAGTGCCTGATGAGTATATGGGGTGGTGGGTTAGCCTAAGCCTTCCCTTAATAACAGCCATAATAATTCCTTTATTAGCCGCGTTGGTAAACTTGGTTGTAGGCATTGGATTGCTATGGATTGAAGAAAAAAGGCAAAAACAAAAAATTGACTCTTTGGGAAGAATTGCTGAAGAGAATATGAAATTAAGCTTTATAGAGTCAGGTTTTAGTATCAATAACTATGAACTCAATTTAAGTACGTATAAAAAAATCATTAACCGCCTGAAGGAGTTAAACCAAAGCATTATTAGTCATTCTAAAGATGTTAATTCAAAATACAACAATGTAATAAGTACTTTGTCAAAGACACAATTCCCTCCTAAAATAGATGAACTTATACTGTATAATAAAAAACAACAAGATTACCTTAAGAAAAATCTAAATTTGAATAAAGGTTATACAACTATAATAGATGATTTAATAGCCAATAATGATAAGCTGGTTAATGCTTTAGAAGACGGCATTCTCTCGACTAGCATTGTAGATGGGTAGAGAAATATCGAATAATGGAACTAATAATTAAAATAGTGTTCTAAATTGGCACGATTTGTAAAATGAGCGGGTTTCTGCTAAAATCCCCGCATCTTGTAGAAGATAGCCTTAAATATGTGACTTATGACATGTATTTAACTATGTATTTAATGATACAATGTAAGATATACTTGCATTTAGGAGTTTAAAAATGAAATTAAGCAATACTTCAGAGGGATTTCACGATTATTGATTTTAATAATTTTGGTCTAATTAAAAAGCCAACATAACTTTTGTTGGCTTTTTTATGGATAAACAATCATGACACAAAAAAACAAACAAAACTTATACTACAGCATATTTATTTTATTCTCTGCTGGAGCAATAATTAATGATATCATTGTAACCAGAACAGTAAACAGTATTGCAATTACGGTATTTATGGGATTACTAGCTCTAATTAGACAACAAATTATATCTGGAAGAACATCAACAGTTTCACTTTTAACTCAAGAAATCACAGATTTAGAGCTTGCCCAAAAATTGTCTAAATTTAACAATCTTGTTAATAAAAACTCTTCTTTTTCTAAGTACCTAGAGAAAGATCTTCTAGATAAAAAAGGGCTTGAAGAAAGAGAAGTAATAATTTATATATTAAATTATTATGAGTTTGTTGCTGGGGGAATAAGAGAAGGTGCTTTTGATTATCGTTTATTTCATAGGTTATATTATTCTAACATTATCAGAATGTGGAACACATGTGAGACATTTGTTTTTGAACTAAGAAAAAAATCTAGCACCAAAAATAATGTTAATATAAAAAATGATTGTATTTTCCAAGAAATAGAAACTTTGGCTAAAGAATTTCATAAACATGAGTTGAAGTCTAGAGTAAATAGACAATAAAAAATCTCAGTCAGGGTTCTTTATAAATCGTTAGGGTCTAACATGGGAGTTAATAAAATGAGTTTAATTCGGCGAAGCTAAAGCATCACTTCTACTGGAGGTTTTTAGATTGGTTTTACTGATGTTTTTCTTGCTTTTCATCATGTTCTTCGTGGTTAAATCTTCTTTTCTCTGAGGGCTTTTGGCATATTAGTTTTTACTAATGCTTTAAAAAAGCTATAATGCCCACATTATATTTAAAAATTACTTGGAGATTAACATGGGTATTAGTCCTGTACAGATTGGCATAATTCTTCTTATTGTTGTTTTGATTTTTGGTACAAAAAAATTAAAGAACATCGGTGGAGACCTGGGAGAAGCTGTTAAAGGCTTTAAAAAAGGCATCAAAGACGATGAAAAACCTGAAATTGCAGAAGATAAAACAGAAGCAACGGCTGAGAAAGTAACTGATGAAGCTGAGTCTAAGTCTAAGGATTCTGATAAGTCTTAATTGTATATTTGTTATGGGTTCCCGCCTGCGCGGGAATGACGGGTTTGGTAATTGGTTTCTGTTTTTTTGGAATGATGGAATTGCGTAATGTTTGATATTGGTTTTTCAGAACTGTTTATGGTTTTGGTGATTGCGTTAATCGTGATTGGTCCAGAGCGTTTGCCTGCTGTTGCAAGAAAAATGGGTCGCTTTATTGGTAAGGCCAAAAGAACCTTTGAAAATGTTAAGCGTGAAGTCCAAAGCGAATTTGAAACCGAAGAACTCAATAAACGTTTGGCTGAAAATAACATTTTAAAGAACACCAAAGAAGCAGTGTCTGATATTTCTGAGGAATTAAAAGGCATTGCAAAACAAGCCGGTGAAAAAATCCCGGAAACCAAGGATTGGAACAAGTAGTGTCAGACCATCAAACCTTTGTATCTCATCTAATAGAACTTCGTAGCCGTTTAGTGAAGGTTGTTGTGGCCATTCTTGTCATTGTGATTGTCCAATTGCCATTTGCTGGAAAGATTTATACCCTGATGGCTACTCCCGTTATGAAGTATTTGCCTGAAGGCTCCAGTATGATTGCTACTGGCGTTTTATCGCCCTTTTTGACGCCATTTAAAATGGTTTTTATATTGAGTATTATTCTTGCCATGCCTTTTATTTTGTACCAGATTTGGGCTTTTGTTGCACCAGGTTTGTATAAAAATGAAAAGAGAATTGCCCGACCTTTGTTGTTTTCCAGTATATTCCTGTTTTATTTGGGCTGTGTCTTTGCCTACTTTGTCATCTTTCCCATTTTGTTTCAATTTATTCCAGCTATTTCACCAGTTGGTGTCAATTACATGCCAGATATAAACAGTTATTTGGATATTGTGGTGCGTCTATTCTTTGCCTTTGGCTTGGCCTTTGAAGTGCCAATTGCAGTAATATTGATGATCTTATTGGGTGTAACAACACCTGAAAAATTGGCCAATTCTCGCCCTTATGTAGTGGTCGGCGTGTTTGTTGTTGGGATGATATTGACCCCTCCCGATATGATTTCTCAAACGTTAATGGCGATTCCCATGTGGATGTTGTTTGAGCTGGGGATTGTGATGGGGAAAATTTTAAAAAAGAAAAAAGACAAACAAGAAGCTGTCAAAGAATAATAAAAAGACAATCACATAATTGACTGTCTTTTCATCTTAGATTTTACTTTGGGTTTTATTTAACTTTCCAGAGTACTGGTCGCCATTTATTTGGGTCTCTATCGTTGGTATCATATCCAACATAGTAAGTTTTTCCATCTTCAACCACGATGTCTAAAGTGAAATTGTCTTGTTTTCTTGTATTGACTTTTTGCAAGCTAATCACAGGTTTACTGCGGCTATTTAAATCAATTTTCGAATTCACTTTAATGGTGTGTTTGCCAGGTTTTAACCACACAGCCGGGTTTCGATTAACAATTTGTTTCCCATCAATTTCAAACAATGTAACTGGAAAAATATTGGCAGAAGGATGTGTTTGATTAAACCTCAAAATTCCACTAGGCTCCGATGGCTTTGCAAAAGGATTGGCAGAGACAATCAGAGACGTAAGTAACAAAAGTACCAAAATCTTTATCTTCATAGTATTTTCCTAGTTAATATTTTAAAAACAGTATATATTTAACACCATTGTTGTGTCAAATTTTGAAAAAATTTATTCAGTTTGAATTCATGTTAATCTAAAAGGTCTAGGTTGATAATTGTTTACGTTAGATTGTAAAAAGTAAGTTATAATGTAATTTTAATTTGTCTTGGTTATAAAATGAAGCCCGATAACAACCCTGTTATTTATAGAAAAGATTACCAGAAACCCAATTATTTGGTGGAATCTGTTAGTTTGGCCCTGATGATTGAGCCAACATTTACACTGGTGAAGTCCAGAATTAGATTCAACAAGAATAAATCGTCAAACAATGTACTAGAATTAAACGGTGTTAACCTTGATTTATTGAGCATAATATTGGATGGAAGAAAGTTACAAGCTTCTGAATATTCTGTCGATGAAGAAACATTGAAAATAGAAAATCTTCCAAATGATTTTGAGTTACAGGTTGAAAACAAGATTTATCCCAGTAAAAATAAAGCTTTAGAAGGGTTTTATCAATCAGGTGAATTTTTTCTTACACAATGTGAGGCAGAAGGTTTTAGAAAAATCACCTATTATCCTGATCGACCTGATGTAATGGCGCCTTTTGAGGTGACATTGGTGGCCAACAAGGATAAATATCCAGTATTGTTATCCAATGGTAATTTGATTCATTCTAGCACATTGAGCAATGGCAAACATTATGCCAAATGGTCTGACCCACATCCAAAACCCAGTTATTTATTTGCTGTTGTTGCGGGCAATCTGTCTTATATTGAAGAAAACTACATGACCAGTGAAGGCAACAATGTTGCATTGCGCATTTATGTAGAAGAAGAAAACATCAATGCTTGTCAATATGCCATGGATTCATTGATTCGCTCCATGAAATGGGATGAACAAAGATTTGGCTTGGCTTATGATTTGTCGCAATACAATATTGTGGCAACCAATGATTTTAATATGGGGGCGATGGAAAATAAGGGATTGAATATTTTTAATTCTAAATATGTGCTAGCCCGCCCAGAAACAGCTACTGACAAGGATTTTATAGGTGTAGAAGCCGTTATTGGCCATGAATATTTTCACAATTGGACTGGCAATCGTGTCACCTGTCAGGACTGGTTTCAACTTAGTCTTAAAGAAGGATTAACGGTTTTTAGAGACCAAGAATTTACTGCAGATATGCAATCTCGAGCAGTAAAAAGAATAGAAGATGTACGTACACTTAAAGCTTTCCAGTTTACCGAAGATGCGGGTCCGATGTCACATCCAATTCGTCCAGATTCGTTCATCGAAATCAATAACTTTTATACATTGACTGTTTATGAAAAAGGTGCAGAAATCGTGCGCATCTACCATACTCTTTTTGGCGAGGAAGGGTTTAGAAAAGGCGTTGATTTGTATTTCAAACGCCATGATGGTCAAGCAGTTACTTGTGACCATTTCAGAAAAGCCCTAGCTGATGCCAACAACACAAACTTGGATCAATTTGAACTGTGGTATTCTCAAAATGGTACGCCAAGAATGAAAATCAAAGAGAAATACAACGCTAAAAAACAAGAATATACATTAAAAATCAAACAAAAACACCCTGCTAATGTAGATAAAAAAGATTACCAACCGATGTTAATTCCTATGCGTGTGGCATTATTTTCAAACGATGGAAATCAGCTGCCTTTGGATCAAGATGGCAATAATGAGCAAGTATTCCAGCTTACCAAAAAGAAACATAAATTGGTTTTTAAAAACATAGCCGAAAAACCTATTGCTTCAGTTTTTAGAGGATTTTCCGCTCCTGTGAATGTTGAATTTAAACAGAGTACTGATGATTTAATTCAATTGATAAAATTTGATACTGATTCGTATAACCGCTGGAATGCCGCACAGATTATGTCAAACCAAGTAATTGTAGAAGTTTATGAAACAATGCTTAAGGAAAAGGATGCGAGTTGTCCCAAATATTTTGTTCAAGCAATTGGACAAGTATTGACTGATTTTGAAACAGACCCTTCTTTATTGGCAGAAACTTTAGCATTACCCGACTTAAAGACCTTGATGGTTTCAATGGAAGACATCCAGGTCGATGCACTTCATCAGGCACGTGAATTTGTAAAAAAAGCTTTGGCCAATGCTTTAGAAGTAGAATTTTTATCGGTATATAATCAAAATTTTGTAGAGGGGAAATACAAAGTAGAATCTAATGATGTGGCAAAACGCAGCCTTAAAAATACTTGTTTGTCTTATTTAATGAGTTCTGACAATCCAGATATTAAGCGCTTATGTAAACAACAGTATGAAGCAGCTAATAATATGACTGACAGTATTTCAGCTTTAAGTTTTTATGTGCACAATCAAGCAGAAGGATACAATGAATTATTGGTAGATTTCTATGAAAAGTGGCAAGACAACGCTTTAGTCATGGATAAATGGTTTATTTTGCAGGCGACCTCACCTGCCTTTGGAACTTTAGACAATGTTGTTGAATTGATGCAACACAAAGCATTTAGCATAGAGAACCCCAATAAGGTTCGCTCTTTGATTGGGGCTTTTTCTTCCAGTAATTTATTGCACTTTCATCAAGATTCCGGAAAGGGCTATGAGTTTTTGGCCAATCAAGTGATTGCTTTAAATAAAATCAATCCACAAGTGGCTTCTAGAATGGTATCAATATTTAATACTTGGAAAAAATTTGATAAACCTCGAAGAGAATTAATGTCACAACAATTGACAAGAATAAAAAATTCTGAAGATTTATCTCCAGATGTATTTGAAATTGTTGATAAGGCGTTAAGTTAGCAATATTTAGCTTTACAACGAATTTTGAATTGTTAATAATAGTAGGTAAGAATGTGGGAAGCATGAAATGATTAAAGAAAATAAAAAACAAACCAAACATCAAATTAAAAAGAATTATAAAAAACCAGAGCTTGTAAGCCTGGGTGATATTAGAGATGTGACAATGGGAGGATCCTTTGGCAGTGGTGACAGTGGTAATCCTGGATCTGAAAAAGTGCTGGGCCTATAAGAAAACATGTGCGGTATTTAAGCAACACTAAGACTGACAGTCAAGACCAATACACCTACCATATCGCTGATTCAGAGTATCTGTCCGATCAAAGGATTGATGCTCTTTCGAGTTTTCGTAAAATTAATTCCTGTAGTGTAATTCATACATCAACGGTAACTCCAAATTATTCAGTTTTCTCCAATCTATTCAATGATTGCGCGCACATTGGCGAAAATGCTTATTATTTATGTGTTGATTCAGCTATGCCAACAGGTTATTTATTGAAAACTAAGAACCAAAGTTATCAGTTGAATAGAAAGACAATTCAATGCAATTCTCGTTGTGCCGATGATACCTTATTATTGGGCCCAGTTCTAATTTTGAATCTTGCCATGAATAAGGTGTTTTGTTTGCATGCTTCTGCTTTTTTTTTAAATGATAAGGTTTTCATTTTAACGGGTAATTCAGGAACTGGTAAGTCCACTATTGCCAAATTTATGGATAAACAACCAAAAGTTCGACGTTTAGCAGATGACATATTGCCACTAAAAATTGTTGACGGAAATTTAACAGTATTGCCTAACTTTCCACAGTTGAAATTAGTCGCTAATGAGCAGTATAAAGAAGATGCCATCGTTTCAGAAACAATTTTCTTATTTGCACAGAAATCAAAAGATGAAACAGGGTTAGCATTTATGGATACTTTTGATGCCATTAAATCTCTTGTTAAACACTCAGTTGCCACCAAGTTATTTGCCAAAAACGAATTGCAAAATCACCTGTCTTTTTGTCACCAAGCCAGTTCTAAGGTTAAAAGCTACCGTTTAAATTATCAACACAGTAAGAAAAGCCTCGATCGGTTGTATAATCTGCTTAATGAAATTAACTGACATAATCCGAGCTCTCCAACTATTGCCACAGTCTAGAAAACACTTGATTTGGATAAATGAGCAATTAAAAACTGTTAGCTATCGAGAATTACTCCACCAGCCTTATGCCTTTCAAGTCAATATTAAACCCCTTCAGTCAATTATAAAGGGTTATTTCTGGGCATGTAGGTCAATCAATGATTGTCAGTGTTTGCCCCGATCAATTGCGTTGTATCAATATCTTATATCTGCAGGTTATGAAGCTGAACATAAATTTGGTGTGAATAAAAAAAATAGCGATTTAGCGGCTCATGCTTGGGTTGAATGCCAAGGTGAACCGCTAAATGAGTCAGAAGATTTGTATCAAAGATTTACAGTTTTGAAATAATTATCGTGTCATTGAAGTAAAGAATTCTTCATTGGTTTTGGTATCTTTTAATTTGTCTAGTAGAAACTCAATGGCTTGTATATCATCCATTGGATGTAAAATTTTACGCAATATCCAAGCTTTACTTAAGAACTCTTGAGGCACCATTAATTCTTCACGGCGTGTTCCTGAACGATTAATATTTATCGCAGGCCAAACACGTTTTTCGGCTACTCGGCGATCCAAATGAATCTCCATATTACCTGTGCCTTTAAATTCTTCAAAGATCACTTCATCCATTTTAGAACCTGTTTCTACTAAAGCGGTTGCTATAATGGTTAAGCTGCCACCTTCTTCAATGTTTCTAGCAGCACCAAAGAAACGTTTGGGTCTTTGTAATGCATTAGCATCCACTCCGCCTGTCAGTACTTTTCCTGATGAGGGGGCGACAGTATTATAGGCTCTTGCTAGACGGGTGATAGAATCAAGCAGAATAATCACATCTTGTTTGTGCTCAACTAGACGTTTTGCACGTTCAATTACCATTTCAGCAACCATTACATGGCGAGAGGCAGGCTCGTCAAAGGTTGATGCTATTACTTCACCACGGACCATGCGTTGCATCTCTGTGACTTCTTCTGGTCTTTCATCAATTAACAACACAAATAATTTCGCTTCAGGGTTGTTTAAAGCAATATTGGTTGCAATATTTTGCATCATTAGCGTTTTACCTGCTTTCGGAGGTGAAACAATTAATCCTCTCTGTCCTTTACCAATAGGCGAGATCAGATCGATTATTCTTGCTGTTAAATCTTCTTTAGAGCCATTGCCACGTTCCATTATTAACTGATCTTGGGCAAATAAAGGGGTGAGATTTTCAAATAGTATTTTACCGCGCGTATTTTCAGGTGGCTCATAGTTAATTGTCTTAATTTTGAGCATTGCAAAATATCTTTCAGAGTCCTTGGGAGGACGAATTTTACCTTCAATGGTATCACCAGTTCTTAAACCGAATCTTCTGATTTGACTAGGCGAAACATAAATATCATCAGGGCCAGCTAAATAACTTCCTTCAGGAGATCGCAAAAAACCAAATCCGTCAGGGAGTACTTCAAGCACGCCACCGCCGTATATATCATCTCCTCCTTTGGCATGTTTCTTTAGAATATGGAAGATGAGGTCTTGTTTGCGTATTCTGGCTCTTAATTCAATGCCAGCTTCGACAGCCATTTCGGTTAATTTTTTTGTTGAGAACTGTTTTAGGTCTGTAAGATTCATAATTGATTAGTTTTGATGATAGTTGTTGATAGTTTGTTCTTTATAAAGAAATATAAAAGACACGTTTGTTTTAATAATATATATTTGTTCGATTTATTTTTGGTTTGGAAATGAGTCAAGAAACAGTAAAATAAAAAAGTAATACTAAGTTGGACTCAAATTAGATGTTGCTAAGTTATCATGTTGGTTTGGTTGGGGCAACTAAATTTTTTGTTGAGTATTAAAAAAGAATAGTTTTTTTGAATTAAGCGGTGTTTAAGTCCAAACACCGCTTAATTTTCAATATTTGTCAGTAAGGAATTTAGGCTGTATGTTTGTTTAACATTTCAACTAACTGTCCCTTTGATAAAGCTCCTACGTGCTGATCAACCACTTCTCCACCTTTGAATACCATTAAAGTTGGGATTCCACGAACGCCCATTTTAATTGCTGTATTTCGACAAGCTTCTGTATCAACTTTCACTACTTTAATTTGATCTTGCATCTCTGTTGCCACTTCATCAATAATAGGTGCAATCATCCGACAAGGTCCACACCATTCTGCCCAATAATCAACCAATACAGGAATGTCACCATTAATATCAGCATCAAAGCTGTCGTCCGTTGCGTTAGTAATATGTTCGTTCATTTGTAAATCTCCAAAAAATCTAAATAATCGTAATTTGCCAATATATGGCCAATCTCCATAAATTCAATAAAGCCTTATTTAAAATATACTTTATATTAGGTTATTCTAATATTTTAACTTGATTCCAAATATTATCAAGTGTTTCTAAATCAAATTTGCTTTGTTTTGGGTGTTTTTTCTTTGCCACCGATTCAACTTGACGAAAACGCTTCTCAAATTTGTTATTGGCGTGGTCCAACGCTTGTTCTGGATCAATACCCAGATGCCTAGCCAAATTCGCGCAAACAAACAATACATCTCCCAGTTCATCCAATACCCTGTTTTTCTTACCTGTAGCAATGGCTTCTTTTAACTCTATAATTTCTTCAGTCATCTTATCAAAGACTGGATCGATTGTTGGCCAATCAAACCCTATCAAAGATGCCTTGTCCGTTAGTTTCATGGCGTGTTTCAACCCAGAAGGGTTTTTATTTATACAATCTAATACACTTTTATTCATAATTCAAGGTGGTAGGGTAATGATAAAATGCGCTCCTTTTAATAAGTCATGGTTTTTTATTTCAATTTTCCCTTGGTAAGACTCCACAATGTCACTGACTATTGACAAACCAATGCCATGCCCTTTAACTTTTTCGTCATCGCGAACTCCACGTGCTAGAAGTAACTCGCGTTTTTCTTTGTTGATTCCAGGGCCATCATCGGCTATTTCGATAATCAACCCTGTACGTTTGCGGTTTAATAAAGTCAAAGTTTTGATGGTGATTGAAATATTTTGATCACACCATTTATACGCATTTTCCAATAAATTCCCCAATAACTCCATCAAGTCACCATGTTCTCCAAAAAATTCTGCACCGGGTGCTACTTGAAGGTGAGTAATCACTTTTTTGTTGCGGTTAACCTTATTCAAGGTTCTAATAATTTGTTCAAGTTTATCTATTACTGGGATGCCCACTGTAAACGTACGGTGACCCGCAACTGCGGCTCTTTTTAATTGATATTCAACAATATCATTCATATTGTTAATTTGTTCAGCAATTAACCCCTTGTTAATTTGATTATCATTTTCAATTTCCGAATGAATGATGGCCAGTGGAGTTTTGAGGCTGTGGGCGAGGTCTCCCAATGTCTTTCTTTGCCGATCTAAATTCCCCCGCTCATTTTCAAGCAATTGGTTAAGGTTGGTGGTCAAACCTGCTAACTCAGGAGGGTAATCATCTTTAACTTTTTCTATTTTCCCTTTTTCTAAATCAGCCAGGTCATCGGTTAGCCTTTTTAAGGGCCGCAAAGACCAGTTCATGATGAGCCCTTGTATTCCCAATAAAGTGATACTGGTTACTATTAGCCAGGTCCACAATTTTTCTTTGAATTCATCCAACTCCCTGAAATAGTGTTTGGCATCTTCTGATACACTAACGACAAACGGGATATCGCCATGCTCAGTATCAAACACCAAACCTTTAGTCATTCTGAAAAAATCAGTATCTTGGTAACGTAATGGCGCATCAAAACTTGTTTTTCCACTGGTTATCCACTCAGGTGTGGGCAAATCAACGCCAAACATAGAGGTCGATTGCCAATTAAAGTCATTACTAAGAATCTGCGCATAAATTCCAGAAACGGGTTGCATTAATTTTGGTATTGGCAGCACTTCATGTACCATGATTTTGTTATTCTGAGTGGGCTCAATGACTGGAATCAAAGCTTCTACATAGCCTTCTAAGCGTTCTTTTACTAGATGCATGGTTTTTTCTTTGAATGCTTTGTCCATTACAACTCCAATTAAACCTAGAGCTATAAGCAATGCCAACGTAGCCGTAGTTAACAAACGATTTTTAAGAGAAAACCGCCTAAGAATTGAACTATTCTTCTTCATTGGGTCGCATTCTGTAACCACGCCCCCTTAAGGTTTCGATGATTTTTTGCTCCACTGACTTATTTTGAAGCTTACGTCTTAGTCTTCCAACAAACACTTCAATAACATTGCTATCGCGATCATAATCTTGGTGATAAATGTGTTCCGTTAGCGTACTTTTTGAAATTACTTCATTCTGGTGCAGCATCAAATACTCTAGAACCTTGTATTCATAAGAAGTTAAATCAATCAACTTACCACTGGATTTTACTTCTCCAGTTGAAGTATTAAGTGTCACATAACCACAAACTAATTCTGGCGACGAAAAACCAGCAGACCGGCGAACCAATGCATTTACCCGAGCCAAAAGTTCAGGAAAATGAAAAGGCTTAACCAAATAATCATCAGCGCCAGCATCCAACCCCATGACTTTATCTTGCCAAGAACCACGAGCAGTTAATACCAAAATAGGATAAGAAATATCTTCATCTCTTAGAGTTTGTATAACTTCCATTCCTGATATTTTAGGCAGGCCCAAATCTATGACGGCCAAATCAAATTCAAACTCTCTGCCCAAATGCAGCCCATCTTCACCATTATTAGCAGTTTCAACTACAAACCCTTCTTCTTTCAATCTCTTTTCTAAAACTTCTCTTAAGTTTTCATCATCTTCAATCAATAAAATTTTCATTTTTTCTTATTGTCTCCACTAGAACTTGTTGAATGGTTTCGGGATGTTGTATGCGAATTGGACTTTCGCGTTCTATAATTTGAAAAATTTGAATGGGTAGGGTAATTTGAACGTATATTTGTTTTATCATGCGTGTAACGGGGGTTATAGTGTTGTGGGCTTCTAAACTTTGATTCAGAAATAGGAATTTGGAAAATTTTTACCCTGCCAGAAGGCGTTAGAACTTGAATTCTATGGGCTTTACCTCCATTAAAATTGGTGGTTCTAGCTGATAGCACCTTACCTTTTGACTGTAATCTAACCATCTCTGAGGCTTGTTCTAAGCTGGTTGTATCTTTTTTTCCAGCAGCATTAAGAAATGAGGTATTTGCAAGAAATAGTACCAATAGAACAAATGATTTGGATAAATGTTTCATCATGGTGCATATTTTAACACATCAGTATGAATAAAATCTGAATTTATCTCTTAAGAAATCTTTCAAAGATTTTTATTTTAACTCTGCACGCATAGCATCAATGGTCGCCTTATAATCATCAGTATTAAATATGGCTGAACCTGCTACAAAAGTATCGGCCCCTGCTTGCATGATTTCCCTTATATTGTTAATTTTCACACCACCATCTATTTCTAAACGAATATCTCTACCGCTTCTATTGATTAAATCGCGAACTGCACGGGCTTTATTCAAAGTTTCAGGAATAAAACTTTGTCCACCAAACCCTGGATTAACCGACATAAGTAGAATCATATCCAATTTATCCATGACGTGCTCTAAAATATGTAGTGGTGTTGCGGGGTTTAGGACTAGCCCTGCTTGGCAACCAGACTCTTTAATCAAACCTAAAGATCTATCGACATGTTCAGAAGCTTCAGGATGAAAAGTAATCATACTGGCACCGGCCTTAGCAAAATCTGGAATAATTCTGTCTACTGGTTTAACCATTAAATGCACATCAATAGGAGCAGTAATTCCATAATCTCTCAAGGCATCACATACCATAGGCCCAATGGTTAAGTTGGGCACATAATGGTTGTCCATTACATCAAAATGAACCCAGTCGGCTCCAGCATCCAAAACAGCTTGAGTATCTTCGCCCAAACGGGCAAAATCTGCCGATAAAATAGACGGTGAAATGATAAATTTTGACATAAGATTACTCGGATTTTAGATTGAGTATTAGTATTTACTAATATATGAATATTGTCAAGAATCCTTCAGGAAACTCTTAAAAATAGAAAAATTTTAATTTTAATTTTATTCAATCAAAGTTAACAAACAAATAGCTTGGACTGCCACTCCCTCACCGCGACCACAATAGCCCAGTTTTTCTGTGGTTGTGGCTTTGACACTCACTTGATTTATTTCTAGGCTCATCATTTGGGCAAGGTTTTCGCGCATGGCGATGATATGCGGTTGCATCTTAGGTTGTTCACAAATTATCGTACTGTCAATATTATTGATTTGATAGCCTTGTTCTCTTATCAACCCCATAATGTGCTTTAAAAAAACCGAACTGTCACAATTTTTCCACTTGTTATCATTGGGTGAAAAGTGTTGTCCAATGTCGCCCAATGCCAAAGCACCAAGTAACGCATCACAAATTGAATGAATCAATACATCACCATCAGAATGGGCAGCAAAGGCGCTTATAAAAGGAATTGCAACACCACCAAGTGTTAGGTGGTCGCCTTCACAAAAAGCGTGAACATCATATCCCGTACCTACTCTAATCATTTTGATGCCTCCTTAAAATAAATTCTGCCAACAATAAATCTTCAATGTGGGTTATCTTGATATTGTCACTTCTGCCTTTGACCATTATCGGCATGATACCAGATTGTTCAAATGCTGAGGCTTCATCGGTTATCATGTCACTATTTGACTCTTCCAACACTTCTAATAATTGTTTAAAAGGAAACATTTGCGGGGTTAAAGCCGCCCTTAATTTACTGCGATCGATTGTTTTTTTAACATGCGTGCCATTGTCGCTGTATTTAATGGTGTCATTGATGGGTTTGACCAGTAAACCTCCTTGATTTTGTTGGGTGCAAGTATCCATTAACTTCTGAATATCTGATTGGCTTATACAAACACGAGCTGCATCGTGAATCAAAATCCAGGAATTATTGGTCACCGATGGTTCAAGAATCAATAAACCATGCAACACAGATTGTGCTCGGCTGTCTCCGCCTGTTGTGTACATTAAGGGTTTATTTGCAGTCAGTTCAATGTCCTGCCACAAACGTTGATTTTTTGGCATCACCAATACAATGCCTTCAATCTCATCCATGCCATCAAAAGCATCAATGCTGTGTTGAATGGCCAATTTTCCAGCAATTTCTAAAAACTGTTTGGGCGTATCCGAAGCAAATCTTTGACCGCTTCCAGCTGCAACAATAATAGCGTACATAAGCTTTCTCAATACTGTATGAAATAATTTAATATTAATCTACTTTGTAAGGAAAGCTTTTCACAGCTTTTATGGCTTTTTTTTACAAAAAAACCATTTCGCACAACCTTTCAATCTTTGATACATATCAATTTAAGACAAACAAACAAATGTTAAAATTATCACTATCAGTCATTTTATGTACTTATATTTTGGAAAACAAATGAAAAAACGATCTTCTCCTTATGCTCTAACTTTTGTCATCAATTTTTTGTTGTGGTTGTTACTAACCGCCACTTTTGCGATTGATGAATTAATCAGTGGTGTCATCATATCTATCATAGTTAGTCTTATTACTGCACCAAAAATGAAAATTCTCAATGGTTTGAATATCCATTTTGGCTTTTTGTTTGGCTTGTTGAAATATTTGGCTTACTTCTTTTATGCCTTAATTAAAGCCAATTTTGATTTAGCCAAACGGGTTTTATCGCTTGATATGAAAATTCACCCGGGCATGGTTGAAATTAAAACCACCATGCAATCTGATTTGGGCAAATTATTCCTTGCCAACAGTATTACGTTAACACCAGGCACATTGACGGTTGATGTTTATGATAACCGCATGTTGGTGCACTGGATTGATGTGCCAGAACATCTTGATATTGAAGCGACTACCAAAGCCATTGTTAGCAAGTTTGAAGATTATCTGAAGGAGTTTGTCAAATGATTATCAGTGCGATGACCTTAATTGCCATAGCGGCATTATTCACTTTATATAGATTGTTGTTTGGCCCAACCAATGCCGATAGAATTGTCAGTGCTGATGCCTTGGCTTTGATTACAACGGTTGTTCTTATTTTTATGGCTTTAGTTTTTGACAGTATTTTGTATTTGGACATTGCTTTGGTTTATTCCATCTTGTCTTTTGTTGGCATTATTGCACTCGCACGAGTGATTGAAGCCAAAGTTCACAATAAGGGAGAGAAATAATGCAATTAGCAGGTGAAATCATTCTATTAATCGGCGCCATCTTTATCTTTCTTGGCGCATTGGGTTTGTTGCGAATGCCCGATGTTTATAACCGAATTCAAGTCGGCACCAAAGCCGTCACCTTGGGTGTCATAGGTGTGATTGTTGGCGTGGCATTAATCCACCCTTTGTGGTGGAGCAAGTTGTTTGTTATTTTGGGTTTTATATTACTAACCAGCCCAGTGAGTTCTTCTGCCATCACCAAAGCATTTTATCGCAGTGGAATTAAACCATGGACAAAAGCCAGGAAGATGAAGGGTAAAAAGAAGAAGGCACAGAAAGAAGAAAATAAGGAGACATCATCATGATTTGGATAGTTGCCCTTGTGGTTTTTATAATGCTAGCAGCCGCTATTGCTGTTTTAATGTTAGACAATATGATTGCAGCCGTGGTTGCCGCCTCGGTTGTTTCTTTGGTATTAACGGTAATTTTTGCTTTATTGAAAGCACCCGATGTGGCCATGACTGAAGCGGCGATTGGTGCGGGTTTAAGCAGTTTAATATTGGCCATAGGTTTAAAACGTTTGGGCTTTTGGGAAATAAAAGACCAAAAGGCCGACAACAATCAAGGAGATAGAAATGACTAAATATGCTTCTTTGTTGTTTATTTCAGGCTTGGCATTTTTCTTAATGGTCATTACTGGTTTTTTGCCATTGGGCAATACTCCCATGTTGGTTGGTGGGGCTATTTTGGACTCGGCCAAAGATCAAGTCGGCGCTGCCAATGTGGTGACTTCAGTGGTGTTGGCTTATCGAGGTTTAGATACCTTAGGTGAGTTGTCCATTCTTTTTGCTGCTGCTTCGGTGGTTGGTTTGGTGTTAACCAAATCCAGTTTTATAAAATCGACAAAAGAGACTGATAAAATTCCAAAAATTGAAGAAAACGACAGTGGCTTTGTTGCAATCAATGCCATTGATTTGATATTCCCTTTGTTGTTGGTTGTTGGCCTATATATTATCAGCCATGGTCATTTAACCCCTGGTGGTGGTTTTCAAGGCGGAGTGATTTTAGCCATTGCCTTTTCTATGCGCAGCATTGTTCGGCCAAAACAAAAATCCGTTGATCATGGCTTAGTGACGCTTATTGAAGCTTTTGCTGGATTGAGTTTTATTGGCATTGGATTGGTGGCATTGTTTACTCAAGGCAATTTCTTGCAGCCTTTATTAGAACACGGAGAATTTGGCAGTCTTTGGTCTGCGGGAACCATTCCTTTATTGTACTTGGCCGTTGGCTTGAAAGTTGGCGCTGAATTGGCTGGTTTATTACTGGCATTAAATACCGATGAGGTGGATGCCTAATGAGTAACCTGATGTTTATTAATTTTACCATTGAAGGCATTTTGTATTTTGGTGCCATTTCTTTGAGTTTAATCGGCCTGTTTGGCTTGCTGGTTTCACAAAATATATTTCGCATGTTATTGGCACTAGTGATGTTCGAAGCGGGTGCTAACTTAATACTGGTGTTGTCTGGATTTATTGAAAATGGCATTGCACCCATATTTATGAATGGCAATGCAAACGCCGTGATGAATGACCCTGTACCTCAAGCCTTGGTTTTAACAGCCATTGTGATTGGTGTGGGCATTCAAGCCTTGGCACTGGCCCTCATCTTTAGAGTTAAAAAGCACTATGGGACTTTAGATATGGATGATATACGGTCCAAACTAGAAAGTGAAATCGCCACTCAAGCAGGTGTTACAGCTCCAGGAAGCCATCAATCTCCAGAAGTTGTCGAAGTGCCAGGAGAAAACAAATGAACAATCTG
>JAJRQG010000090.1 GCA_024280395.1 Gammaproteobacteria bacterium | reverse complement strand
CATCCGTGCACCTGCACCCTACGGGCGTTTTTTTTAAGGAGGGTCATATGAAACAAACTTGAATTAAGATAAATTATTAAAATATTAGTGGCTCACTTTTCAACTGGTGAAGTGGCTCAGTTTTGGACCGGTGTTGACACTATCACCACGGGCTAGTTTAAAACCGTATTCTTCCAGAGCTGAGTTTAAGGCTTTACGACCATCAGATTGCCTCCATGCTTCTTGAAATACATGCTTGATTTCTCGTGGATCACGACCTGTACGCATGGCTTGCTGCCATTCTGCTTGATTGAAATTGAGTGGATCTTTGAGCAATGGATCACTAAAGCCTTTGGGTAAATCCCAGCCATGTTCTAAATAGAGTTCTTTGGCTAGTTCGTTTAATCTATTTTTATAAAAGGGTAGATTGATGGCTTTCATGTTTTCTTCGTCAATTCTCGACCAGACAACATGGGCATGTCTACGACCTTCTTTTTCGTGAAAAACAATGGCTCTTGGTTGATCTTTTAAACCCAATTTATCTTCGATTTTTTCAACCGCTTTTTCGAAAACTTCAACGGGTATTTTTTCTTGTTGGGGTGGATTAAGGCTTAATGAAAAAAGGTACTGTTTACATTGAGTACCTTTTGAGATGGCATAGGTTTCCTCAAAGGCTTCTTTTAAATCATCCGATATAAACCCACGAACCTCATGCACGTTGACATGTTCGTTTTCACTTTTCAGGAGGTGATAAGCCAGTTGCTTGCCACCACTTCGTTGTGAACCTTTGAGGATCATCTGAACGCCTGTACATCCGTAGAAGCCCGAATAAATGATTGTCTGAATGATTCAGTTTTTGCTTTATCATCAGGTTTAATATACAGACCCAATCCACGCATCAGCATCAATCGCATGACCTGAATATCAGCACATGCTTGGCGAAGCTCTTTTTCTACCTCATAGATGAGAGGCAACGTGCCATTATTTGAAGCTTTGGCGAGTTGATTCATGTTCTGAGATAAACGAGATTTACCAAGTATTCCCAAAACCTGAGCCAATAGCTTCTGATCTTTGATTGGCTTTCTTCTACGTCTGCGTATCTTTTTTCCACTGGATTTAAAGAGGTTATCTTTAATGAATGAGGAAATCGACATATCACCAGCCAGTTCTTGCAGTTTAGCACGCTCCTCAACCGTTAAACGCAATGAAAAAGGGGCTAATCGTTTACCACTATTAGTGGGTATATCACCGTATTTGCTCATGATAACCCTCCTTTCGGACGATTCATTGGGCTATTTTTAGGGCTTTTAGGCTCCCATTTCTCTACTGGTTCATCTTCATATTCGTAGAAATCTAAATGACTTAATTGGTGGTTCCAATCGGCTAATTCTTCGAAAATGGGGTTCGAACCCGTGCTGTCTAGGGACGCCAATTTTTTGGGTCTAGCACGTCATCTTTACTTTTAAATTCCAACAAAAAATTCAATCACATATGTACCATATGCTCAATCGTTTTTTTTGTAATTTTAAAGCAAATACAACGCACTATAACCAAAAAATCAAGATTTTTACTCTGTAAATCACGTTACTTTTAAATTCCAAGCTAAAATCAATCAGATGTGTGCCATGTGCTCATGTTTTTATTTTACAATTTAAAAACAAATATGAAGTGCTATAACCAAATAAATATATTTAATTACATTTTAAAATATCAAATAAAACT
Organism: Gammaproteobacteria bacterium; assembly: GCA_024280395.1. GTDB lineage: Bacteria > Pseudomonadota > Gammaproteobacteria > Xanthomonadales > Marinicellaceae > NORP309. Next base: position 6,352 of record JAJRQG010000090.1, on the reverse strand, counting down.
ATAAATTACAAAATTATTCTATGATAAACATAGTATTATGCTTCAACCCTAAATTTTTGCAAAATAACCAACTGTTTTCCGATTGATTCCAAGCGTAAGATGGGCCTCGCCCATCATCAACAATCTCAAAATACTTGTTGCCCACAAACAAAAAACACCCAACAAATAAGCAACCAAAAAAAACAATTTATAAAGAGAAATATCACCTAAATTATCACCATTGTTTTACTAATATTTAGCTCTAAAAGTACTAAAATATTCTATTTTTACACAATCGAAAACACCCAAAAATATCAGTATTAAAGGACTTTAAAATTGAGTTTGTACCCAGATTGTGCCCAAACTGTGCCCAAAGGTGAAAATCCACTATTTTCAAAAATACCCATTTTTGACCTCGACACTCATGACCTTAACCCCTTCTGTATTAAGGTCAAAATAACTCTAAATTTTGATTTCTATATTTGTAATTTTTACGTATTGAGGTCATTACTAAATTCTAATAAATTCTAATGAATTTATTCAAAATAGCGTAGATAGAACTATTTGCACATATTGATTATTTCATAAAAACTACCTTTATATTATTTTCTACTTTTAAGCACTGCTTTTTTGTGGGGTGGGATTGCGATTTATTTTGTGACCATTGTTTAAAAAGTCAGGTCTATATTTAGGTTGTTTTCTATCAACGAGGTTTCTGAAAGTTTGTCGTTGGGCAGGGCATACTTTTACAGAAAAACAGGTATAATCTTTGATTTTTCAATTTCAGGTATATTTTCCTGACAAATAGTTAATTGAAAAATTAGTTGCTAAGTTATTAATTATGTAAGTTTTTTGTTAGTGTTTCGTTTGTTATTTGTTAGAGGTTTTGATTTTTGTCAATAATATTAGAAAGTCCTAATATAAAGGAGTGTTTGTTGTTAATATTGAGCGTACACTTAAAGAGTCTCTGACAAATAGAATTTCTATCTATCAGAGTTCATTAAATGATTTCAATAACAATAGAGGAGAGAAAGATGATACAAAAATCATTAATAATTGCATTGGCATTATCAACATCGATAAGCGTTAGTGCAAAAAGAACCATTGTAGATGAAGAAGCATATTTACAGTATGAAAAAGAAGTCCAAGCAAAGATAAGCAGAGAAGATATGGTAAAATCTATGCATAGATTTGGACACGGTAAATTAAACAGAAGGGTAACACAAAATACAATAGAGCAATTGCCAGATGCGATTACGGATGATGATTTTGATATACATCCGGCAGACAAGGTGGCTCTTGGAAAATTTCTGTTCTTTGATAAGATTTTGAGTGGCAATCAGAATGACTCTTGTGCTACTTGCCACCATCCGTTTGCTTGGAGTGGCGATGGTCTTTCCTTGCCAATCGGCGAGGGTGGCGATGGAACAGGCGTGGCCAGGACAACGGGCTATTTAGAAAGTGAAGTACATGAACGGGTGCCACGAAATGCGCCACAAATCTTTAATTTGGGTGCCAAGTCATTTGAAATCATGTTTCACGATGGAAGGGTACGCAGAGATGATTCACGACCCAGTGGTTTTTTAACGCCTGCAGGCGATGATTTGCCCATGGGCTTAGAAAATCCACTGGCTGCTCAAGCGATGTTCCCCATTACATCAAGTGCAGAAATGGCTGGTCAAGTGGGTGAAAACTCCGTAGCCGATGCCACTTCAGTGGATAATTTGGCGGGTGTGGATGGAGTATGGAATCAACTGGCTAAACGAGTACAAGATATCAATGAATATGTTGAATTGTTTAAAGGTGTTTATTCCGATGTTAATTCTGCTGAAGACATCACAATGGTACATATTGCTAATGCCATTGGTGCCTTTGAAGGAGACATCTGGCGTGCAGATAATTCAGCCTTTGATAAATTTTTGCGTGGAGAAGAAGGCGCCATGAGTCCCAACCAAATTGCTGGTATGAATTTATTCTATGGGGATGCAGGTTGTTCAGGTTGCCACAGTGGACAGTTCTTAACTTCCAATGAATTCAAATCAATTGGTATGCCACAAATTGGCCCAGGCAAAGGCGATAACCTTCCTGGTTTCAGAGATGGTTTAGATGACTTTGGACGAGAAAGAGAAACAGGTGATATTGCCGATAGATATAGATTTAGAGTGCCATCCATTCGAAATGCATTACTTACAGGGCCCTGGGGGCATGCTGGAGCTTACAATGATTTAAGAGCTGTAATCAAACACCATTTAAATCCAGCCGACGCATTGGCCAACTATGATCAAACTCAAGTACTACTGCCTTATCGCAGGGATTTAAGTGCGCTAGACTTTGCTGTGATGAATGATGAGTATTCACGCAATTCATTGTTGTCGAATCTTGATATTGAAAATGTTGATTTAACTGAAGAACAAATCGACCGATTGATGGATTTTCTTGATGCTGTAACAGATCGAAACAGTATAGATTTAAGAACAGATGTCCCTTCCAAAGTACCAAGTGGATTGCCCATTTTTGATTAAATATTAAAGAGTGAACCGGGGCAGGCATTAAAGTCTGCCCTTTTTTTATCACAAATAACCCCCCCTCAATTCAGCCAAATCTAGGCGAGAGCAGTAATCCTATTTTTCAATTTTAAATGTAAAATCAAGAGGCTGGAGTGTTGCACTTCAATATTGAATCCAAGCCATGAAAAGGGATTGCTGATATAATATTAAGTCATTTGTCTATTACTCTATTATAGGCCAATCAATGCTTTAACTTATTAGTTATACAGTCAATAGATTCATAAATATGACTCCGATAAATAGCCTAAATATACTTCTTGAACACAATCGCAATTTACCTCATAATGGTAACTTTCTCATCGGCAAAGTTCATTATGACAAATAAACCATTCCTATTCGTTTTCGTTGGCCTTTTGGTGTTTCTTTCTGCATGTGATTCTCAAAGACAGTCTTCTGAAGCCCCAATTGTTTATGAAAAAGTTGAAAATGTCGCTTGGTTAAGAGAAAAACTTCCTGCAGAGACGTTGGCGTATATTAGAATTCCTACGTTTTGGGGTTTGTTTCTTGAAGACAAACCTGATGTTTTGCAGCCTGTACAGAAGCTAGATGCACACGTTTCTCAAATTGAAAAAATAAAACAGGGTTTTGTCGAAACCTATTCAAACATGATGCCATCTGAGGCGCAACTGCCGTTTAAAACATTAGTTAAAAGCATGAGTACACCCTTGGAAGTAGCTATTTTAAATGCTACTGATGGTTCTATGGTTCCCAATGGTTTGATTGCAACGACGTTAAAAAACACCAGTACAGAACAACTCAATGATTTATTTGCATTGATTTCACAGTTAAGCGGCTCTCAATTTAAAGTTTTACAAGCATTCGATGACCAAGGGCAAGGCAAATTTATGGCGTCGATGATGCCTGTTTTTGCTTCTTTTAATAATAAATCTGGTCAATTACTACTTTTGACAGGCATTACTGCGAGTGCCAAACAGTTGCAAGCACTGTTGGCTCAAAAGCAGCATGCAGCCGAATTGGATGATATTTTCGCTTTTGAAGACAGTGTTGATGTGTCGGGTAAAAATATAGAATTTTGGCTCAATATAGCAGCCATTTACAAACAAAATCAAGGCATGATTCCTGCCAGTGAAATGAATATTATTAAAAAAATGGGCATTGATAAAGTCCAATATTTTTGGGCAGGGACAGGGTCAATACAAGGCAAGAGTCAGTTAACCATACGCTTAGCTATGCCGAATGTCGGCTTCCGAAACTTTATTCCACAAGTTGATTCCCAGATAGATCTGCCTACAGCAGGTATGCCTAGAAGTGTGTGGCAGATCGCATTGCCCAGTGATGAGCAAATCAAGCAAGGATTTAATTTAGCCAATTCGTTTAACCCAAAAGCAGCAGAACTTAAACAGGGAATACTTGAGAAAATAGCACAAATTGATGAATATTTGGGTGTGACTTTAGAACAAATTTATGCAGTTTATGGCCAAAAATTAGTGGTCATAACAGATGATTCAGGTACTTGGTTTTCCACAAAAATCCTCGACCATTCAGCCCACAATAAAATATTAGATCAATTAAGCAAGGCATTTAAAGCCAAGGCTTCTGTAAAACAATTGGCCGGAGTCGATATAAATGAATCAATATTTTCAACCAAGGCATTGGAAAAAGTAATTATTGGAGAGGGTATAAATGTTAATTCACCGTTAGATAAATTGCAGTTTTTGCAACATTCTTATTATCAAATCCAAGGTGACTACATCATACAAGCGTTTACACCTCAGGTTTTGGCGGACAGAAGCAATTCAACAAACAAAAGGCCATTGAGTGAATGGCTCAGAGGTAAACAGAATCAGAACTGGGATACGGCAATCTTGGCTCACAGCAGAGAGGTTAAGGATGCGCCAAGAGACATTTATCACACCTATCTAAACCTAATGGTGATGTTAGGCAATTTTGCGGATGTTGATGTGGATTTGTTTGCTTTGCCAACCGCACAACAGCTCAATTTACCGAAAAGTGGCAGTTATGGTTTTTCAGTAAATTCCTCGGATGACGCTTTCAGCATACAATTATCTTATGAATACAGTGTATTGGAAAACATGTCATTTATGGGGTCCTATTTTAGCATTGCTAGTCTTGGAATTCTCATGGCATATGCGATTCCTGCTTACCGAGACTACACCGTCCGTACAAAAATAGGCAGCAAACTGTATTCAGTGGGTTCTGAAAAAATGATCATATCCGAATATTATTACCAAAACAAAACTTTTCCTAACACCGAGTTTTTGTCTGAAAAATTCAATCAATCAGATGCTTATTTGTACAATCCAAAAAATGGAGAAATCACCCTGTATTTTACTCAAGCAGATGACTCATCACTTGTTGGAAAGAGCCTTTTGCTGACTCCAGAGGTCGATTCTCAAGGAACAATTGTATGGCAATGTAGCAGCAACATTGCCATACAGAAATTGCCGCTTAATTGTAAATAAAAGAAAAAAAATGTCTTTTCTTTAGAGTTATTCCTTCACCATTACGACTTTGCCATTGCGTTTGCCGCTGGCAGCTTCTGCAACGGCTTGTTTGATGTCTTTGATAGGGTAGGTTGCATGAATAGGAGCGGATAATTTTCCAGTGACAATTAAGCCTATAATTGTTCCAAAGACTTCCTTTTGTTGTTCTGGTGTAGAGGTTTTGAACCATTTGGCTAACCAAAAACCGCGCACAGTAATGTCTTTGAAAATAATCAGTGTAGGTGCAATTGAGCAAGGTTCACCACTCATGGCGCCATAGTTAACAAGGGTTGCACCGTCGCAAAGTGTTTCACCGAGTCGATCAGTAGCATTGCCACCAACCGCATCAATGCCCAATTTAATGTCAGCAGAATTGGTCGCAGCCTTGACTCTTTTGGCAAGATTAAGTCCATCTATTATTCCATCAACCAATACCACATCAGCACCCGCAGTAAGCAAAGGTTCAATTAATGACTCTCTGCGCACAACATTGACCGTTCTAAAACCCCGCAATTTGGCTAATTTAATCAAATAAGAACCAACACCAGAATTGGCAGCATTTTGGATAACCCAATCACCTTTCTGCAGGTCAACAAACTCGCTTAGCATCAATGAAGCAGTCGGCGGGTTGATGGTAATCATGGACATTTGAATGGGGTCAACGCCATTGGGAAGCGAAATAAGTGCTTTGGCGTCTGCCACAATGTGTGATGACCAGCTGCCAAGACTTATGGGAATCAATACCGTTTGGCCAATATCTGGACTGCTTACATTGAGGCCATGTTCTACTACTTTGGCCACGCCTTCATTGCCGCCAATAGCTGGTAGCGGAGGTAAAATCCCATATTGCCCCGTTAAGGTCAGTACATCAGAAGGGTTAATTGGCGCTGCAAGCATTTCGAGCAACACTTGACCTTCTTTTAATTCGGGTTGTTCAAAAGATACCGCTTCAATGACATCTTGAGGTACTAGGCTGCGTGTTTTGTATTCTGCTTTTAACATGAGTAAATTCCTGTAAATTGTTAATAGTAAGTATGATTAGTGCTTTACCGCAGTAGAATATTCTTTCTCGGTCAAGCACTAGTTGAAGAGTATTCTAACATATGACATCGGGGCTAAACTCTAATAAATAAAAAACTCTATAACGACAAACGTAGATAAATATGTCGCTATATAAGTTGCTTCTTTGATAAGGAATATTTTATTGTCCCAACACGCTAGTTAAAACTATGCACTTTTAGTGCAAGGCTTTAGCTGATACACATTTTAGCTGTGCTAAAATGTGCTTATGAGCCAACAGAGAATATCAAGTCATACGGTTAGTCGTTTAACGGTACATAT
>JAJRQG010000089.1 GCA_024280395.1 Gammaproteobacteria bacterium | reverse complement strand
TTTATTGTCCCAACACGCTAGTTAAAACTATGCACTTTTAGTGCAAGGCTTTAGCTGATACACATTTTAGCTGTGCTAAAATGTGCTTATGAGCCAACAGAGAATATCAAGTCATACGGTTAGTCGTTTAACGGTACATATAGTATGGATAACTAAATACAGGTATCCAGTTTTGACAGGTGAAATTAAAACTAGGTGCCGAGATTTAATAATGCAAGTTTGTGATGCTGAGGATATCCGAATATTAAAAGGAGTTGTTAGTAAAGATCACGTGCATATGCATTTAGAGTATGCAGCTAAACATTCGGTTAGCAATATAATAAAACGATTGAAAGGAAGGTCTTCACGCAGATTGCAAGATGAGTTTCCAGAACTAAAGAAAAGGTATTGGGGGCGTCATTTTTGGGCAATTGGTTATGGTGCTTGGTCTACAGGAGATCTTACAGAAGAATTGGTACAAGAATATTTAGAACACCACAGAAATCCATCAAATATTGAAACAGGTAATATTATATTGGAATAATAGGACTTTCAGTCCAAAAACAACCTATGGACTTTCAGTCCATAGTCGTTGAGTATAAAAAGCGCTTATTAAAGCAGGTATAATAACAAATATATTAAATAACTGACTTGGGGTTAACCACATAATGCAACGGGTTGATATATACCAAAATAGCCAGCTTTTCGTTGTGTTGTTGCCAACAACCCGTTATTTGACCACATTTTACGCCTTAATTTGATTAATTTTGAATTATTTTTATTTCACCGCATAGTTATACAAAAGACTCTAGTATAATTATTTTATACTCATTTGTTAAAGCATGTTTTAACTTGTACAACGGCCTATGAAAATCTCACCACTGTTAACCATTGTAAAAATCCGATGAATAAAATAATTTATTTACTGCTTGTTTTATTAACTCTTGTTGCTTTAAAGGTTGTTGCGAAAGTGGCTTATTTGCCCGTAACTGGACCAGCAATTCCACCGTTATATGATATTTTTACAAGAGACACCATAATTGTTTTAAATTTAGAGACTAGTCAAGTATTAAAAAAGATAAAATCACCCGCCAATTATTTTAATGGCAGTGTTTTCTTGAATAATTCAGAAACAAAATTATATGCAGCTGGGCTAAATCAAATTATTACTATTGATACCACAACTTTAGAAATTGAAAACATTTTGGATGTACCTGTTGAAATTAATAATGATTTTGGTATACCTGCTCAAATAAATGAAATATTCCTTAACCCTCAAGGGGATAAACTCTATTATTCGTCCAAGTTTTCTGGTTTACTTCATCAGGTTGACCTTGTCACAAATGAGATCACTGCACCGTTAGATTTTGTTGATGAATATATTAGTGAGATAGATTTCAATGAAAGTTTAAACACACTTGTCATTAGTACTGAATCCATAGGAGTTTCTAATTTAACTTTTCATGTGTATGATTTAAATACATTAGCTGAAAAATATACTAACCCTGCATTTACCAGTGATATTCAATTAATCAGTAATGACGGCGAAGATTATTATTATTTTCTATACAGTGAAGAAAGAAGAGTATATTCACGAAAACTTTCTGATAATTCGGTAAATTGGACATTCGAATTTGAAGGTGATCGTTTTTTTTCAGTCATTTTAGAAAATAATGACAATTCGATTACAGTGGTTGGCCAGCTTAATACATATCAAATTAACAAATCTACTGGTGAATGGTTTATTGAATCCTCTTTCAACAGTAGTGATATTGATTTTTTTAATTTTAATAGCCTAAAAAGACTAGATGATGGTTCTTTTTTTACTGCCAGTGGTATTTCATTTGTTTGTGCCTCTCCACCTCCACCTCCACCTTTCCCGGGTTGTTATTTAACCCTTGGTATGACGGCCAATGTCAACAACATTAATGATCAAACAATTCAACTGGTTTTTCAATCAGATAGGTTGGGTGGTACTGAAGTCAAGGGCCGTTTTATTGGTGCAAAATTCTTTTCAGTACCTGTAATTCCCGTAGTAGTAGATAAGTTCTTGTTGATGTTTCTATTTTTACTCATTTTATTGGTTGCTTTTAAAACACAGCAATTAAGACGCCAGTGAAATAACGGCAAGGACAGCTTAACAGCTGTGAAATCAAATATTATCAAGATACTTAAAAAATGATCAAAATTATTCCTCCAGAGCAATTCATTATTACAGCTTGGAAAAATGGCAAAGGTGAAACAGTGCAATTGGCGATTAGCGCAGGTGGTACTCTTGAAGTATTTGATTGGCGTTTGAGTATTGCCAGTGTTGTTGAGGATGGTGTTTTTTCTGATTTTAGTGGTTACGAAAGAAATTTGATATTGCTGCAAGGTAATGGAATTAAATTGACTCACAATGATACAAAAGTTGATGTCCTGAAGAAACCATTATCGGTTTCTAATTTTTCTGGATCGGATCGCACAGTAGTCCGTTTGTTGAATGGAAAAATAAAGGACTTTAATGTGATAACCAAAGCAGGGAAATATAAAGTTTGTTTACAAACTTATGTAGAAAAGCAATTACTAAAAGTGATTCCATCAGCACTGTGTTTTATTTATTCAAAAAGCGATACATCAATCATTAAAACAGCGACCAAAGAAATATTATTAGCAGCTAACCATCTTTTGCAGCTAACTGATTGTAAAGATGAAATTAATATTAAAGGCTGTCAAATGATTGTAGTGGTTTTAACTCATTCAGAATTTAGATAATATGCCACAAAACACCATAAATATTGGAATTTTGGCCCATGTTGATGCGGGTAAAACTACCATAACTGAGCAAATACTTTTTCAATCAGGTGCATTGAGAAATATGGGCAGTGTTGATAAGGGGACATCGGTCACAGATCATCTGGCCGTTGAAAAAGAGCGGGGTATTTCTGTACGATTAGCAACGGCATCATTTACTTACAAAGACACCCATATCAACATCATTGATACTCCCGGCCATGTGGACTTTTGTGCTGAAGTTGAATATTCATTAAGAGCACTGGATGCAGTAGTTTTGGTTGTCAGTGCGGTAGAAGGTGTACAGGGTCATACGCTTTCTCTTTTTCAAGCGATCAAACAATTGGTCATTCCTTGCATAATATTTATCAATAAAATTGATAGAGTAGGGGCTGATGTTGCCGCAGTCATGCTGGATATAGAAACATCACTGAGTAAGAATTGTATTCTGCTACAAGGTACGTTAGATGAAGCCAGTGGACAGGCACAGATAAAATCCAAATGGAATTCACAGTTATTTAATTCTTCCCTTTGTGAAAAGACTTTAGAGAAAATTGTTGAGTTGGATGAAGCTTTGATGGATTCTTATCTGAATGGAGAGAACTTAGACTTTAGTCGCGTTGATGCTGTGTTAATGCAAAATACTGCTATATTTCAGTTAATACCTGTACTGCTTGGTGTTGCAAAAAACGGAGTCGGTATTCTGGAGTTGTTGGATGCCATTGTGGCTTATTTACCCAAAGCCAATGGCTATAGAAATAAGCCATTATCGGCGGTGGTGTTTAAAATTGAGCATGATATAACCTTGGGAAAAATGGTTTATTTGCGGGTATTTGAAGGACAAATTAAATCCAAAGACGTTTTACACAATGCGACTCGAGCTAAAAATAAGACTCAAAAAGCAGGACAATTGAAGTCAATTTTTAAAGGCAAGTATTTAGATATAGATAAAATTTCAGCAGACCAAATAGGCATTGTGAGTGGATTAAGTGAAGCCAAAGTCGGTGATATTTATGGAAATGATGGTTCTATACCTGAGTTATTCAGCCTTTCAACACCGATGTTGACAGTACAAGTAACGCCAAATAATCCTTCTGAAATCATGAACTTAGTACAAGCATTGGATCAATTGTGCGATGAAGATCCTTTGTTGGCTATGCAATGGTTATCAGATTTACGTGAATTGCACATCAATATTACAGGCATGATACAAGTCGAAATTTTAGAAGCTGTTTTATTGGACAGGTATGGCTTAATAGTTAATTTTTCTGCACCTACAATTATTTATAAAGAGACGCCCAAAAAATGTGCTTTTGGCTATGAACGTTATTGGATGCCGAAACCTTGTTGGGCAATTGTCAAATTTAAAATTGAGCCAGCAGAACTTGGCAGTGGAGTCAGTTATTATTCACAAGTTGGGGTCAATGATGTGGCTATTAAATACCAAAAAGAAGTTGAGTTGAACATTGATAAATCTCTGCAACAAGGTATTAAAGGCTGGCAAGTGACAGATTGCAAGATTACCTTAGTTGAGGCAGAAGACCACAATGTACACTCTCGCTCGGGCGATTTTGCCATTGCTACACCCCTGGCAATTATGAATGGCTTAGTCGAATCTGATACCACATTATTGGAGCCGATTTTATCCTTTTATCTCAGTGCATCGATGGATTTATTGGGCGCCATAACCAGTGATATAACAAAAATGCGCGGTACTTTTGAAAATCCAGAAATCAACAATGAAATCTTCGTCCTTAAAGGGAAAGTGCCTGCAGCAACTGCGATGAAATATCCCATTGAATTGGCTTCATTGAGTGCAGGAAAAGCAAAAATAAGCACTCAACTCTGCTCATATGAAGCTTGTACAGATGAACAAGGAAAAACAACCGATTACCGAGGTGTTAGTCCATTAAATCGAGACAAATGGATATTGCAAGCCAGAGGTGCCTTGTAGGTGAGGATAGATAGTTTATTAAAAAGCAATGGGTGGTATACAACCAGCTTGTTTGAGTAAAGCAAACCCAATGAGTAATGGCACAACCACAATAATGTGGTTTTTAATTTCTTTAAAGGCAATAATGGTTGCTACTATTCTGGCAATTAATAAGGCGGTGTAGATGATGGGTGCTGAGCTTAAATAATACATCACAATGTATCCCCAAAGTACAGAAGAAAGAATGAGGGAAATTTGCTGAGTTAAATTTTTGGTTTTATTGGACAGTGATACTAAATTCAATTTTGTAATGAGTCCAACAAAGCTTATTGCAATTGCAAGCCACATTAAACCCAAGAAACCTTCTGTAACAGTAAGTGCAATTGCCGATGTTATTTCGATGACATAAAAGAACATTAGTTTCTTATTCATGGTTTACCTAGATTACAATATAGAAAACAAGATTATAGCACAAGCCTTTGACACACCTAGCAAATCTTAAAAATGATTAGTCACCCTTAAATATACCTTTATTGTGCCACTTTCTTTGGGCCTATTTCATTGGGGCTGGCTTTATTTATCACAGAGCTTATTACCCAAGAACGTTCAAAATATACGGTGAAACTGTCATATTTCCATTTTGTTATGGGCGGTTCACCGATTGCAGTATTTTTAATAAGTGGTTCTCCAAATCGTTGAGTAACTTGGTTCATAGACAGGCCTTTGGTTGGTACCTCTATCTGCTGAGTGTTGTTGATTCTTTCGATGATTAACACTTCAGCATGAAGCCAAAATGAAAAAGAGATTAATGCGATCATAATAATGAATTTTTTCATGGGTTTTTCTCGTTGTGTTATTGAATAGCTTTATATTCTAGCAGTTGTGTAATTTAAGTTAGTTTGTATTTTGTTTTAATAATTTTTCTGCCATTTTAATGCTTTTCTTAGCTTCTTTAAATATCCATTTCTTGAATTCGACAACCTTCTTTGAATTTTCAACACCTTTTTTACACACAAAATAGTAGGCGTATTCACTTGGGATGCTGACATCGAAAGGGGCATAGATTAATTTACGGTTAAGGTCATCAATAACCAATGGCGTTCGACCCAATGCAAAACCTTTGCCATTTTCAATAGACTCTAACATCATAACTGTGTGGCTAAATCGAGTACCAATTATTGGATCATATAGAGTGATTCCTGCTTCGTCAAACCACATATCCCAATCTTCTACAGAGTAATCATCATGGACTAAACTGTGTTCTAAAAGAATCGAAGGGTGGGGGTTCTCTCCAAGGGTTTTATAGACACTGCGGCTACAAATAGGAAAAACACGTTCTTCCATGAGTAGTTCACAATAAACCCCCTCCCATTCACCTCTGCCATAACGAATTGATACATCAATATTTTCTTTTTTTGAGTCGAACATCCATTCAAATGCAGAAACACTAACCTCTATTTCTTTGTATTTGTCTTGAAACTTCCATATTCTTTTGGCCATCCATTTGGTGGCAAATGATGGCCATAAAGATATGTTTAATAAATCTTTGGAGTTTCTTTTGACTAATAATCTCGATGATTTTTCCAACTGTTCTAGGGATTCTCGAATTGAAACTAAATATACCTGCCCTTCGGTGGTTAGTTTTAATGACCTATTAAAGCGATTGAATAGTTTTACACCGGTCTTATCCTCTAAAGATTTAATTTGGTGACTAATAGCAGCCTGAGTTACAAATAATTCTTCAGCTGCTTTGGTGAAGCTTAAATGCCGTGCAGATGATTCAAATGCTTTTAATGCACGCAATGGTGGAATATTGTTATATTTACGCATTATTGAGGTTTTTTTTGGGTTATTTCGCATTAATATACCTTATCCGAAGGATAAAAACAACTCGTTTGTAAAACTATTTAATTTCGCTAAAATGCTCGCGTTATCTAGATGATTTCTTTTTATAGGAGCAATTATTTTGAAGACATCGCGAAATTTAGCATTAAATTTTGTAAGAATGAAATGTTTTTTCATTTTAGTTGGTTGGAACTGAATTGATTCAGGCCAGTCAATTGTGGTGTTAACCACGGTTATGATTATATTTAGGTTTTACTCTCTCTTCCTAGGTATCTATGATTGAATAGACATAACAAAACTTTTAAACCTTCTCATTTATGAGAAGGTTTTTTTTTGCTTTGAACTTGCAAAATTTTCAAACAAAAAAAAACCACCATGTTCAATGGTGGTTTTTTTAAATAAATATGGCGGAGAGGGAGGGATTTGAACCCTCGAAGAGCTATTAACCCTTGCTGGTTTTCAAGACCAGTGCATTCAGCCGCTCTGCCACCTCTCCAAAATTTTCAGTTACAAATTCCCTGTCACAATCTGGATGCGAACTATAGCATAAAATAAAAAAAATTCTATTTTATTTTTAAAAATAAACACTTTATTTGTAATAAAATTAAATATGAGTTTCTATTTATATACTATGCTTATAAAATACTCAATTCAAGAAATTACTGAGTAATAAATTATGTCCTTAGAAGTTGGTAAGAAAGTACCAGATTTTTCTCTTGTTGCAGACAATGGAAAACCATTTAAGCTTTCAAGTAAAATTAAAAGCAAAATTTTATTGGTGTTCTACCCTGGTGATGGTACACCAGTATGTACCAATCAATTTGCAGAATACCGTGATAATAGTAAAAGCTTTGATGAACTTAATGTTGAAGTGATTGGAATAAGTGCAAATGACAATAAGTCTCAAAAAGACTTTAAATCGAAAAATGACCTCCCATTTACACTGCTGTCAGATTCAGATGCCAAAGTATCTAAAGAATATGATTGTTATGGCTTATTTGGAACCAAGAGAGGAGTGTTTTTGGTAGACAAAGATATGGAGTTAAAATACGCCCATGTTGAATCTGTTTCTATTTTTAAAAGAACATCTTCTGAGTTGGTGGAATCTATTAAGAAACACTCTTAATTAGAATTTAAAGTTAGAGAATTAGCAAACCTTCAAAGATAGTTTGGAAGGTTTTTTTATACACGGAAAATCTATTCGAAATTTTCTTTGAGTTTTTCTTCAATGGCATTAGAAATCACTGGTTTCATGGCAATCATCAGAAAACTCAGTTTAGCATTAAAATGTATTTCATTGTGATTGATAATAACAGAACCTGTTATACCTGATCCCTTGAAATCAATACAACCATCTCCGTGAGATTGGATTTCTAAGCCATATTCATTTGCTAAATCTTCTAGCATATGCTCAGCTCTTAGAAGGGCGCTTTGTTTGTCATAACTGTGAGTATGTAATATTTCTATTAAATTCATTGAGTCTTTAGTTTAGGTAGATAAACGAAAATTATAACACATATTGGTAGAGTTATAAATCCTGACAAACTTTCTCAGTAGCCAATCTGGTTCCAATTGACCCTGTCATACAGTGATCAGATTTATTAAGATTGAAGCTAAATATTTGTTGATAACGGTGATTTATATTGCTTACATTGATTGACTTAGGGTCAAATCTCCATTTGTGCAATGCTGATTTTGCACTGCCATCAAGCACTTTAAGTGGAGAGCTTTTGTCTACACTGATCTTTTTTACTCTTCCTTTTTTATCGATATTGAAACTCAATATCACCGTACCCTCTATGCCACTGGCTCGTGCATATCGGGTATAAATAGGATTGATTTTTTTTATGAGTTTAGGAAACCTGACTCTGTTTCTTTCTGGTTGGATAGCTGTATCAAGTTTGATTTGGTTAGGAGAAATTATAGTGTTGCTTGTTTGATTTGCAATAAAGCTGTTAGGTGTAGATGTGGTTTCATTTTTCAATTCGCTTGAGAAATCATTATTGCTTTGAAAAACAGGTGTGCTCGTTATTGCTTTTTCTACGGATGTTGTGTTTTGTTCTGTTGTAGATTTCAATTTTTCAATTGGACGTTTTTTTTCGGAAACTATTTTAACAGTTGCAATTTTTTTCTTGTCTTGTTGGTTAATAACTTTATAAATATTGGGCATAGTATACTCAGGTCTATTATAGATATCACTCTGAGAACTCGCATAGATCTGATCAAGAGGTGTCAATTTTCCAGAGTTTTTGCTATTTGCGGTGATATTATTAAAGACAACCAGAGCTATAAAGGAAAAAGTAATCCCTAGCAGTATATTGGTTAAAGGTGATTTGGCACGTTTTTCTAACATTAAAAACTTGATTCGATTAAAAAGCTCCCCATCACTTGCTGCAATTTGTAAGTGTGAGGTTTCATTATTGTTGTGTTTATTGTAAATTGAGGCGATGTTGGTTAAAGCATTAGCATAGACAATTGGACTAGTCTTTAAATTAAGAACCATTTCATCACAACACTGTTCTCTGATTTTTCTGATATCTTTTGAAAGCCACTTTGTTAGTGGGTGATAGAAAAAGAGTGTTTCAACCAATAGTTGAAGGATGTTGTGCAAAAAATCAGCCCTTTTTATATGACAAAGCTCATGAGTTAATATAGCTTCCATTTGCTCTTGTGGAAGTTTGGAAATCAAAGCAAGAGGCAGCAGTATAACAGGCTTGAAAAACCCAAATGTGGCAGGTATGTCTATTTTTTCACTGATAGTAATGAGTGGGTGTGCTTTAAGCTTAAGTATTCTTGATACTTCTTGCAACTTAATTAGAAGGCTTTTAGGAAGTTTAATTGATGGTTGTTTGCTTAATTTTAATAGCGCAAGCCAAGATTGGAATAAATGACCGCTGATTAACAAAACAGAAAATAACCATATAATCACTAAATAGGGAATGAATTTTTGAACAAGAAGAATCATTAAATCCATAGGATTAAGAATTCCGCTTGAATATTCAGCACTGATGTTGCTACTAATAAGTTGAATGATATCGGTGTTACTGTCTATCAGTTGTAATTGAATTACAAATTCTCTCATAGGTACCATTAAGCACAGGGCTATGAAAAACATGCCTACCCAATATTGTTGTTTTATTTTATTTTGAAGGAATAGACGCGTGATTACCCAGTAGCCCATAAATATTAAAAGTCCTTGCCACACAAAGTGTATGAGTGTCCAACCTAATGCGTTGCCTATATTGTTAATATTTGTAAGTAATAATTCCATATGATTCTATTGTATTATTTTTCTAGGTTTTTCAAAAAATCTCTAATTTGATCAATTTCTTCATTGCTTGCTTTGTGGGTTGAACCCAATGCTTGCATGACAAGAGAACTAATCGAGCCTCCAAATAATCGAGTTTTTAAATCATCAATAATTTGCGCTTGAGTTTCTTGTTTAGAAAAAGCTGGGGTGTAAATATGAGCTTTCTGTGCAGAATCTCTGTCCACAAGTTTTTTCTGAAACATTACTTGCAACATTTTTAGAGTGGTTGTGTAGCTGGTTCGAGTTTTTGTGCACAATTCTTCATGTATCTGTCTTACTGTTGCTGGAGAAATTCTCCACATTACATTGAGAATGGCGAGTTCGGTTTTGGTTGGCTTGGGTGTATCTATCATAATAGTTTTTTCGTTAACGAATTTTATCGTAGGTTAATATATCCTATGTATTTATAAATTTCAACTGTAAATCAATCTATCAAGTAATTAAGGCTAGGAGTGAAACAAAGAGTCTAATTTAATAATTGACCATAACTGTTTGATTATTATATTTAATTCAGTATATCTCCAGAAAGTAACTCTTTAATTAACATTAGATCTTTATCTGAAAAAGAGGGGGCAACTGGATAATTTGGGTCTAACTTTTGTAACTGTTGAATCAATATTTCTGTAACCAATAAACGCATCAATATTTTGTTGTCAGCAGGAATGACGTGCCAAGGGTTGTTAAGTGTTGAGGTGCTCTTCAATAATCCATCAAACGCTGATTGATAATCACTCCAACGTTTACTTTCCTTAATGTCTCCTGTACTAAATTTCCATTTTTTGGAGGGTGTTTCGTAACGCCTAATCAAGCGACGGTGTTGTTCTTCCTGAGAAACATCTAACATGAACTTAATGATTTTTGTACCAGAATTATTTAAATGTGTTTCATAGTGGTTTATACTTTCATAACGTTCTTCCCAAAACCTTTGACTAAGAGGCAAAGAAATATTTTGAGCGGATAACCATTGTGGGTGAACTTTTACGACCAGTACTTCTTCGTAATAACTGCGGTTAAAAATAGTGATTCCACCTTTCTTGGGTGTTTTTTTACTGCAGCGCCAAATAAAATCATGGGCACTTTCTTCTTTTGAAGGTTGTTTAAATGAGACACTGTCAACACCTGCTATATCACACTCGCGAAACACGTTGCGGATGGTGCTGTCTTTTCCTGCTGCATCCATGGCTTGAAATATGACCAGTACAGCATGTTTTTCTTCTGCTTGAATTCTGCTTTGCAAGTCAGCCAATATTTTTGAAAGTTTGGATTGTAGCTTCTTTAGTTTCTTGTCTGACTTCTGATACCGATTACTAATATCTGTTTGAGTAGGTCTAAGTTGTTTATTTGTGCTGATATAAGTATTTAATGTCATATAATTTTTCACTTAAATAAAAAGCTTAATCTACTGTGAAACTACATATATTCACAGTTATTTTTATTTTTTTAATTAAATAGAGTTAAATTTTGAATAAAAACCGTGCCTAAATGTATGCATTTGATACAATTCAATGACTTAATAAGAGGAAGTATTACACTTCAATGAACGAAGACCAAAGTACCATCAGTTCTGATCAAGATAAGAAATCTTGGTTGGAGCGACTATCAAATGCCTTTTCTGGCGAGCCCAAAAACCGTGAAGATTTATATGTGATTCTTCAAGAAGCTCACAAAAATGACATCATAGACAACGATGCTTTGCACATGATTAAAGGTGCTCTTAAGGTTTCTGAGATGCAAGTTAGACAAGTCATGATTCCCAGAGCTCAAATGACAGTTATTCCAAAAGATGCCGATATCGAGGCAATACTGTCTATTATTGTTGAATCAGGACACTCTCGATTCCCAGTTGTGGGTGAAGACAAGGATGAAATTGAAGGCATTTTATTGGCCAAAGATTTGGTCAAGTACTTCGCTATTTCTGACAAACCATTTGATTTAACAACATTTCTCAGAGAAGCCGTTGTTGTGCCAGAGTCAAAAAGAGTCAATATATTACTCAATGAATTTCGAACATCTAGAAACCACATGGCCATCATCATTGATGAATACGGCGGTGTTGCAGGTTTGGTCACCATTGAAGATTTACTTGAGGAAATCGTTGGTGAAATTGATGATGAAACTGATGAAGAAGAAGAACCTTTAATCCAACAAACTTCCGAGACTACTTATAAAATAAATGCCTTGTTGCCGATCGAAGAATTCAACGAGTTTTTTGAATCTAAATTTAGCAATGATGAATTTGATACCATAGGCGGTATGATCGTCAATTCGGAAGGCCGTTTACCAGAAGTAGATGAAGTTATCTCTTTTGATGTTTATACTTTCAAAGTGCTGTCATGTGACAATCGAAGATTGGAACAGTTGGAGTTAACCATTTCTTGATGCAAAAGTGGTTATTGTTAATTTGTGTATTGTGGTTGTTGATTTCAACACCCAGTTATGGCCAAAATTATTCGAATTCGATTGAAATTGATTTAATTACCATTAGTCCAGGGGAGTTTTATTGGTCAGCCTTTGGACATACTGCATTAAGGGTGAAAACTGATAATTATGATAAGTTATTTGGTTTTGGTTACTTTGACTTTGAGGAAGAATATTTCTTTCTCAAATTTGCTAAAGGAGAGATGCAATACTTTTTAGGTGTTAATGAAAGCAGCTATGAATTGGCTGATTATCAGCAACAAGGCAGACAAATTGTGAGCCAAAGGCTGGATTTGACAAGTAAACAAAAACATAAATTACTTACAAAATTAATTTATTTGGCACAGCCTGAAAATCGTTATTATCATTACGATTATTTTCTCAATAATTGTACATCACGAATCCGTGATTTATTGGATGAAGTCAGCGATGGAGAGATTTCAAAACAATTAACACCGCAACTCACACAACATTCATGGAATGATTTAACTTTTCCTGCAGCCAATCAAGCTTGGATGAACTTGGGTATTGCCTATATCTATGGATTACCTGCTTATGCAAAGAAAAATCAATGGCAATTGTCAGTTTTTCCAGAGATTTTTTCCAAAGATTTAAAGAATATAGATACGGAAAATAACTGGAATAAAAGCTATCGAGTCCTGTTTGAACCAAGCAAGCAACATTCTCGGTTTGCCGAGTACAGTTTTATTCAAACCCATTATGCGGTTATTTTACTGGTTGTATTGTTGATTATCGGGTTATTGATTAAACCATTGGCGTCAATTACAATCCATTTATGGTTGGTCACTCAAAGCTTGTTAGGAATAGGGTTGTTACTGCTGTGGTTTTTTACCCAACACAAAATTGCTGCTTGGAATATCAATATTTTGTTATTTTCACCAATGGCTTGGGTGTTGTTGTTCAAATCAATAAGAAAAAAACAGTGGATTATGAATGCTTATCTTATTGTTAATTCATTGTGGTTAATTGCAGCAAGTTTAACCACAAACTTATATCTATTGGGTTTTTGTGTCATTAATTTATTGGTTTACTTTAAATGTCACCCGAAGTGATTGGTTTTGGGCGCCAGTTAGTATAGGAAATTTCCATTGAAGAATTAGTTTTTGATAAATAAAGCACTCTTTCTAATGGTAATGAGAAGAGTAAGAGCGATCAATGTAAACCAAGTCAAAGGAGAGAATGGTACTGGAGTTGCTGGTGCGAGCATTGGTGCTGAACCGAATGTGCTGGAATTATCATGTATACGAATAAAATTGACTACTCCTGAAAAGCTTTCAGTTTGTGCTGTTGGGGTATCGTCCTCAAAAAAATTAAGAATGTTACCAGTAGATACAGCAAAATTACTGACATCTGCTACGGTAAACAATAATACATTATCAAGAAAGACTGATATAGACCCCGCCGACCTTTCTATAGCGATGGTATAGTTTGTATTGATGAGAATTGCCCCTCCAAAAGATGCATAATTATAGAATCGAATTGTTCCATCTTCAATGTATAACCCATCATCAGAAGCAAGATTTTGATAGTCGATGAGTTTCCTGAATCCTATAACACCATTAGTACTTTGAACATTGATTTCTATCCCATAAGATGCTGTATCTACTAGAGCTGAATTCAATAACAATCCTTGGTTGTCGGCAAAGGTGTAATTACCAGCATTTACTGTACCACCAGAGGCAATTAAATCACTGCCATTACCAAGTGTGTCGGTCAAATCACCATTAAAGTCATAACTTTTAAGTAGAGCTGAATTGGCTGAAATTGAAATAAGTAATAAGTAGATAGATAGAATTTTTTTCATGAATTATTCTCTTTTTTTATTGTTATGATGATTACAAGTTTACGAAAAAGTGATTGCCATGTCAAGAATCAATCTTTTGTCAGTATCGCAAGACAAGTACTCTCTTATCATTTCTGTCTTTCAGTAGAGAGAATATTTTAAAATCGATACAATTTTATACATGGCTATGCACTAAATTCCTGTTCCACAACTCCGACACGGCTATTGGCTATACATAGCGCCAATACCCTATTAGGAATTTGTGGTTCCCAAATTCTGCGATTAAACCTATAACAAAATTCATTCAAATATTCCTGTACATATTTTTGTGATATACCATGGAAAGTACCTAAAAGAAATCTTTTTAGATTTGCAATTGCCACATGTACCCAAGGCAACCATTGATCAACCAGTTCAGCAGATGTCACTTTTGGAATGTGTGTAGCAACAGCTGCAACACCGATATTAGAACAAAAAGCATCTGTATGAACTGTACTTGAAGGCTTTATGTGTTGTTTTGTAAATTCAGAGATAGTCTTTTTGTCTACAGATTCAATTGCTTGCATAGCAATAAAACCAGGCCTTTCATCTTTTGTTTCACAAGCGATGATAACTGATATTTTTCCATCTGCACCACGGCCTCTTTTACCAGTTTTTTTTCCTCCAATATAGGCATCATCTAATTCTAC
>JAJRQG010000088.1 GCA_024280395.1 Gammaproteobacteria bacterium | reverse complement strand
TACTTGTTCTTGAGATAATGCGGCTGTGCTAAATTCCGGATTGACTTGGAACTCAACAACAAAGCCATCGCTAAATGTCACATCAAATAAAAACGCATTGTATTCATTAAAAGAAATTGTTCGGTAATCATACATGGTTCTAATGCTCTGACCGACATAGTTATATGATTGATAATTACTTGGGTCTGCATCAGTAATAATATCGGGGTGAATAAAAACTGTTCCAGAATAGGGGGGCTCAGAATAACAAGCAAAACTAAGGCTTAGCAGTATAATCAGAATTGATATTGTTAGAGTCTTAATTTCTTTACCTCACTTTATCGATTACCAATTTTACCATTTTTTTATCGGCTAAATCAACCTTGACTTCAGAGCTTTGTAAATCGCCTGCTTGAGGCATGGCATTGCCTGTGAAGCTGATCCTTGCTCCTACGGTTATGCTTTCAAAGCCCGACAATTTACGATTCGGTTGTAGATTGTTAGCATCACTAAAGTTTAGAGTGATGGGGAACGTTTTGCTGATTTGTTCTAATGGTTGTCTAATAACGGCAATTGGCATTGGCATACCGGTGGTCTCTTTGGTGTAAACATAGAGTAGGGAACGTTTGCCTTCTAGTTTATCAATGAGCAATTCATCTAGATTGATTTGTACGGTAACCAGTGCATTGCTGGTTGCCTTTGGCTTATTTTTTTGTTCATTGGTTTTTAGTAGATCGCTTGTAAGACCCAGTTTATTTCTAACATCGGTCAATTGTTCAGCCAATTGATTTTTTGCACCTTCGTTGCTCATTAAACCATAAAGTTTTGTCCACAATTCATTGGTTTTTTCAAAGTCTTTTCTTTCATAAAATGTCATGCCCAATAACCACAAGGCTTTTTGATTAATAGGATCCAATTCTACCGCTTCTGATAACAGGCCTTCTGGCTCACCTAAGAAACTGCGTTTGTTATTAGCCAAGGCTATGGCTTCAGCCAATTCGGTTAGAATTACAGGCTCATTGGGTGCCAATTCATTGGATTTTCGGTAAGCGGCAACTGCCTTATCGTAATTTTTTAAAGATATTTGTGAACGAGCATAGAGCATTTGTCCATCAACATTGTTTGGGTCTTGTGCTAAGCGGGCTTCTAACTGGGTAATGGCCTCTTCCATGCTCATCTGTGGTGCTTGACCTTGTTGTTGGCTATTTGCAGCTTGTTGGCTTGTGGGAGCTACATATCCAATAGCTGCGGGATTGCCCAATTTGTTATAGAAAAATAAACTAAAAGGCACAACAAACAGAGCAACTAAGGCAACGATTTTTAAAGAACCTCTTGACTCTTGGGATTGTTGTAGTATTTTTGAGAGCTGTTGTTCGTATTCTTTGCGTTTTTCATCGCTAATATTTGTATCTTTGAGTTGTTGAATTAAATGATTCTGCGTCAACTTTTGTGTACTGTTGGATTGGCGGTAGAATAACCAAAATAAAAGCAATCCAATAAAACTAATGGCCAACAAAGTTAATATTAAAGAAGTATTCATGAATCAGCCCCATTGTTTGTTGTGGAGTTGGCGGTTTTCTTAATGGTTCTGAATACCATAAATCCAGCGATAAGAAGAACTAGGGCAGGTAAAGCCCATAATACAATGGTGTCGGCACGCATGGGTGGAGAATAACGAACAAAATCACCGTATCTTTCAACCAAATAATCGGTAATTTGTGTTTGGTTCATGTCTTGCTTAATCATTTTTGCCACTTCATTGCGCAAATCTTTGGCCAATCCGGCATCCGAGTCCGCAATATTTTGGTTTTGGCAAACCAAACACCGCAACTCTTCGGTGAGTTGTTGATAGTCCAAACGCTGTTGTTCCGTTTTAAACTCATGGATATCAATAGCAAAGACAGTATTTGCAATCAGTAATAATGTTAGCAGTATTCTTTTCATAGTTGTTGTAGGGTGGGCTTGCCCACCATAGTTGTTAGTTATTGGTGGGCAAGCCCACCCTGCGACTTCAATTCTTAATTGTATTTTTGTATTTATCAATCATTGGCAGTAGTTCATTCTGAATGTTTTGTGGATTGAGTTCTCCTACAATTTTATGACGAATAATGCCGTTTCCATCTATTAAAAATGTTTCTGGTGCGCCGTAAACGCCAAAATCAATGCCAACACGCCCATCTAAATCCACTAAAATATCCGTATAAGGATTACCAAATTGATTGAGCCATGCTTTGGCGTCGGCATCTTCGTCTTTGTAATTTAAGCCATAGACAGGAATGATGTTCTGTCGAGCAAATTCTGTCACCATCGGATGTTCAATACGGCAATTAGGACACCAACTGCCCCATACATTGAGCAGATACATCTGTCCTTTTAAACTGTTATTGTCAATAATTTTATCATTCAATAGAGATGGCAGACTAAATTTTGGCACAGGTTTGTCGATTAAAGCTGAAGGCAATAATCGGGTATCTTTTCCCAAGCCGTTGTACAATAAAATTACCAGTGATAAAAATATCACCAATGGAACTAAGGCTTTTACGATAGTTTTATTCATGCTTTTAAATACTGATCAATATTCTTTTGTTTCATTTGTTTGGCATGACGGAAATATCGTCTGTCACTGGCCGCCCAAAAACCGCCAAGCATCATCAAAATCCCACCACCCCACATCCAACGGATAAAAGGTTTAATATATATACGAACGGCCCAACCGCCTTGTTCATTGATTTTTTCACCCAATGAAATATACAAATCACGGGTAAATCCTGGGTCAATGGCCGCTTCTGTCATGGGGTTTCCTTTTTTAGGGTAATAACGTTTCTGTGGATTCATCTCCGCTACTACTTTGCCGTTTTTACTGACCACAAAATGGCCTTGACTGGCTTGGTAGTTTTCAATTTTCTTGACTTCAACGCCCTTAAATTCGATGTCATAACCTTGTACAGTTTTAACTTCTCCAGGTAGCATTAAACTGTCAATTTCAAAGTCGGTATGTTCGGTCATAGAGACTCCAAATAGATATATCGCCACACCGATATGGGCAATTTGCATTCCCCAAACTGCACGGGTGAGTTTGCCTTTGTATTGCTTGAAATACAACAGCACTGAAACAAAAATCCAACTGGCTCCAAATACACCTAGGCTGGCTTTTAGATTAAGTGGCTTAAACATGAACCAAATAACCATAGCCAATAGCAATGTAACACCCAATGAAGGCAATAGTTGTTGCAGAACTCGTTTCATTTCATCTTTTTGCCATCTGTAATACATGCCCAAAGGCAATAAAACAGTCATTGGAACCATCATCATAAAGAACATGCTGCCAAAATAGGGAGGGCCTACTGAAATCTTTTTACCAAAAGCTTCAAAGAACAAAGGAAACAATGTGCCCAAAAGAACCATAAAACAGGCCACAGAAAAGATGATGGAGTTGGCCAGTAATAATGTTTCGCGTGATGACAGTTGAAAACCGCCTTGAGATTTTAATTTATTGGCTCGAATTGCATACAAAAACAAAGCGCCACCGGCATAAATAGCCAATAAGGTTAATACAAATACTCCACGGCTTGGATCACTGGCAAAGGCATGAACGGAGGTTAAAACACCAGAACGCACCAAAAATGTGCCCAATACGCTTAATGAGAATCCTAAGATTGCCAACAATACTGTCCATCCTCGAAAGGCATTTCTCTTTTCGCTGACTGCCTGAACATGGATTAAAGCTGTGCCAGCCAACCATGGTAGGAATGATGCATTTTCTACAGGATCCCAAAACCACCAACCGCCCCAGCCGAGTTCGTAATAAGCCCACCAAGATCCCAATACAATTCCAAAGGTTAAAAATCCCCAAGCAGCATTGGTCCATGGCCGTGACCAACGAATCCAAGTATCGTCAATTTTGCCACCGATTAAAGCGGCGATAGAAATGGCAAAAGGCACAGACAAACCCACATATCCCATATATAAAATAGGCGGATGAATAATTAATCCAATGTCTTGTAATAAGGGATTGAGGTCGTTGCCATCAAATGGAGCAGGGATGCTGCGTAAAAATGGATTGGACATAAAAAATACAAAGGCCGCAAAACCCAAGCTAATAATGCCTAAGACGGAGAGTACTCTGGCGATTTGTGTGCGTGATAAAGACTTGGAGAAAAATGCAACAGCACCTGTCCAAATAGCTTGAATCAATAACCACAATAACATTGAGCCTTCATGTGCGCCCCAAGTAGCAGAAATGCGGTAACGCAATGGCAATTCCAAATTTGAATTTCGCCACACATAGGTAACAGAAAAATCTTGCAGAATAAATAAGCTAACCAATATTAAAAAAGAAACCAAAAGAAAAATAAGCTGCAAATACGCCAAGGGTCTGGCGGTGTGCATTAAACTGTTGTTTTTTGTGAAGTAACCGTACAAAGGCAATACCGTCAACAATAACGATAATAGCAGTGCAAAGACGAGAGTGAATTGACCAATTTCAGCAAGCATCAGTTATTAACCTTGTTATTGTCATAATCGGCCGTTTTTTCTTTCATCGAAGCAGCAACCTCGGGAGGCATATAATTTTCATCGTGCTTGGCCAAGATTTCTTCGGCCTGAAACACACCATTTTTGTCCAATTGTCCAATGGCAATCATGCCTTGATCATCGCGAAACAAATCAGGCAGCAATCCAGAATACTGAACCATGACATCTTTGGCATAATCGGTCACATAAAACTCTACGTCCAATGAAGTGGTTGATTTTACAATGCTGCCTTTTTTTACCATGCCACCAATGCGAAAATTGCGGGCTTTAGGGTAATCACCTTGTAAAACTTCGGTGGGAGATTTGTAAAATAAAATATTTTCTTTGAAGGCTGTTAAAAATAAGGCAGTAGCAATACCTACACCAATCAAAATAAGTACAACTGCCATTAATCGTTTTTTACGGGTTGGGGTCATTGTTTATTCATTTTTAAGGTTTAAAAAGTTTTGCTATTATACAGTATCTTGATTATTAATAATTTAAAATGTTACAATTAATCCTTTAACAATATCAAATACTATGAAAATCAAAGCAGCAGTCGCCTGGGAAGCAGGCAAACCTTTAGTTATCGAGGAAATCGACCTACAAGGTCCTCAAAAAGGCGAAGTATTAATCAAAATGGTCGCAACAGGCGTGTGTCATACCGATGCATTTACCTTATCCGGTGCTGATCCTGAAGGAATTTTTCCATCAGTATTGGGTCACGAAGGTGGCGGCATTGTGGTGGAACTGGGAGAAGGCGTAACATCTGTCAAAGTTGATGACCATGTTATCCCGCTTTATACACCAGAATGTGGCGAATGCAGTTTTTGCACATCAGGCAAAACCAATCTATGTCAAGCCATCCGCGAAACTCAAGGTAAAGGCCTAATGCCAGATGGGACAACACGTCTATCTAAAGATGGCAAACCTATCTATCACTACATGGGCACATCCACATTTGCCGAATATGCCGTAGTACCAGAAATTGCCCTAGCAGTAGTCAACAAAGCCGCACCTTTAGACAAAGTCTGTTTATTGGGTTGTGGCATTACCACAGGCGTTGGTGCGGTATCCAACACCGCCAAGATGGAAGCAGGTGCAACGGCAGCCGTATTTGGTCTAGGTGGTATTGGTTTGGGCGTGATACAAGGTGCGGTTATGGCTGGAGCCAGTCGAATTATCGGTGTGGATATCAATCCTGATAAATTTGAATTCGCCAAACAAATGGGCTGTACCGATTTTGTTAACCCCAAGGATTATGACCAGCCAATACAAGAAGTGTTGGTTGAAATGACCAATGGTGGGCTGGATTATACTTTTGAATGTGTCGGCAATGTCGATTTAATGCGTTCCGCTTTGGAATGTTGTCACAAAGGCTGGGGCGAGTCAATTATCATTGGTGTAGCAGGTGCTGGACAAGAAATATCAACCCGTCCATTTCAACTAGTCACAGGTCGCGTATGGAAAGGTTCGGCTTTTGGCGGGGTTAAAGGCCGTTCACAATTGCCGGGTTATGTAGAGGATTATTTAGCCGGTAAATTAAAAGTGGATGAATTTGTTTCTCATGAAATGGGCTTGAAAGACATTAACAAAGCCTTTGACTTAATGCATGCTGGTGATGGCATCCGCACAGTTATAAAGTTTTAAAACGAAAAAAACGTCTCTTTATCTTTATCACACTCCTGCGTGGTAAAGGTGATTTAAATATCCAAATTATCCGCAGGGCTTTTGATTTTATTAATCGAATGAGATGAAACATGCGTATAAATTTGGGTGGTTTCCAATCGTTTATGCCCCAAAAGCTCTTGAATATAACGAATATCAGTTCCCTCATCCAATAAATGCGTAGCAAAACTATGGCGCAAAGAATGTACCGTTACTTTCTTTTTAATCCCAGCTTTCATAACCGCTGACTTAAAAACATTTTGTACGCTTTTTGGACTATACTTACCGCCTTTTTGCCCCTCAATTAAAAAATCATGTGGCTTGTAAGTTTTATAATACCTACGTAACAATGATAAAGTTTTCGCAGACAACATTATATACCTATCCTTTTTACCTTTTGCTTGTCGAACATGAATTTTCATCGCATGGGAATCAATATCACCAATTTTTAAATTCAATAACTCACCTAAACGCAAGCCACCAGAATAAATCAATAAAAGAATAGTCTTGTGTTTTAAATTTGATGTGACTTTTATTAATCTAGAAATTTCAACAGCAGATAGAATACTTGGTAATGTCGTTGGCCTTCTTAATTTAATATCGAGTACTTTAGGAGCATCTTGATGAAAAACTTTAATGTAGAGAAATTTAATAGTTGCCAAAACCTGTTTCATTGATGAAAAAGAATACTTTTTCTCTTGCGTACAATAATACAAATA
The DNA here is from genome assembly GCA_024280395.1 of Gammaproteobacteria bacterium. Classification (GTDB taxonomy): domain Bacteria; phylum Pseudomonadota; class Gammaproteobacteria; order Xanthomonadales; family Marinicellaceae; genus NORP309. Next base: position 4,592 of record JAJRQG010000088.1, on the reverse strand, counting down.
ACTCTGAATTTCAGTATCTGTTATTTTATCAACCTGTAACCCTGACGCATACTGTAAAAACAGTTTTAAAGCCGATGAATAGTTTTTTACGGTCGCCTCAGAATAGTTCTCAATCCTTAACTGCTGAACAACTCTATCAATAATTGCTTGCTTTTTCATACAAATTCATGTAATCTGCGTTATATACGAAGCTTATTTTAACATATAGCCCTGCTATACGCAATTACGTATATTAAGACGTTACCTGCAAGCGGAAAACCAAAAAAGATTGTAACAAAATTATTTGATAATCGTCTTAAATAAAAAAAGACAAACATTATAATATGAAAAAAAATATCTTCCTAATTCTATTTTTGGTTACTTCCACACTAATTATAGCCCAAACAGCAGAAAATTCTGAACTATATAAAACCATAATTTCAAAAGATAGTTTACTTTTTAATGTTGGATTTAATACCTGTGATATTAGCCAATTTGAAAAATTATTGAATGATGATTTTGAGTTTTTTCACGACAAAGACAGTATCTCATATAAAAAACAATTTTTATACAATCTTAAAAATGGACTTTGTGCTTCGCCTGACACTTATCAATCAAGAAGGCAATTGGTCAAAGGAAGTACGAAAATTTATCCTTTATATAAAAATGATGAAATTTATGGAGCAATTCAAATCGGTGAACATAATTTTTACGAAACTACTTCTGGACAACAAGAAAAATTTGCAAGTTCTGCAAACTTTACGCACGTATGGCTTTTAAATGATAGAAATTGGCAACTTAATAGAAGTTTAAGTTATAATCATAAAAGCAAATTGACAAAATCTTTAATCAATCTTGACAATAATCAAGAATTAGAGACTTGGTTGAAAGAAAAAAAAATACCCATTTTAGGTCTTGGACTAATTAATCAAGGAAAATTACAAGAAATAAAAGTAATAGGTGTTTTAAACAAAAATGAAACAGCACCATACAATACAATTTTCAATGTAGCGTCATTAACAAAGCCTGTTACCGCACTTGTAACTCTAAAATTGGTTAGTTTAGGTAAATGGGATTTGGATGAGCCTATTTGCAAATATTGGACAGACCCTGACATAAAAAAGAATAGCAACACAAAATTACTTACAACAAGGCATATTTTAAGTCATCAAACTGGATTTCCAAATTGGAGAGAAGGAGAATTAAAATTTGAATTTCAACCAGGAACAAAATATCAATATTCTGGAGAAGGGTTTGAATATTTACGAAAAGCCTTAGAAAAAAAATTTAAGAAATCTCTCAATCAACTTGCAACTGAACTTATTTTTGAACCTTTAAAAATGGTGGATACAAAATATTATTGGGATGAAAAGACAGATGAAAATAGAGTTGCATTAGGTTTTGATAATAAAGGAAATAGTTATGAAACTCATAAAAGAAAAACTGAAAATGGTGCAGATGATTTATTAACAACTATTGCAGATTATGGAACTTTCTTAATTAGTGTAATGAATGGAAATGGACTTTCAGAAAAAGTATTTAAGGAAATGCAAAGTAACCAAGTTCCAACAAAAAACGGAAAACATTTTGGACTTGGGTTTGAAAAATATGATTTTAAAGATGGAAATTTCGCTTTATCTCACGGTGGTGCTGATAATGGAGTTCAAACAATTGTATTTATCTTTCCGAAAACCAAACAAGGAATTATAATTTTCACAAATGTAGATGATGGTTATAAAGTTTATGAAAAACTTTTAACTCACTATTTAGGTGAATATGGAAAAGAAATTATTGAAATTGAAACGGGAAAGAAAACAGCCAGCAGGTAACAAAGTATATAAATCATTGGGCAATAAGTGATTAAATCAAAGTTAGTGCATATAATAAAGATAGAGATAAACCGAAAATGAAGTGCTTTTAAATGCCCAACGATTCATATACTAACCGTTATACTCAATAAGATAAATACCCCACAACATTATAACTTGCATTTAAATTTTGTATTTTTGGTACATGTTGCTATTGTATGAGTTAGTATACTCGCTATGAAAATTGAATTAAAAAGTAGATACAAAATGTTTGGTGGTTCACAAGAAGTCTACAAACATGAGTCACAAGTAAACAATGCACCCATGGCTTTTGCGGTTTATTTGCCACCTCAAATCAAGGACAAAAAATTGCCTGTGCTTTATTGGTTGTCAGGCTTAACTTGCACAGAAGAAAACTTTGTCATCAAAGCTGGGGCGCAACGCATGGCGGCAGAACTTGGCATCGTTATTGTCACTATGGATACCAGTGCTAGAGATACAGGAATCAAGGGGGAAGATGACCATTATGCCTTTGGTAGTGGCGCTGGGTTTTATGTTAATGCGACTGTTGACAAATGGTCAAAGCACTACAATATGTATGATTATGTTAGTAAAGAACTGCCTAAAATTATCCAAACCAATTTTAATGTCAATCAAAACAAAAGTATCATCGGTCACTCAATGGGTGGACATGGCGCTTTGATAATCGCATTAACAAATCCAAAGCAGTATAAAAGCGTCAGTGCTTTTTCTCCTATTGTTGCACCCACGCAAGCCAGTTGGGGACAAGTGATTTTCAAGGGTTATTTGGGCGAAGATAAATCTACATGGTTAGCATACGATACCTGCGAACTGATCAAGACAGCAAAAGAAAAACTGCCGTTGTTGGTGGATGTTGGTTCGGATGATGAATACCTACAAGATCAATTAAAACCAGAGTTGTTACAAAAGGCCTGTGAGGAAAACAACCACCCGCTAAATTTAAGAATGCAAGCAGGCTATGATCACAGTTATTATTTTATTGCGACGTTTATTGATGAGCATTTGCAATACCATGCAGAGTATTTAAACAGTTAACCAAAAAAGCAACAGCACCGAAATGAGTAATTATTATGCAAATACTAACACCCTTTCATCTAGCAATCCCCGTTCATAGCCTAAGAGCTTCTCGTCAGTTTTACGGAGGTTTATTGGGTTGCGAAGAAGGCCGAAGTACTGATCATTGGATAGACTATAATTTTTTTGGTCACCAATTGGTGTGCCATAAATCTTCAAAAGCAGAACCAGTATCCTGTGAAAATCCAGTAGATGGCAAGCATGTACCTATCCCACACTTTGGTGTGGTATTAGAGATGTCGGACTGGAAATTATTGCGTGATAATTTAATTGCTGCTGATACGCAATTTGTGGTGAAACCTTATATTCGCTTTAAAGGAGATGTTGGTGAACAAGCCACGATGTTTTTCTATGACCCCAGTGGCAATGCGCTTGAATTTAAAGCTTTTAAAGATATTGATACAGAGTTGTTTAAGAAACATGATTAAGTGGGAAATTTATAAGGAACTTGATTTTCCTTGTGCGGATATATCCTATTGCTGGGATTCAGGACGAAATACTAACTTGATTATTACAATGCACTTTTCAAGAGTTGTTGGTGGTTGTGGAATGGACCTTGAGCTGGTTTTTTCTTCTCCTTTGGCTTTACAATGGGAGGATGAATCGTATGGTCTTATTGAACTTCCAAACAATCTTCCCAAATGTGTACAAGATCGGTTTAAAAGATGGACATATCCAACATTAATAATTCCAAATTCAAATTGGGCTGATCTATATGCAGCCAATATCTATACAAAGGAAGATTTTAAGAGCCATAAAGTAACACACTTTGCTTTTGTGTCGATGAATGATTTACTACATGTCTTGTCAGAGAAAAAACCGAGAGTCAGACTGATTGAACCAAGTGATAATTAGAATAATTCTAAAGCTAAAATAAGATGAGTGTGATTCTCTAGAATGATTTTTGAATGTTTGTTTTAGATAGATTCCTGCCTCCGCAGGAATGACGATTTTTTTAAATAAAAAACTTAGCCAAACATCCTTGTTATAGGCTAAGAGAGAGAGCTTGTTTTATTCTTTAATGGAATGATTAGGCCCAATAATAATTTCTTGTTCTTTTTTCTTCTTAGTAAACCAACCTTTAACGTGTTTTATACCACTGGTTCTTGCGGCTTTAATATCTAACCCAATACCATACAAGGCTGGAACCATCATCAAAGTGACAAAGAAGGCTATCATTACACCAAATGCTAACGATACAACAATGGGTTGTAAAAATGCAGCTTGGGTGGATCGTTCTAGCATCATCGGCATTAATCCTGCAACTGTTGTAACTGATGTCAACAATATTGGTCTAAATCGTACAACTCCCGCTTCAATGATGGCTTTTTTGGCATCCATGCCTTTGGCGGTCAGTCGGTTACAATAATCCATCAACACCAGATTATCATTAACCACCACCCCGGCGGCGGCGGCAATACCAAAATAGGAGAAGATTGCCATGGTGAGGTTCATAAACATGTGACCGTAAACCGCACCGATAAAGGCATACGGCATGGCAATCAAAATTAGGATAGGTTGGGAATAGCTCTTAAAGGCAACAGCCAACAATGTATACATGGCGAAGAAGGCAATAAAGTATAAACCCATGACCTCTTTAACAAAGCGTTTTTGGCCTTCGGCTTGGCCTACAGAGCCTTTTTTAATTCCAGGATATTTCTTTTCCCATGCAGGGAAGAAATTTTCTTT
>JAJRQG010000087.1 GCA_024280395.1 Gammaproteobacteria bacterium | reverse complement strand
CAATTGTTCACATTTTTCAGGCATCAGCGTCATGCAGATTAAACCGCGTGCATGGATGGACATAAAGTTGATAATTTCTGGTGTGATGCAATTGGCTGCGACCACCAAATCCCCTTCATTTTCACGGTCTTCATCATCCATTAAGATGACCATTTTGCCATTTTTGATGTCTTCGATTAGTTCTTTTATATTATTCATTAGACCTTCAACATTTTTTCCACATAACGGGCAATGGTATCAATTTCTAGATTGACTTTGTCGCCAATTTTTAACAGACCCAAATTGGTGTGCTCTAAGGTATGTGGAATTAAATTAACGGACACCACGCAGTTTTCAATTTCATTCACCGTTAAACTCACACCGTTGATAGCAACAGAGCCTTTTTTTACAATAAACTTATCTAAATTAACCGGAATTTTAAATTGATATATGGTCGAGCGGGCACTGCTGTCAATTTCAACACATTGTGCCACCGCATCCACATGACCAGAAACCATATGGCCACCTAATTTGTCTTTTAGGCACAAAGATTTTTCCAGATTAATGGCTGATCCAAGCTGCCATTCTCCGACTTGTGTTTTGGACAAGGTTTCTAAAGACACATCAACCGAAATAATATTATCAAGCAATTCAGTTACGGTTAAACAGACGCCATTACAAGCGATACTGTCTCCTAAAAGAATATCGGATACATCGCTAAAACCTGTTTGAATTTTAAATTGAAAATCACCACCTACTTGATGTTTTTCAATAACTTGACCTACGCTTTGAATAAGACCTGTGAACATTTGATTGATTAAATTGGATACCCTTGCAATATAGCGACGATTGTTTGTATGTTCAATGGTTATTAATAAAAGAGCCGCTCTTTTATTGACATATCAAAAACAGTATATATACTATATTTAATATGTGGATTGTTTATGAACACAAGAAAGTCAGCAAACAGTTAAAGAAAATCCCTGTTGATCTTCTTATGCGATATGAGAAATGGAAAGACATAGTCTCTATTTCTGGACTAGAAGGTTTGAAATTGATCAAAGGATTTAATGATGAACCTTTATCTGGAGAGTGGCAAGGCTATAGATCTTCTCGTTTAAATATTCAATATCGAGTCATTTATCAAATTGAAAACGAAGAACTTTATGTAAAAGTCATTCGTGTAACAGCACATGATTACAGGAAAAAATAACATGAAAAATTTTAATCAAGCAAAAAAAAACATTGAGGTATCTGTTGGCGATTCTTTGCGTATTCTTCGAGAACTTCAAGAGTTAAGCCAAAATGAACTGGCATCATTAACAGGCATTCCTCAACCAACCCTATCAGCAATAGAAAATAACCGAGTAAAGCTAGGCGTTGAAAGAGCGAAAGTTTTATCAAGAGCTTTAAAGTGCCATCCTGCAGTTATTGTTTTCCCTGGTTGGGATATTGAACAAGAATTTGCAGCCTAGGAGTTTGTCCGACAATAGAAAGCCTACTGCAGAAAACCTAGTTTTATAACATCCCTGTTTCTAGTTTAGCCACATCACTCATCATGTCTTGGGTCCAAGGGGGATCAAAAACGATTTCGCATGCGACTTTGTCTAAATTGGGGATGAGTTTTATTTTGGTTTGGGCATCGGTGACCAATACATCACCCATTCCACAGCCAGGTGCGGTAAGGGTCATGGTGATGTTGACATCATAATTATCAGATTCGTTTTTGCTGACTTTGCATTCATACACCAAGCCCAACTCAACAATACTGACTGGAATTTCTGGATCATAGACATTGCCTAGTTGTTTCCAAACGGCTTCTTCGACATCATTTAAGTTGGCATTTTCTTTTAACTCAGGCAATGCTGAAGGTTCTTTGCCCAAAGCATCAGCATTGTGGCCCAAGATCATAAACATAGAACCGTCTATAAAAACTGTGTAACTGCCGCCCAAAGACTGGGTGATGTAACCGACTGTTCCTGCAGGCAAGTTCATCGATTGACCAGATGGAACTATAATAGCTTCTACGTCGCGTTCTAATTTAAAGGGTTCACTGTTGAGGTTATACATGGCAAAAATGATTTAACAAGGGTGTGGATTGTAACTTATTCATCTGAATATGGGTTAGGGTTTTTAACCCAAGAAGCTACTTCTTGTTGACCTAACGCGGTTAAGCCCTTAATGACGCCATCACGGTTTTGTTGAGAATGATTTTGGCTCATTTTTGTATTGCCAGTAATGTTGTTGATGCTTATTTCAATACCGACAATCGCTTTGAGCATTTTTTCGATATAATCATCTGGAGCATCGGACAATTGCCATGTTTCTTTTACCTTTGTTTCATGTGTACTACTGAGGTTTTTAAGGTGTTGTTTTAGCCAATCTTTGTCTTTATAAAAAGAAATTTCTCCGGTTACATGTACCGCAACATAATTCCAAGTGGGTACGGTTCTTGGGTCGGTTTTCTTACTGTGATACCAGTTGGGCGAGACATAGCAATTAGGGCCTATAAACATCGCCAATACTTCGATTGATGAATCAATGTCTTTGCAAATGCTATTTGCCCGTGCCACATGACCCTGTAAATAGTATTGTCCATCTCCTTCTCTTTGTACCACCAACATGGGAATGTGATTGCCCATTAATCCAACTGAACTCATTGAAACGATTGATGCCATTGGGTGTTGCGCAATAAAATTCAGCATTTGTTGCGTATCGTTTTGTTTAAAGTAACTGGGTTGAAACAT
>JAJRQG010000086.1 GCA_024280395.1 Gammaproteobacteria bacterium | reverse complement strand
TAAAAACAAGGGAGACGACTTTAGGAGGAACTTTGCACTGCCCTTGTTTTTATGCTTTTGTGAACAAAATGAGTACCGAGAGAAGACCTTATAACCTTTTTTTTGAGCGAGTTTTACGAGCAATAGATAGACTCTTTTACGTTTGGTCCGAGATGTAATCTCGAACCAGCGGTTTAGTTTGCTATTCGCGGACTAGCGGGGGCTAGTTCCCTTTTCTAACAAAACTTATTATTGAATCATTTATTTCCATAAACAGTTGTTTTTTATTGTCTTGACATATGACTAATCTATCTTGGGTTAACTCAAGAATATCAAATCGGTAAACATCTTTTCCAAAAAACAGAGCTTTTGGGTTGTAATAATCCATAATTTTTAATTTATCACCTCTTATTTTTATTTTAATTTTCTCATGTCCCTCAACGCTTGAGTAACCAGACTCGTTTAACTCCATTGTGAGATGATAGTTTTCTGTCTCAACAGATTTCCATTCACCATAAATGGACTGCCCAACTGAGCATTGACTGTAAAAAACCATTACCATTATTAACATTGCTATTTTACCCATAAATTATTTTTGAGCTAATTTTGTTATTGAAACTGTTATCCTAATTCTAAAACCGTGACAAGCATCTACTTTAGCTGAACAGGCTTGTCTTATTCCCTTTACATCAATTCTATCTAACCTATTAAAAGTAGTACCCCAAGCTACCGCGCGAACAATGTCATTAAGTTAAGCATTTCTAAAACGTATCTCTTTGATTTCTAGTGATTTTTGGTTTTGCTTTTCTTCGATATGCACCATAATTCCTTGGTTCCTTTCTGCCAGGTCTTATGGGGACAAGATGTTTTTTAAAAATCTGTTTTAAGTTTTCTACTAAATATTCTTGTTCTGATTGATTGAAAAATAAAGCCACAATTTTATTTTTTAAAATCCCATACGATAACGCTGTATTGATCTTGTACTGGTATTTTGTTTTTGATTTGTTATGCTGTAACTCATCGTTGATTTCTCCTACAATTAATGACTGAACATTACTGATAAAAAGCGATGCCTCAAAGTCTTGTAGAATACTTTGCTTGGAATACCCCGAAAAATATTCAACTTTCAATTTGTTTTTTAACTCATCATAAAAAGTTTCAACTTTCCATCTTTGAAAATATAGCTTTTTAAAAATTTCACTCTTATATTCTTCTTCATCTAACAAAGAAGTCATTAACAGTTCTACATTCCCATTTCCTAACTCCACCCGAACTAGTCTTATTTTAACAGTTGACTTTTTAGTGAAAGGCATTCCTTTGAAGCTGTTCTTTTGCCCCGATTTAATATCAACGATTGTTGAAACTAAACCACTGTTGTAAAAAGATTGAGTTAGATTGCTAAAGCTAACCTTTACACGTATTACGAAATCTACTTTCTTTTTGTTTAATTGATAAATAAGAGGGAAACCTGGGTAGCCTCTGTCAAAAATGACGAGATCATTATCCTTACATTTCTTTAAATGGGCAATCGCTAATTTACTTTCGCCAATTTTTAAAGGGCTGATTCTTCCATCTAAAACATAATTATTCAAAACATCATATAAAACAGAAACTCTAGCTTGAGCAACGCCTGTTTGATTTTGATTTTTTGTTTCACCGTAATACAATTTTAAATCTTCAGTTCTTGGTAATGCCAATCTAGAACCATCTACAGCAAGCAACCTAAAACCATTCCATAATTTTACAGATAATTCATTGTCAGTGTAAAATTCTGAAACAATTAAATTAGATAAATGTTTAAAAACCTTTGGTTTTATTTTTTTTCGATACTGCACAAATGCACTTTTGGTAAATTGTTGAATGTCCTGTTCAGAACAAGAGTCATTGCAGAAAGATACAAAATTTTCAATTTCTATGGCTAAGCTCTTCGAAATTAAGTTAATCATAAATACAATCGTACCTGCGAAAGATTGCTTTCTGTTCCTTGAAAAATCTGTTGGATTTATTTTAAATCGATTCTTGAATGAATCTGAAAAAAGCGTTTCGCTTACTTTCTTCAAAATAAAATAAGCCGTTTTTTTTGCATAATAACTAATTGATTACTAGTGTAATATACGAAAAAATCAAATAAAAAACAACCGTAAATAACTAACAGTCAAATGTTTAAACCTTAACTCAATGACATTGTTCGTGCGCTAGCGTGGGCTTTAAGGTTGAAATAGAACTGGTTGTTTTTCTCTGATTTGAATAGTTTAAAGTATCCCATGGTTTGTTTAATTTAATATTTTAGTAGTTGTATACTATTCTCATTCCTTCAAGTTGAATTTATCTCCAGAGCTTAACGTATACGACAACAATCCTCTTTCTTTATTCCATTCAAATGATTTAATGGACTTAGAACAAGGTTTGTTTGATTGCTTTTGAGATTGTTCAAATTTATATGTACTTCGTTTAGTATGTAATTCAGAATCTATGTTATTAAAAGTCTTTGAATAAAAGTCAAATACGTTAAAAACCTTAGAACAAAATTGTGAAGAATCTTTTTGCTGTTCTTTTGATAATTTAATTGAAAAGCCACAATTATATTTTATATCCCTTACATTAGAAGTAATGTGCTTAACCTTTATTACTCCTTTTTCATATTGAAACTTCCCATATTCAACCTTATTGCAGTCAGAAAAATAGTTAGAAACAAAAGCTACAACAAATGTATCTTTATATACATCGTTTTCAAATACCAACGTATCCTTTTCACTATATACAGAGAGCCACAATTTATCTTGACTCGATAAATATATTTTCTCACAATCATCAAAGACACAACTACTTAATGTCAAAAGTGTTAATACAATTATTACTTTCATACTTTTATCTATACAGTTCTAAAAATCGGTCAATAGAGTGTTTCTGAATAGCAGTAGGTTTACCTTCAGCTTCAAAATATTGAATTGTTCCTTCCGCTTTACTGGGCTGAAACCTATCTAATGCTTCTCCTATAATAATATATGCATTAATTAGCTCCATTTTTTGTCCGCGATAATTAAACGGATATGCATATTCCATAAAAAACGAAATGCCCATTGGATTAAATGTTGTTGTTTTATGTCCCCTTGCATAAGAAGCTAGTGTAGCAAGCCCCCCTCCTAAGGAATGTCCAGTAAAATGAACAAAATTATAATTACTCCCAATAGTATTATCCATTTCGTTCAATGTAGTGAATGTACTAGCTACTTGTGGGTCACCAATTGAGCCAGAGCCTAAAAAGGCATCAGTGAAAGCATCTTGAGCATCATCAGTTCCAGCAAAAGCTAGAGTATATTGCATGACTCCATCAATCTCTCTTGAATACAAACCAGCCTTGAATCCATTGTCGTGAACATATTTCTGCTCTAAAATCCAATCTGACTCACCCGCTTTATCACCTATCTCTACATTATCATTATGGATTGAGTATACATGATTTGCCATTTCAACAGATTCATTCCCCAATGGTTGAGTATATTCATCAAGCTTTGTCCAAACGTTATTACCTCCAGTACCAACATCAGCATACCAATTATATACATTATCACCACTCCCTTTCGACTTATCTGTTCCTTGAGCCAGCTCACCAACTTGGAAGTCATTTGCATCTTCTTTTGGTTCGAGTCCTTCTAATTCAATTGTATGAATTACTTGATTACCACTAAATTGATATGAAGACCATTGAGGATATTTTTTTGTCAAAGGATCCACAGCAAAAAACCTACCTGTTCTTGGGTCATGCATTCTGTACTTGTAATTAACAGAGTTACCTTCTCCTTTAATCTCGTTGTCCATTTCTTGTCCCTGAAACCCATATCTGTAGTCACCTGTAGAAATAGTCCTCCCGTCTAACTCAACACCAAAGGGGGAGTAGTCCGTAATATTCACAATACCTACTTCATACCCATCTACTGCAAGTCCATTTGAACTCGTTGGCACTATCTCATCATTAATCACTGTTAAGACGTTGCCTAAATGGTTAGAGCATTCATAATACCTCAGACCTAAAGGCGTACCAAGCCCCGTGTTCAACACCGCAGGACCTTCCAACCTTACTTCTTCCGTCGTCATACCCAACCTCGAAGAACCATAAATATGTCGTTCCTTTAAGTTGTATATAGCATCCGATGCCACTATCTCGTGGTCATAAGTTCCCATTGTATTTCCCTGTGCGTCCAAAATATAATATGTGCTCTTTTCAAACTGACCTGTGGTGTTATCGTACACGTGTTTCGCTATACGGTTGCCCATGGCGTCATAATCAAATATAACGTTTTTTGTGGAACTTCCCGAAACTCTGACGATTTCCTTCACTTTTCCATCCACTCTCCAGACAATATCTTCGATGTTTTCTGTCGAATCACTTTTCAGCCTACCTTCTGCATCGTAGGTGTAATTGTTGTTGATGTCGATATCTGCGAAGTCTGATAAGAAAGGACTTTGGTCACCAAGGTCGGTTCCAATTGGTCCAACTTGGCCAGCAGCATCGTTTACGGTAAACAGCCTGTTTCTTAACAATTTTGTGTCAGTACCAGGGTCAGCATAATCGTAATGGTAACTTAGGTCTTCTAATACTGTTCCAGCTCTGTCTCTTCTTTCTTGGGTAAGAATATTACCCATTGCATCGTATTCAAATTTATTGAAATATTCATTACCATACGTTGTTGGATTCCACGCATTGTTTGCATAACCCGATTCAAAACTTCTTGCTTCAAGCAACCTGTTTAATTGGTCGTATTGATACGCATTTGCCATTGGCATTGCTGCTCTAGTGGTTGGGTCAGTCAAAGTAGTTTGCATTACTTTAATGTTTCCATTGTATAAATCGTTGCTATTTGCCGTTAATTGTCCACCAATAGTTGCGGCATGATTTTGCCCTGTACCATTGATTGCTTGGTAATCATTCTGGAAATAATGGAGGCTGAAAGCCATGACATCGTTAGCAAAAGGAGC
>JAJRQG010000085.1 GCA_024280395.1 Gammaproteobacteria bacterium | reverse complement strand
TAACCTTGTTTGTATAAAATTTTAATTTTCATGAGTTCTTCTGTTGTAATCATAGGCACTTCGATTAAAAAGTACCATTGTGGCTAAACTGGCTCAGTTTTCAACCGGTGGAGTGGCTCATTATTGCATTGGTGGTAACAGTGAGAGCGGATAATGTTTGTGGCACAGGTTCAGATTCAATTGCTGGAAAGTTTTATACCAACCTTATTCAAAATCATACACAAATAGACAGCACTGATGTTCCAAAAAACATTGTTGACACAGGACCCAATACTGTGATCTCAACTTTAAACGTATCTGGGGCTGGTATCATTGCAGATGTTAACATCAATAATTTTATAGGTACACATACATGGTTAGCAGATTTAACCATGACATTAACTTCTCCAACAGGTACCGTAGTGACTTTAATGAGTGGAACTTGTACTAACAATGATAATTGGAACATCAATTTTGACGATGAGGCTGCTGTAGGCAGTTGGCCATGCCCACCTACGGACGGTGGTACTTATCAACCCACAGGTTCACTATCAGACTTTAACGGTGAAAATGCCAATGGTACATGGACTATAACTGTAACGGATGGTTTTAATGGAGATGGAGGTAGCCTTGATTCTTGGGGTCTTACTTTCCAATCATCTCTTGATCCTGGTGCACAACTGTGTAACCCAGATGTAATATATTATGATGGATTTGAGTTTTAAGTAAATATCAGTTATATTGAATAATTAAAAGGGCATTAAGTATACCACTTCAATGCCCTTTTATTTACCTGCAATTCCACGGATAGTAGGCCTTACAAAAGCGGGTGCTTTGCGCATACTGGCTTTGGTAATTTGTTTAATTTTAAATCCTGCTTCAAGTATATATTTTTCTGTTTCTCGATTGGTATGGCAATTTCCAGAAATGCGTTTCCAGATGGGATTAATCCGGTTCTGCCACTTTAAACGGCTGGGATTGTTCTCAGCTGCAACATGTTCCATGAATAAAAATAAGCCACCGGGTTTTAATACACGATAAACCTGTTTAAGAGATTCCTCTGGGGAGCGTACAGAACAACAAACCAGGGTTGAAACCACACAATCAACCGAGTTATCGGGCAAATCAATATCCTCCATACCGAAAGACTGTATTTCATGGCTTTTAATGCTTGAATCATCCAGCTTTAGTAGCAATTTCTTGCGCATAAATTCATCGGGTTCAGAGATGATCAATTTTTTAATCTTATCAGGATAGAAGTTTAAATTAGCCCCAGTCCCAGCACCCACTTCTAGTACGTTTCCATAAGCATTGACCAATAATTCCTTGCGCCAATCCTGCAAGCAAGCCGCTTCGGTTTTGGCAATCATGGGGTCGTAGATGAAGGCGAAGAATCTTGACATCAGCAATTCAAGCGTAGGATGGATGGGCCCTGCCCATCATTGTGTGTATATGGAATACTCTTGAATAAATGATGACCGAGGCCCATCTTACTGTCAGAGTATAGTTTGAACTATTTTTTCTCATATGGTATTGATAGGCTTCCGTTGCAGACATTCTTATCATTGTCATTATTTAAGATACTTTTTAAAACAACCACATGATCTGGATTATTAGGATTTTCATCATATGGGAGAATAATAATTTCTGGTATATTTGAATCAAATGAATAAAAACCAAAATAGTATTTAGGTTTTCTCCATCTACCATAAGTCTTTTCAGGTTTTTTTGCCGAAAAATAAGCACATGCTGTCTTCAACCATGCTTTTGTAAGTTTTATACCTGATACTTTTTTATTGCAATCAAGCGGAGGATAAACATTAAAATGAGTTAACTCATGTTTATGGTTTACAGCATACTTGTAAACAACACTATGCAAAGAATCACAGACCTCTTCTGAATAAACATTTACTGTTACACAAAGCAATGTTAGCAACAATATCCTTTTAAATTTATTTAACTCCATTTAGCCAATTTTTCCTCAACAATTTGTTGTGATAACGCTCCTTCTTTTTCGACTCGATACAATGATTTTTTAATTTTTTCAGCTACATATAGGTGATACTGGGCATCTTCTAATGAGCAGTCATCTGGTAGGTTAGTCAAAATATTTTGGGCTTGTTCTTTTTCAGTATTCATAGCTTTACTCTATTTGTAATACATATAATAGACCATTTAACCATCATAATCAATCACAATTTTCTTGGTTTTGGGTAAGGATTGGCAAGAAAGAACATAACCTTTTTCCAGCTCCCAATCTTCTAGTGAATAATTATTAAGCATTTCTACTTCACCTTCTACCAATCTACAACGACAAGTGGCACACACGCCTGCTTTACAGGAATATGGCATTTTTATTTTGGCATCAAGCGCAGCATCAAGTAATGTTTTGTCTTCACCCTCTTTAATTTCATAACGCGAGGTGACACCATCGATGGTGACCATAACGCCAGAATCGAGGGTGGCTGTTTTTTTCTTTTCGGACATGACTTGTCCTTCGGATAAAAATTGCTCGCTGTGAATGATGGATTTATCCACATCAAATTCTGCCAATACCGATTTCACTTCATCAATCATTCCACCTGGCCCACAAAGAAAATATCCTGCAATATCAAGTTGTTGTAATTCATTGTTAAAGATTTTTGTGACTTTTTCAGCGTTGATTCTACCGGCATACAATTCCACATCAATCGGTTCTTGTGAGAGAAAATAACTGATGGATAAACGGTTTGGGTATTGGTCTTTTAAATCTGCCAATTGGGTTTTCAACAAGGTACTTTCGACGGTTGAATTACCATAATACAGATTAATATGGCTATTCGAGTTGTTCAATACTTCATGAATCATGCCCATGATGGGTGTAATGCCACTGCCTGCTGCAAATAAGACATAGGTTTTATCATCTTGCGGAACCATGATGAAATGTCCCGTTGGCGCCATCACTTCAACCTTATCTCCCACTTGGTATTCGGATTGTGCAGGAACTGAAAACAAGCCATCCTCCACTTTTTTAATCAACACCTGAATATCGTCTTCATTGGCAGGATTAAAAATCGAATAACTGCGCCTTATTTCTTCACCATTGACTATTTTTATAAACGTCAAATGCTGACCAGCTTGCCAGATAAAAGTGGATTTGAAATGAACAGGAATATCCAAAGTCCAGATGACCGCATCATTGGTTTCTTGTTGTATATTTTTAATTTTTACTTTATGAAATTCGTACATCTTATTCTCTTTTTTCCAAGGAACGCAGAGATTCGCAGGGTAGGCGCAGAGATACACAGAGTTTTTAAAAAAATATGACTGTTCATTATCAATTCTTTATTCATGTTTCTATCAACTCTGCGTAACTCTGTGAGACCTCAGCGAATCTCTGCGTTCCTTATTTATTCTAATGACATTTAAAATAATCAAATGGTTCTAAACATTCTTTGCACTTATATAACGCCTTACATGCTGTCGATCCAAATTGACTCAACAATTCTACATTTTTGCTCTTACATTGTGGGCAAATAATTTCCCCCTTTTTACTCGGTGGCATGATACCGTATTCAAATAAGGCTTTTTTGCCCTTTTCTGTTATCCAATCGGTTGTCCATGCAGGCGATAGTTGTGTTATTACCGTAACTTTGGTGGGCAAGCCCACCCTACGGCCTTCTTTTTTTAGCACATCTATTATATCTTGTTCCATCACTTCCATTGCGGGGCAACCGCTGTATGTAGGTGTTATGGTGACTATTATTTCATTGTCATTAACTTCTATATTTCGAATTACACCCAAATCATCTAAAGACAAAACAGGAATCTCTGGGTCTGTTACTTGGGTTAATATTTGTTTAACTTTATTCTTCATTCTAATGATTTTCCTCGTACCTCACGCTCTAAGACTCTGAAATAACTAAAATTCAATTAATGTTTATGTCTTAAAATAGTTAAAACCACAGAGGGAACAGAGATTTTAATTATAAAATACTATAAAAATTTGTAAAACTCATCAGTTTGAGTACTTTATGATAAAAAATAGTTTTTTTATACCTCTGTGTTCTCTGTGCCCTCTGGTAAATCAATATCTTTTAGTTATTCCAAAAACTCTCTGCATAGGAATGAGATTATTTATCACACTCATTAATCGACTTTCTTGGATGATTTAATAATCTAATCTTATTTCCTGAAAAAACGAAGAAGCTAATATTTATTTCAGATGTTAATATAAACTCACCATTTTCATTAGTTGTAGCTTCACTTATTTTCTCCGGCAAATGAAATGGCATCCATTTATTTTTCCACGCTTCAACTTTAATTCCACTTAGCCTATTATCATTACAGTCTGTTACTATTCCTTTATAAACAGGGTTTGATATACATCCAGAAATAAATAATACTAGTACGCCATACAAGTAACACTTACTTCTTATAATTTTCATAAATATAAAACCATATGTGTTATGTACTCTTAAAGAAACTCTACCACTCACAATTCGGATAAGCCCGCTGTAAAAATTGCATTTCGCATAACATCAAGCCCAAATATTCACTGTGGTTCCCTACTCGACCACCTGTGGCTTTCCAGCCTGTTTGTGGAATCTTTAATGGTGTTGAGGACAGCAATCCATTAACTTCACTTTCCCAAAGTTCTTTTAATTGTTTGGGATCTGCTGCTATGCCTTGTTCGACCAATTCAGTTAACTCATCACTTTCTTCAAACAGTTCATGGTGGTAATGCCAAAGCTTATCCAGAGATGCTTGTAAACGATTAAAACTTTCCTCAGTGCCATGTGCCATTCTTTTTATCCAGAGATCACTTCTTTCTAAATGATAATTCACTTCTTTTAATGACTTTGCTGCGATACCTGCCAATTGTTCGTTTTTACTGTTGGATAAAGCGGTATATAGATGTAAATGGTAAACATCCATAAAATATTGGCGCAATAATGTTTGTGAATAATCACCATTGGGTTGCTCAACCAAAATAACATTTTTAAATTCGTGTTGGTCACGCATAAAAGCCAAATCATCAGCTGAATCATCAGAGTCTTTTAACTCTGCAGCGAACTCCAGTAACATTTTGGCTTGTCCAATAATATCTAGTGCGGTATTGGTCAATGCCAAATCTTCTTCTAAAAATGGTCCTACACCACACCATTCAGACAGTCTTTGTCCTAAAATCAGGGTGTTGTCCGCTAAATTGAGAACATAATTATACTCTGCGCTCATTAGATATTTTTCACCTCTTTGTCAAATGGGTAAAAACTGGGGTGACGGTAAATTTTATCCACTGCTGGTTCAAAATAAGCGGCTTTATCATTCGGATTCGATGAAATGATTTGTGTAGAATCCACAACCCAAATGCTTTCACCTTCTTCACGTCTGGTGTATAAATCTCGGGCATTTTGCATCGCCATTTGCGCATCGGTGGCATGTACTGAACCAACATGTTTGTGGCTTAAGCCTGATTTTGCTCTTAAAAATACTTCATATAATTTCATTATGCCACCTCTTTATTGTGTTTCTTGTTGTCTTGTTTTTCAGCATAAACTGCGGCTGCTTCTCGTACCCAAGCTCCATCTTCATAAGCCTTGTTGCGGGCATCCATGCGTTGTTGGTTGCATGGGCCATTGCCTTTTATCACATTGAATAATTCATCCCACTTAATTTCACTGAAATCATAATGGCCTATTTTATCGTTGTATTTCAAATTCTTATCAGGAATACTTAAACCCAAATATTCGGCTTGTGGGACGGTGGCATCAATAAATTTTTGTCTTAAATCATCGTTACTAAAACGTTTAATCTTCCACTTCATAGACTGATCAGAATGAGTTGAATCTTTATCGCTGGGACCAAACATCATCAAAGATGGCCACCAGGTGCGATTCAGCGCATCTTGCGCCATGGCTTTTTGTTCGGGAGAGCCCTTTGCCATTTTCAGCATAATGTCATAGCCTTGACGCTGATGAAAACTTTCTTCCTTACAAATCCTAACCATCGCTCGCGAATAAGGGCCATAAGAAGTCCGACACAAAGCCACTTGGTTCATAATGGCAGCACCATCAACTAACCACCCTACTGCACCCGCATCTGCCCAATTAAGCGTTGGATAATTGAAAATACTGGAGTATTTGGCTTTGCCAGATAATAAATCCTGATACATCTGATGGCGTGATTCGCCCAATGTTTCGGCTGCTGAATATAAATACAAGCCATGTCCTGCTTCGTCTTGAATCTTGGCCAATAGAATCAATTTACGTTTCAAACTTGGCGCACGTGTCACCCAATTGGCTTCAGGCAATTGGCCAACAATTTCAGAGTGTGCGTGTTGTGATATCTGACGAATCAAAGTTTTGCGATATGCCTGTGGCATCCAATCACGGGGTTCAATTTTTTCTTCTTTATCGATTCTTTGCTGGAATGCATCGAGCAATTCAGGTGAATCATCGCCCGCCTTTGAATCTCTTAGACCTTGTGAGTACATAGTTTTCTCTGTTTGTTTTAAGAAACGCAGAGCTTCGCAGAGTACCGCAGAGTCGCGCAGAGTATTTTATATTTTACAGCTATTATAATTTATTGACTTGATGGTTATCAATGTTTAACAATTATTTTTAGTTATTGAACTCTGTCAATCCAGTAAAATGGCTTTCTTGCTTGGTGAGCAATGGCCAAAATAATTATGGTTTCATTGCTTATTGAATAAATTATACTAAATGGAAACCTGTGTAATAGACATCTTCTGATCTTCGGTGCTACTTCTGGATAGAGTTTTGGCAATTCAATGATTTTATCAACAGCACTTTGAACATCTTTTTTGAAAGTCTCACCCAATTTAGGCTGTTGGAAATCATAGTATTCTCTAGAGTCTTCAAGTTCAAATTGAGCAAGTTCTAAAAACTCGACTTTCATGAACCAAATACTTTTTCATAACTAACAGTTTTTAACTTGCCTTGTTGATAAGCTTTTAGTCTCTTTTTAGATTCTTCAATCCAAATATCATCAATAGATTTATTGGGTTCATTTAAGCTATTAATCAAATTTTCAACCAACAAATACCTTTCTTGAGGCTTTAGATGCAACGCTTCTTCAATAATATTATCTATACTCATGATTTTCTTCTTAATAATGTTTGGAATTAATACTATGTACTTTTGAACAATTTTTCAAGTATTACTTTTCACTAATCAAATATGATTTCCTTATGGATACTCCATTACTTCATACTCAAATTTTTTAATTACAATCAAAACTTATGTTTATTTATAAATTCCTTTTTTATTTATGTAGTTATGCACATTTTCAAATGGAGTATCCCAGTCCCACCAATCATCATCGAAAAAAAATGCTCTCAACAAACTACCTGGTCTAGTTTGTGGATCTTGATATTTAAATGTATAAACTTTTTTATTGTTTTTTAACAATTGAAATTCAATCCATTTAAATCCTTTTCTTACCATATTAGAAGAGTAATTTGAATCTATTTCAAATCGGTTGTTCCCTTCTTGGAATATCAGATTGCCTTTATAAATATAAACAAGAAAAGTTTTACCTTTATATTTTTCCCAATTTGCTTGTGCTCTATTACCATCCCATTTCCAGTTTTTCGGCTGTTTAAAACGTTTTAATATATCACCTGTATTTGGGTTAATTTCTAAGATTATTGA
Source organism: Gammaproteobacteria bacterium (assembly GCA_024280395.1). Taxonomy (GTDB): domain Bacteria; phylum Pseudomonadota; class Gammaproteobacteria; order Xanthomonadales; family Marinicellaceae; genus NORP309. The sequence goes on along the minus strand of JAJRQG010000085.1, from coordinate 14,526 downwards.
TTTTTTACTTATTACAAACCTACTTAAAAACATTTTATCCATTCTAGTGCACTTTGTTTATTTCATTTACCATTAACAATTAATCATTCACAATTTACCAAAAGCATCGCCATGCCCTGCCCTACGCCTATACATAATGTACAAATAGCATATTTTCCACCTGTCCTTTGCAGTTGTTTGGCGGCTGTTAGGGCTAAACGTGCGCCACTCATACCCAATGGGTGCCCCAATGAAATGGCTCCGCCGTTTGGGTTCACTCGTGGATCGTTATCTGCTATTCCTAGTTCGTGCAATACAGCTAGGGATTGTGCGGCAAAGGCTTCATTTAATTCGATTACACTTAAATCATCAACGCTAAGGCCATATTTATTCAGTAATTTTTGTGTGGCTGGAACGGGACCTATGCCCATGATTCTTGGTTCTACACCAACAGCACAACTGCCTATTATCTTAGCAATCGGCTTTAAACCATTTTGTTTAACTGCATCATCTGAAGCAATGATTAATGCGCATGCACCATCATTGACACCTGATGCATTGGCTGCAGTGACGGTTCCACCTTCTTTTTTGAAAGGAGTTCGCAAAGAGCCGAGTTTTTCCATTGGCGTTTGTCTTGGGTGTTCGTCTTTATCAAATATTACCGGATCGCCTTTTCTTTGTGGTATTTCAACAGGCACAATTTCTTCAGCAAAGATACCCTTATCTTGGGCAATGGCAGTTTTGTTTTGGCTATTGAATGCAAATAAATCTTGGTCTTCTCGACTGATATTGAATTGCTCTGCTACATTTTCAGCGGTCTCTGGCATGGAATCTATGCCATATTGGGCTTTTAATTGTTTATTGACAAATCTCCAACCGATGGTTGTATCGAAAATTTCAGCTTGACGTGAATAGGCGCTTTGGGCTTTTGGCATTACAAAAGGAGCGCGTGACATGGATTCTACACCACCTGCGATAATCAAATCGGCTCTCCTGTGGCAATATTTCTTGCTGCCATGGCAACCGAATCAAGACCTGATGCGCACAATCGATTAATTGTTACACCTGGAACATTATTGGGTAATCCTGCCAGTAATGCAGACATGCGAGCTATATTGCGATTGTCTTCACCGGCTTGGTTGGCACAACCTGCTATAACATCTTCGATTTTTTCAGGGTTTAAATCTGGATTTCTGTGGATTAATTCTTTGATAACATGAGCGAGCAAGTCATCAGGTCGAATAGTGGCAAGTGCGCCACCAAAACGTCCAATGGGTGTGCGGATGCCATCGCAGATATAGGCATTTTTTAGTTGTGTCATATTGTCCCCAATTTTAGAACTAAGGAACGCAGAGATTCGCGGAGAACCGCAGAGTTACGCAGAGTTTATTATTGTATTTAGTACTACCTGTCATTTCCTTGAAGATGGGAATCCAGTTTTGAACAACATGGATTCCCGCCTTCGCGGGAATAGCGGTTTTTAGTTATTACTCTTCTTCGTCAGAATCGTCATCGCCTTCCATGTAGGCAATTTTTGCCAAGCTAACGAGTTTTTCTTTCTTGGACAAACGAATCAATGTAACACCTTGGGTATTACGTCCTACGGTTGATATGCCATTGGCTTTGGTGCGAACCAAAGTTCCACCATCGCTTATTAACATGATTTCATCTTTTTCTGAAACCTGACAAGCACCAACCACATCGCCATTGCGTTCTGAACATTGAATAGCAATCACGCCTTGTCCACCACGGTTAATTAATCTAAATTCTTCTAATGGCGTTTGTTTTCCATAACCATTTTCAGTACAAACCAGTACATTGCCTTCATCGGCTACAAACATGGATACCACTTTTTGGTCTTCTTTAAGTCGGATACCACGCACACCGCGGGCTGTTCGGCCCATTGAGCGAATACCTGATTCGTCAAATCTGACACATTTACCACCGGTTGTGAACAACAATACTTCTTTGGTCCCATCGGTGATTTCAACATTAACCAAGTGATCACCTTCTAGTAGTGTTAATCCAATTACACCGTTTGCACGAACGTTTTTGAATAGAGGCAATGGAGATTTCTTCACCACGCCCATGGCTGTTGAGAAGAAGATAAATTTATCTTCGTCATAATCACGAATCGGTAATATGGCTGTAATTCTTTCGTCTTTTTCTAATGGCAATAAGTTAACCAATGGCTTGCCTTTGGCTGTTCGAGATGCCATAGGCAGTTCATAAACTTTAAGCCAATATAATTTGGCTTTATCACTAAAGCACAACAAAGTATCATGGGTATTGGTCACCCACAATCTTTCAACAAAATCTTCATCTTTCATCTTGGTGGCTGTTTTGCCTTTGCCACCACGTCTTTGCGCTTGATAGACATCTAACTGTTGCATTTTGGCATAACCCGCATGCGATAGAGTAACCACAACCTCTTCCTCTGTAATCAAATCTTCCATGGTTAGATGCATTTGGTGTTCAATAATCACTGAACGACGTTCATCACCAAAGTTAGTTTTGATTTCTTCTAATTCTTCTCTAACCACTTCAAGCAATCTATCGGGATTGGTTAGTATTTCTATAAACTCTTGAATTTTAACAATGATTTCTTTGAATTCATTGGTTAACTTGTCTTGCTCTAAACCAGTTAATCTGTGTAATTGTAAATCCAATATGGCTTTGGCTTGAATCGGTGACAATTGGTAACCGTCATCAAACATGCCATATTCATCAGATAAATCTTCAGGACGACATAGGCTTGCATCACCTGACAACATGGCTTTAATCGTTTCTGACTGCCATCTTTTACCCAATAATGCTTCTCTGGCAGCTGTTGGGTTCTCTGATGCTTTGATCAATGCAATAATTTCATCAATATTGGCCAATGCTATGGCTAAGCCTTCCAATACATGGGCTCTTGCTCGTGCTTTCTTCAATAAGAACAAAGTACGGCGAACAATCACTTCACGTCTGTGTTTTAAGAAAGCATTGATAATTTGGCGCAAAGTTAATAATTCAGGTTGTCCATCAACCAGTGCTACCATATTCATACCGAATACAGTTTGTAATTGAGTCAATTTAAACAATTGATTCAGCATTACCTCTGCCACTTCACCACGGCGCATTTCGATAACGACACGCATACCGTCTTTATCAGACTCATCACGTAAAGCAGTAATGCCTTCTATGCGTTTAATCTTTAATAATTCAGCAATTTTTTCAATCAGCTTGGCTTTGTTGACTTGGTACGGAAGTTCGTCAACAATAATGGTTTGCTTGCCAGTATTGTCATCAATTTCAATATGCGTTTTGGCACGCATATAAATCTTGCCTTTACCCGTTTCATAGGCTTCACGAATACCTTTAGAGCCATTGATTATAGCCGCAGTTGGAAAATCTGGTCCTGGCATGTGCTCCATCAATTCATCAAGGGTAATTTCTTGATTGAAAGACATTGCAATTACTGCATTGATAACCTCGGTTAAATTATGCGGTGGAATATTGGTGGCCATACCTACAGCAATACCTGAAGAGCCATTAACTAGCAAAGCAGGAACTCTTGATGGTAAAACTACAGGTTCGTGTTCTGACTCGTCATAGTTGGCACGAAAATCAACAGTGTCCTTGTCAATATCAGCCAATAACTGATGGGCAATTTTCGACATGCGGATTTCCGTATAACGCATGGCTGCAGCTGAATCTCCATCAACCGAACCAAAGTTACCTTGTCCGTCAACCAACATATAACGCAAAGAAAAGGGTTGTGCCATCCGTACAATGGTGTCATAAACAGCAGTATCACCATGCGGATGGTATTTACCAATCACATCACCAACAATACGTGCTGATTTTTTATAGGCTTTGTTCCAATCATTGCCCAATTCACTCATGGCGAACAAGACACGACGATGTACAGGTTTCAAACCATCTCGCACATCTGGTAATGCCCTACCAACAATTACGCTCATGGCATAATCAAGGTATGATTTTTGCATCTCATCAACGAGATTTACTTTTTGAATATCTGAATTTGAACTTAGATTATCGTTGGTTTCATCGACCATTATTTAGGTTTCCTAATTGCTTTTTTCCAATCGACGAATTATAGCACAAACAGCTTAAAATGTATTAGGTTTAATCATTGAAAAAGGAGCTTTTTTTAGATAGAAACTCTCAAAGGAAAGGTAAAATTTCTGCAGCACTAATGGGCTTGAAAAAATAGTACCCTTGAGCATAATCTACGCCAATATTTTTAAGCTTATTGGCACATTCTAAATCTTCAATTCCTTCTGCAACCACTGACATATTCATGCGTTTTGCCATATCGGTAATAACTTCTAACATAATTAAACTCTTTGGATTGGTTTCAATCGACATCGTGAATGCCTGGTCAATTTTGATGGTGTGAAAATCGAGCTCTAATAAATGCTGAAAGCCGGAGTAACCCGTTCCAAAGTCATCAAGAGATAGTTTAAATCCCATATTACGACAATCATCAATCCAGACTTTAATTTTTTTATAATCAACAACCAAGCTCTCAGTAATCTCAATTTTGATATTGGAGGGTTCTATACCATAGTTTTGTGTGATTTCGTAAATGTCTGCAAAGAAGTTACTGGCCGTCAATTGTGCAGCTGAAACATTGATACTCATAAATAAAGCTGGCAATGTCTTATCTATTTCATCTCTTACTTTTTGAAATATTGCCAATTGTTTGCAAGCACTATCAAATATTTGCAAGCCCATGGTTTTAATCAAATCACTTTCTTCAGCCAAAGTAATAAACTCAAAAGGTGAAATCATTCCTTTTTCTGGATGATTCCAACGGCTTAATGCCTCGAAACCAGCGATTTTTCCACTTTTAAGACAAACCATTGGTTGATAAACATTGTTAATATCCCCCTTCTCTAATGCTTGATGTAATTCTTTTTCGAAGCGTATTTTATCTAGACCTTCCGTTACAATAGAATTATCAGTATGGTCTGAGATGCTTGTTACTTCATCAAATTCATGAACTGTACCCAACATATTCCTAATTCTTCGCAACAATACTTCCATAACACCACGAATAATTGGATCTGATTTTTCTAACCGTTTGGTAATTTGCTCTCTATCAATCACCAATAGCTCCAAATCAGACGCAGCAAAAGCACTCACTGAACGTTTAGACTGATCTATGACTCCCATTTCCCCAAGCAATTCACCCTGGCCTAAAGATGCAATCAAATCATCTTGTTGAGAAACAGCAAATAAATTTATGGTGCCAGATTCAACGATATAGGCACAATCAGCCTTATCACCAACTTTGAATACTTGTTGTCCTTTTTTAAAAAACAATTTATGTGTACTTAATCCCATAGTGATAATATTTTAGCATATAATGGTGGAAAATTTAGCTTATCTTAAACATATATCTAATTAATAAGAAAACAATCCATGACTACATGCTTCAATACTTCTTTCAACACATTTAACCTTGAAAGATTCCCTCAACAAAAGAACCATAATCTACAAGCATGGGATGCTGCCGACCAATATCTCCTAGAACACCTGTATGAACAACATACAGAATTAAAAAACAAAAACATCTTAATTTTCAATGATGCGTTCGGTGCATTAACATTATCATTGCTTGAATACCACCCCTGTGCAGTGAATGATTCAATCATTAGCCAAAAAGCCATCATTGAAAACATCTCATCAAATCAACTAGATATAAAAAAGGTCGATTTATTAAACAGTCTATCTAAATACAAAACCACTTATGATTATGTCATCATAAAAACACCAAAAACCTTAGATTATCTGCGTTATTTTATTGGTTCAATCACTCATCACATTCATTCAAATACACAAATTATCGTAGCGGGAATGGTTAAAAATATGCCCAAAGTAATTTGGAGCATCCTTGAAGAAAAAATAGGCGAAACAAACACTTCATTGGCCAAAAAAAAAGCTCGTTTGATTTTTGTTAAATCTGAAATGAAGCCAAACAAACCGTCACCTGTGCAGACTTTCGCACAAGAAAATACGAAATTCAAAATCTTCAATCATGTCAATGTTTTTTCTAAACAATCATTGGATATTGGCACACGATTTTTATTGCAAAACTTACCCAAACTTTCTGGCATTAACAATGTTGTTGATTTGGGTTGTGGGAATGGTGTAGTTGGCTTAAATCTTGCCGTATTGTACCCAAAAGCCAAAGTTACATTTACCGATGAATCTTATATGGCTGTTGCTTCGGCAAAGCTCACCTGTGAATTCAACGTAAAATCTTTAGAAAACTGTCAATTTTTAGTCAACAATTGTTTAGACGACTTCGCCCCTAACTCTGTTGACTTAATTGTTTGTAATCCACCCTTTCATCAATCACATAGTATTGGTACACATATTGCCTTGCAAATGTTTAAACAATCACACAAAACCTTAAATAAAGGAGGCACATTCTTGGTTGTTGCTAATAGACATCTGCCTTATTACTCTCACTTAAAAAGAATTTTTGGCAAAGTTAATAATTTAGCAGGCAATGCCAAATTTTCAATTTACAGCATGACCAAATAGAATGAATAGTATTATAATAGTTCCCATACAGAGTCCATGCCTGAAAAATATTTAGTATCAATTCCCAATTTTTTTCGCCCATCAGGCTCATGGAAATCAGAGCCCACTGATATTCTCAATCCAAATTCTCTGCACAATTGGCACAAATATTGAGTTTTGTCTGAATTTTGATATCCATTTAGCACTTCTAATCCTATTCCACCTTGTTTAACAAAATCTGCTAATAAGCGTTTTAGTTTGCTGTTGGTTAATTTGTAATAAAGAGGGTGTGCCAGTACGGGAATTCCCCCAGATTCAAGAATACAATCAAGCACTTGATCGAATGACAACCAGTGGCTTTTTACATCGCCTGCTTTGCCCGCACCCAAGTATTTTTTAAAAGCTTGGTTCCAGTCTTTTGCTATTCCTTCTGATATTAATAGTTTTGCAAAATCGGGTCTTCCAACTTGCGCTGGGTTGGTTGAGGCAATTATTTTGTTGTAGCCATCTATCAATCCATGTTTTTCTAGCCTTTTAGAAATATTAATCGCCCTTTCTCTTCTTGCAACTTTTTGACTATTAATTGATGACTGCAATCCTGCTGACTGTATATCTATATTTAACCCAATAACATGAATTCCAATCTTATTCCAAACCGTTGAAAATTCTATTCCGGTGATAATCTTGAGAGGTATTTTTGTTTTATAAAGAACTGAATAGGCATCTACATTGTCATGATCGGTAATGGACAGCACCTCAACATTTGATTGATGTGCCAAGTTAACCAGTTCCACAGGAGTCAGCGAACCATCAGAGCAATTACTGTGACAATGCAAGTCTATTAGCATTTTTGCATGACTTCGCTGACTGTATAGAATGAGCCAAATACAATGATTCTATCTTTTTTATCGGCGATAATTTTTGCTTTTTTAAATGCCAATTGCACAGATTCAAAAGACATCACCAATTGATAATCATCAGCTAACATCTGTAACAATTCATTCTTCGGCATAGCCCGTTCAGACTTAAGATCTGAAACACACCAACAATTAATAAAACTTTTAAATTTTTTCAACCAATCAACAGCATATTTGTCTTTTAACACGGCAAAGACAGCAATGGTTTTGCCTTCAATAGGATTGTCACTCAACCAATTTGCCAGAGATTCTGCAGCTTGTTTATTGTGAGAAACATCAACAATAATATCAGGATTTTCCAAAATGGTTTGTAAGCGACCATTCAAATGAACATTCATTAATCCATAGTTAATATTTTCTTTAGATACCTTTATTTCAGGTTTCATCAGTCCTAATGCTGTGATAACCGTTCTGGCATTTTTATTTTGATAGTCTCCTTTGATGTTTAATTTGGAGATTGTCAAAAATGGATCAACAACAGTTAATTGAGCATTGAGCTTTTCGGCGTGGGCAATGATAGATTTAGGACAATCAACATCACCATAGACTACAGGCTTATTGGCTCGAATAATCCCAGCTTTCTCAAGAGCAATTGACTCAATGTCATTTCCCAACCAATCGGTATGATCAATATCGATGGTTGTAATGATTGCACAATCTGTATCAATTACATTCACAGAATCCAATCGTCCACCCAAACCCACTTCTAATATACTGACATCAACTCTATTGCTCTTAAAAACAATAAATGCAGCCAATGTTGCGTATTCAAAATAACTTAAAGTGAGCCCATTGAGGTTTTCTTCAATTCGTTCAAATGCTTCAATTATTTCTTTATTGGCAACATTTTTGTCATTGATTTGGATTCTTTCATTGAACTCTAAAATATGCGGAGAAGTAAAGCACCCTACATTGTAACCAGCTTGCTGGATGATGCTTGAGAGAATAGCCACCGTAGAGCCCTTTCCATTGGTACCTGCGACGGTGATGATTTTCGGTGATATTTTATCTAAATTGAGATAATCATAAACCCTTTTAATTCGCTCCAAACCCAGATCAATTTTTTTATTGTGCTGAGTTTCAAGCGTAGACAACCATTGATTAAGCGACTTTCTTGTCGTCATTCTCAATTTTCTTTGTGTTCTTTTTATTGTCTTTCTTAACAATCACTTCATCAGGTTCAATCGGGTTGTTTGTCGATGATGTTAATAAATTCAGTAATCTGGCGATTGTTTCACGCATCTCTCTCCGATCTACAATCATATCAATGGCTCCGTGCTCTTGCAAAAATTCAGAACGTTGAAATCCTTCTGGTAATTTTTCTCTTACCGTTTGTTCTATCACTCTTGGTCCTGCAAAACAAATCAGGGCATCGGGTTCAGCAATATTAATATCGCCCAGCAAAGCTAAACTCGCAGATACACCACCTGTTGTAGGATTAGTTAATACCGAAATATAGGGTATACCAGCTTTTTGCAATTTCTTTAGTACAGCGGATGTTTTGGCCATTTGCATCAGTGAGAACAATGATTCCTGCATTCTTGCACCACCAGAAGCTGAAAAGTTGATGAATGGAATCTTTTTTTCTAGCGCAATGTGCGCTGCTCTGACAAATTTTTCACCCACAACTGAACCCATAGAGCCACCCATATAACTAAAACTAAATGCTGAAGCAACTACTTCTTTGCCCAATAGTTTTCCCGTCATTGCAATTAATGCATCTTTTTCACCCGTTTTCTTTTGTGCTTGAATGGTACGATCTTTGTATTTTTTAGAGTCTTTAAACTTTAAAGGATCTAGTGATTCTAAATTTGGAGCGATTTCTGTTCTCGAACCTTCATCTAAGAAATTTTCTAAACGGGCACGACCAGTTAAACGACCATGAAATCCACATTTTGGACAAACACGTGCTGATTTCTCAAGCTCAGGTTGATACAACACTTCATCACATTGTTCACATTTTGTCCAAAGTCCTTCTGGAACATTTTTCTTTTTATTTCCACCTTCTGTGCGGATTCTTGATAATTTTATTTTTTGGAACCAACTCATAATAATTCTCTATGATTTGTTGATAGCAATTGCTATCGGTTTGATGAATGATTTAATGGCGCTCTCGACATCTCCTTGATTCTTACACCTGTCCAACAAACTAACTAAAGCTGAACCAATAACCACGGCGTCTCCATATTCTGCAACGCTTAATGCCGACTCAACATCTTTAACGCCAAAACCTATAGCTACAGGTATATCTGAAATGGATTTTACCGAAGCAATTTTTTCTGATAAGTCATTATATTCTACGTTTGCAGCGCCTGTAACACCTTTTAGAGCTACACAATATATGAAGCCAGATGCTTGTGATAGTATATACATCTGTCTTTGTTTATCTGTTGTTGGTGCAATTAGAAATATCTGGTTCATATTGTATCGTTTGAGCAAAATCAACAATTCGGCGGATTCTTCAGGTGGACAATCGACAATTAAGACTGCATCCACACCAGAGTTTGCAGCTGTTTCAACAAAAGCTTCATAGCCAAATTTTTCAATTGGGTTTAAATAACCCATTAACACCACTGGAGTATCTTTGTCTTCCTCTCTAAACTCTCCTACAATATCCAGTACAGAGTCCAATGTCATACCATGTTCAATCGCCTTTTCTGAAGATTCTTGAATAACAATACCATCAGCCATTGGATCAGAAAAGGGCATACCCAATTCAATGATACTGGCACCATTTTTAACCAACGAGTGCATAATAGGTACTGTTAACAATGGATGAGGATGGCCTGCAGTAATAAAAGGAATTAACGCTTTGTTTTTGTACTTCTTTAGTTGAATAAATGTTTGTTCTAATCTACTCATAATTTAATCCCTTCAAGAGCAGCAATGGTATGAACATCTTTGTCTCCTCTTCCTGATAGATTAATAATAATATGCTTATCCTTATCTAGTTTTTGTGCAAGCTTCATACCATAAGCCACAGCATGTGAACTTTCTAATGCGGGCAATATCCCTTCAATTTCAGTTAACAAATGGAAGGCATTGAGTGCCTCATCATCATTGGCCAATACATAATTTGCACGCTTAGAGTAATGCAAAAAAGCATGTTCAGGTCCTACTCCAGGATAATCCAATCCGGCCGAAATAGAATGGGTTTCAATAATTTGCCCATCTTCATCAGACATAACATAAGTCCTATTTCCATGTAAAACTCCAATATCACCAGCGGTTATGGAAGCTGCATGTTTTCCAGTTTTCATGCCTTTTCCTTCCGCTTCCACGCCATATAAAGCGACTGATTCATCGTTCAAAAATTCGTAGAATAATCCCATTGCATTAGAACCGCCTCCAACACATGCAACCAAAGCATCGGGTAAACCACCTACCTGTCTTTCGAATTGTTGTTTCGCTTCTTTACCAACAATTGAATTAAAATCGCGAACCATTTCAGGATAAGGTGCAGGCCCTGCTACAGTACCAATAATATAAAAAGTATCATCGACATTGGCCACCCAATCACGCATGGCTTCATTCAAAGCATCTTTAAGAGTTTTTGAACCTGATGTCACGCTAATCACTTCTGCACCCAATAATTTCATTCGGTATACATTGATGGCTTGCCGTTGAATATCTACCTCACCCATATATACCACACATTTCAACCCCAGTCTTGCTGCTACTGTCGCTGTTGCAACACCATGTTGCCCGGCCCCTGTTTCAGCAATGATTCGTTTTTTACCCATGGCTTTGGCCATCAGAATTTGTCCGACAGTATTGTTTATTTTATGGGCACCAGTGTGATTTAAATCTTCTCGTTTAAGCCAGATTCTTGCCCCACCAACTGTCTCGGTCAACCTCTTCGCGAAGTACAATGGAGATGGCCTTCCTACGTAATGTGCCAAATCGTTATAAAACTCATTTTGAAAAGCCTTGCTTAATTTCAACTTGGCATACGATTCTTGCAGCTCTTTTAAGCAAAGCATCAATGTTTCAGAAGCAAATATTCCTCCAAACTGATCAAAATGACCTTTGTGGTCTGGATAATTGTAATAGTCAATCATTTAATTTTTTTATAAAGTTTATCATTTTAGTTTTTGATTTTCTCCCAGGGCATTCTTCAATTCCCGAGCTCACATCAAAACTTTTTATATTAGTTAAAGATTTGGCCTGTTGTATGTTTTCAAGGTTCAAACCACCTGCCAATATCCATTTGTTGTCTAATTTTTTTGGCAAATTATCCCAATTAAATCGAGAGCCACTGCCACCAGATTTATTAGAACCATAATTATCAATTAAATATCCCGCAGCATCAACATATTTCTTCGAATATTCAATGGGATTGACACCATCTGCCATTGGAATGGCTTTCCAATAAGGAAGCTGCCACTGTTGGCAAAACTCTTGCGTTTCACTACCATGAAATTGAAGAACATGAATATTACAATGCTCTATAACATTGTTTATTTCCTGAACAGTATTGTCCGCAAATAATGCAACTAACAAAATATTGGGGGAAATACTATCAATAATCTCCAGGCAGACATCAACGGCTATATACCGTTCAGACTTCTTTGCAAAAACAAAACCCATTGCATCACAGCCTGCATTTTGAGCATTGATTGCATCTTCTATATTCGTTATTCCGCAGAACTTTGTAAAATATCTAGTTTTCATGACAAGGTTCCAAATGATCAGGAATCGGCCCTTCTGGCAAACAAAATTTCTTGGGATACTTTACTGTATTAAAAGATAAACCATTTGGTGCTGCTGTAACCCCTGCTTTTGTTCTATCTTTGCTTTCTAGTATCCTCAGCATAGTTTCAATGTTTTTTTCGCCTCTTCCTATGGGTATTAGAGTGCCTATGATATTTCTAATCATGTGATGTAGAAAACCTGATGCAGCAACATTCATAATAACTTTATTGCCTTCTCTAGTGACAGAAATACTATTGATGGTTTTTATAGGTGTTTTAGATTGGCATATTGATGATCTAAAAGCATTAAAATCATGTTTTCCAAGTAGATATTGCGCAGCTTTGTGCATTTTCTTCTCATCTAAGAGTAACATTTCCCAAGTAACGCTGTGTCGATTCAAAGCTGGTCTAACCCACCTATTCAAAATAGTATATTGATAACTGCGTTGAATAGCGGAAAACCGAGCATGAAAATCTTCAGAAACTTGTTTAATCCAGAGTATTGATATGCCCTTAGGTAAGTTCGTGTTAATACCCATAATCCATTGATAACTTGTTCTCTCGGATTCTGTGTCAAAATGAATTACCTGAGCTGTTGCACTAACACCAGTGTCTGTACGACCAGAACAAATCAATCTAACTTTATGATTGGCAACTTTGGCTATGGCTTTTTCTAAACAGTCCTGGATTGTGGGTTCTTGGGCTTGCGTTTGAAAACCCAAAAAACCGTGTCCATCATATTCAATACCGCATGCATATCTTGTCATTTTCATTTAATTAAAATTTCTTTCTTTCCTCTAAAACAAGAAAGGGCTGCTAGAAATTTACTAACAGCCCTTTAAATAGATTAATAAAAGTCGGCTATGAACCTTCTATTTCGCTCTTTAAAATCTCGGCTTTTGATTTCTGTTCATCATTTCCTTCTTCTATAATTTCATTGACCATTTGTTGTGCACCGTCTATATCACCCATCTCAAAATAAGCTTTAGCCAAATCAAGTTTAGTATCAATCGCATCATCACTAGCAAGATCATCAAAATCCAAACCTATATCTATGTCTTCATCAGAACCTGACTCTTCAGAAAGTTCAGATTCCGTTTCAGTTGACTCTTCAATTTCATTCTCATCATCAGCAGCTTCATTTGAATCTTCAATTTCAACATCATCAGCATCTAAAGAAAATTCCAAATCTTCACTATCATCTATACTCAAGTCTAATTCTTCTTCATTTAATGTTTCTAAATTAAGTTCTGTAACATCACCATTTTCGTTATCTGATTCTAATTCTGTTTTAGTGTCTAAATCTAAATCATCAGTGTTGAATAAATCCTCAGATAAATCAAATTCTAAATCATCCAATTCTTCGTCTGGAACTTCCTCTAATTCATCACTAATGGATTCAACTGCATCCACTATAGTTCTTTCACCAGTGTCAAACACCAAATCATCAAGCTCTCCAGAATCTTCAGTTACTTTATCTAAGCCTTCGGTACTTAAATCCAAATCAAGGTCAAACTCTTCGTCTGTTTCAACATCTAAATCCAAATCATCTAATTCCAAATCATCTAATTCGAAATCAAGTGACAAATCATCAGGTTCCGATTCTTCTTGCTCCTTAGATACATTTTCTTCAAGTTCAAATTCAATTTCTAAATTTTCAAGTTCTTCAGATTCTTCATCAGTACCTTCTGATTCTGGTTCAGAGTCCAATTCTAAGCTTTCATCCAATTCATCGTCCAAACCAAATTCCAAGTCTAAATCTAATTCTTCCAACTCATCTAAGTCTTCATCAAATTCTTCAGTTGAGTCATCCATAACAATAACTTCAGGTTCACCATCCTCTGCATCTATTTCTATTAAATCTTCATTTTCCAACTCATCAACTTCTTCTAAATTTGTCAAATCAAGCTCTGTAGAAGTACTATCTAATGGTGAATTTAAGTCATCTGAATCATCCTTATCAGTGTCATCGTTTGAAATACTATCTAAAAAGCCCCCTGAATCTGACAGATCATCTCCACCTTTGCGTTTAAAGAATACAAATCCCAATAAACCTAGCAATAATACCCCTAAACCGATTAATCCCTCAAATTTATATAGCATTAATTTATCTAACAATGACTGATCTTTTTTGGCGGGTTCAGTCACAAGTTGTTCTGGTTTTGTTGCATCATCTGCAATATTTTCAATCACAATTGCATCATCCCCTTCTGTTGCATCTGTATCCATTGAATCGTCCATTGATTCATTCATCGTTTCGTCCATTGATTCATTCATCGTTTCGTCCATTGATTCATTCATCGTTTCGTCCATTGATTCATTCATTGAATCATTCATCGTTTCGTCCATTGATTCATTCATTGAATCATTCATCGTTTCGTCCATTGAATCACTTT
>JAJRQG010000084.1 GCA_024280395.1 Gammaproteobacteria bacterium | reverse complement strand
GTGTGACTGATGCCAATGGTATCTGTAGTTTCACCGATACCAGTACTAAGATTGGTACTACTACAGCTACAGCCTTTGTGGGTGGAGTTGAAATCACAACATTACTGGCTACACAGTTTAACCAAACTACTTGGACGCCAGGTTCTCCCTCAGGTCCAAACTCAAGCTATCAAGTCAGTACAAATTCTGAAGTAGCTGGTGCTCCTGTAACCTATAGCGCAATTGTTAATGATGCGAATGATAATCTAGTGGCTGATAACTTTGTGGTGACCTTTACAGTATCCAATGCAAATGGATCGACTTTAGGTGGCGTATTGCCAGATGCAACTAAGATTTTAAATTGTACTACTTCTGGTGGAACAGGTGCTTGTAGCATTGATGATACTAGTCTTAAAGTGGGTAATTCAACCATTGATTCTGCTGTTACAACTGTAGGAACTGCTTTTGGGATACCTGGCACGGTCACAACAAACTGGATACCAGGAGTTGCAATAGCTGCAAAATCAACCATTGTGGTGACTGATAATCAAGCAACAGCTGACAATGTGGATCTAGTGACATTAACCGCCACTATCCGAGATGTTAATGATAATTTAGTAATTGTCGCTGAAACAGTTACATTTACTCAGCCTGCAGATATTACGTTAAGTACATTAATGGTGTGTACAACACCTACTGAAGTTGCCTCTGTCTTTCCTCGACCTGTTGGAACTGGTGTTTGTAGTGTAACGGCCAAGACAACTAAGGCTTCAACTTATATATCTACTGCTACAATTTTAGATGGTCAAATTGGTGGCAATATTAATTATGAATTTGTAGCAGGACCAGTTGATTTTGTGAAATCGTTTGTAACAATCTTAACTAACAATGCCTTTGCCAATGGCACTGCGTTGAATGAATTGGAAGCATCATTGTTTGATGCGTTCTTTAATCCTGTTAAGAATGCAGAGGTTTCATTTGCTGCAACTGCTGATGTCAACTTTGGTATTGGTGAAGGGATTTCTCGAACCTGTAATACCGGTCAAGCTGGATCTTGTAGTATGTTTGCCAGTTCAATATTGCAAGCTACTTATACAACATCCGTAAATACTGATGATGCTATGGCAGTGGCTACAGATTTAGCCAGTAGTCCTATTTCTTATACATTCGTTGATGGTGATGCCGATATTACTACTTCAACAGTTACTGCCAGTGTGGTTTCTGTCGATGCAGATGGTGTGGATTCATCACTGATTTCAGTACAGTTAAAAGATTCTCTAAACAATGTTTTAACATCAGGTACAGCTACAGTTGCCTTAACGGGTATGCCAGCGAATTCAGTTATTGGTGCTGTTATGTTTGACAGTGGAAACAATGCTTATGATTTTGTGGTTACCAATGTCAATGTTGATTTTGTGACTTATCATGCGACTGTTGAGATTGGTGGTGTTCCAATGCCGATTGATGCAACGGCTTCAGTTGATTTTATAATTGTAGATATTGATGCTGATAATTTACATGATTTACTTGATTTTGATACGTTAAGTACAGATTCTGATGGGGATGGAATAAATGATGGTGCAGATGCAGAGCCTAATATACATTTTTTAAATGGTCCTCATCCAATTCCTTCAGTAACATACCCTGATGATGATAATGATGGTATACGTAACAGAGCGGATGTTGATGACAATGGCACAGATATTGATGGTGATGGCATCAATGATGAATTTGATTTAGATTCTCTGATTCCATTCATCACTCGAATTGGTCCAGCATCGGTTAGTGTTGAACAAGGAACTCTTTATACCGACCTTGGTGCAAGCGCTGCGGATAATCCAGATGGTGATATTACTGCAAGTATCGTAACGGGCAATCCTGTTGATACCAATGTTATAGCTTTTTATACAGTTACTTATGATGTAATGGACAGCAATTTCAACGCTGCCAATCAAGTAACCAGATCGGTTGAAGTAACGGCTGATGCAACAATCCCAGTCATTACATTAACTGGCAATGTTTCTGAAACCATTGAAGCTGGCAGTTTGTATGTAGATGCTGGCGCAACTGGTTTTGACAGCTTTGATTTGGGTGTTAATACAGTAACATCAGATATTGATATGAAGCTGGATGTTATTGCTGGTGGTCACACTAAGTTGGTAGTCGGTAGTTATACGATTACTTATAACTTACAGGATGCAGCTGGGAATAACGCAACACCGGTAACAAGAACGATTGTTGTACAAGACACAACTGCACCGGTCATCACTTTGAATGGTGTTGATCCTCAGACAGTTAATGTGGGTAGTGCCTATTCTGAATCAAATGCATCAACAACTGATTTAGTTGATGATGCGGCAGCAGTTGCAATTACTATTGTGATTGATGTTTCTGCAATACCTGTTGATGGTATGGGTGATACTGATACTGTTGGAAGTTATATCGTTACTTATAATGCAATGGATGCTGCTGGCAATTTATCGACTGAAGTTACTAGAACTGTAAATGTGGTAGACAATGCAATACCTGTTATCACCTTGATTAATGGTGATGTGACTATCGAAGCAGGCAGTGTCTATGTTGATGATGGTGCAACTGCATTGGATAATTTAGATGGAGATATTACAGCTTCTATAAATGTGGTTTCTAATGTTGATAGCAGTACACCTGGTAGTTATACAGTAACTTACAATGTGCTGGATTCAAACAACAATGCGGCGCTACAAAAAGTTAGAAATGTTACGGTAGTAGATACCATAGCTCCAGTGATTAATTTGATTGGTGCTAATCCTCAGACCATTGAAGTGGGTAATGCATATTCAGAACTGAATGCAACCTATATAGATAATGAAGCAGGGTTGACTATAGTCATCGATGCTTCAAATGTGACAAATAACATCACTTCTGTAGGTTCATATATTGTTACTTACAATGTGCAAGATAGCGCGGCTCCGCCAAATGTTGCTACTCAGGTAACAAGAACAGTGAATATTGTTGATACACAAATCCCTCAAATCAATATAAATCTAGATGGTGGAAGTGTTGATGTTACTATTCAAGCAGGCAGTACTTATATTGATGCAGCTGCAACTGCAACCGATAACTTTGATAACAATGCTACTTTGACAGCATTGATTAATGTAGTATCCACTGTTAATGCAGGTGTTCCAGGTGTGTATTCAGTAACTTACAATGTTTCTGATTCTTCAGGCAATGCAGCCGTCACACAGGTTAGAACTGTGACGGTAGTAGATACTATCGCGCCGGTTATTACTTTAAATGGAGTAAGTCCACAGACTGTCCAAGTGGGAAGTCCTTATGTGGAAGCAGGTGCTACTTATGTTGATAATGAGTTAGGTTTGAGTATTGTGATTGCTGGAGTGGTTGATGCCAATACAGTTGGATCCTATACAGTTACTTATAATTTAACTGACTCTTCAAGTAATATGGCAGCTCAAGTCAGTAGAACAGTTAATGTGGTTGATACCGAGATTCCTGTACTTAGTTTGCTGGGTATGTCTCCGGTAACTGTTGAAGTAGGCAGTACATATATGGATGCAGGCGCTACTGTTACGGATAATTTTGATAACGATGCTGCATTAACCTTGTTGATTGTACCTACATCTACAGTAGATACTGCTGCATTAGGAACTTACACAGTTACTTACAATGTTTCAGATTCTTCAGGTAATGCTGCCAGTCCGTTGGTTAGAACGGTGAATGTTGTTGACACAACTATTCCAGAAATTATGATTACAGGCAATGTAGTCGAAACTGTTCAAGCAGGTTCAACTTATACAGATGCTGGAGCTACTGCAACCGATAACTTTGATGACAATGCAGTTATTTCAGGGTTAATCAATGTGGTTTCCACAGTTGATAGCGCGGTTCCTGGACCATATTCGGTGACGTATAATGTTTCGGATTCTTCAGGCAATGCTGCACTTCAAAAAATTAGAACGGTTAATGTTGTAGATACAGTTGCTCCAGTGATTACTTTAAATGGTGTTACGCCACAAACCGTACAATTGGGTGATGCTTATATAGAAGCAGGCGCCACTTATGTAGACAATGAACTAGGTTTGACCATTGTTATAACAGGAAGTGTAGATACCAGTACTGTGGGTACTTATCTATTGATCTATAGTTTAGATGATACTGCAGGCAACAGTGCTACTTCAATGATGAGAACAGTTAATGTGGTTGATACGCAAATCCCAGTGATTACATTAATTGGTGCCAATCCAATGACCATAGAATCAGGCAGTACTTTTGCTGATCCAGGTTCTACAGTCGCTGATAATCAATCAGGAACTATTAATGCTGTGGTTGATGACAGCAATGTAAATGAGGCTGTACCGGGTAACTATTTTGTTACTTACAATGCACAAGATGCTGAAGGCAATAGTGCAACGACCGTCATAAGAATTGTTATTGTAGAAGATATGACTAAACCAATTATCACCTTAGATGGAGCTAATCCTCAATTTATAGCAGCAGGTACGCCTTATGTTGAATTGGGTGCAACTATTGCTGATGTTGAAGCAGGTCTTGCTGCCACGATAGATTCATCTGCAGTAAATACCAATGTATTAGGAACTTATCAAGTAACATACAATGTAACGGATACTGCCGGCAATGTGGCCCTTGAGAAAATTAGAGATGTTACTGTTGTGGTTGGTGCGGCTGATATTGCCACATCGACAGTGACAGCAAATCCAATTACAGTATTAGCTGATGGTATGATTTCATCAATAGTAACAGTTGATCTTAAAGACATACTTGGTAACAATATTGTTGATGGTGGGGATGCCGTTACCTTAACTGGTTTAACTGGTGGTTCTGTGGTATCAGGTGTTGTTGATAATATGAATGGTACTTATGACTTTATGGTTACAGATATCAATGTCGAGTTTGTGACTTATCAAGCGACTGTTAATGCAGTTACCATTACAGATACTGCTTCAGTAGATTTCACCATTGTTGATGCGGATGCTGATAATTTACATGATCCGTTAGATCCAAACCCTGCCAATACCGATACCGATGGTGATGGTATAAATGATGGAGCAGATGCAGAACCCAATGATCCACTTCCTCATGATGTTATGCCAACAACTTATCAAGATGATGATGGTGATGGTATCCGTAATCGTGCTGATGTTGATGACAATGGCACTGATATTGATGGTGATGGCATTAATGATGAATTTGATTTAGATTCTGAAATCCCTGTGATTACTTTGGTTGGACTTGATGTGGTAAATGTTGAACAAGGTACAACTTATATTGAACTTGGAGCAACTGCACTTGATAACCAAGATGGTGTTATTAATCCAATGAATATTGTAATTGCAGGAAACGTGGTTAATACCAATATTGTTGGTGTATACATCGTTACTTACAATGTAATGGACAGCAATTTTAATGCAGCAGTGCAAGTGGAAAGAACGGTCAATGTTAATCTTGATGCAACGCCACCTGTGATTACATTGGCTGGCGATAATCCATTGACTGTTGAAGTAGGTGTCAATACTTATATTGATCCAGTTGGTACAACCGCGTTAGATAACTTTGATGGTGATATTACAGCAATGATAAATGTTAATATTATGAATGTAGATACAACCACTCATGGCAATACATTTAATGTTGTCTATACAGTAGCAGATGCTGCTGGAAATACCGATACAGCTACAAGGGTGGTTAATGTGGTTGATTCAATAACCCCAGTATTGACTTTGGTTGCTCCTATCATGCCAGTTGTTCAAGTCGGTGGAACCTATATTGACTCAGGAGTGACTATTGTTGATAATCAGATTGCGCCAGTGTTGGCAGCAATTGTAGATGAATCTGCTGTGGATACTAGTACTGTTGGCTCTTATTTGGTAACTTACAATGTAACTGATGCTGGTGGCAATGTTGCAGTGCAAGTGACACGAACAGTGCAAGTGATTGATTCAGGCGTTCCCGTAATTG
This sequence comes from Gammaproteobacteria bacterium, assembly GCA_024280395.1. GTDB lineage: Bacteria > Pseudomonadota > Gammaproteobacteria > Xanthomonadales > Marinicellaceae > NORP309. The sequence goes on along the minus strand of JAJRQG010000084.1, from coordinate 13,852 downwards.
CTTTGAATGCGCCTATTGCTCAAACTATTGAGTTGGGTAGTGCCTATATTGAACTGGGCGCAACAGCAACAGACAATGTTGATGATCCAGCCAGTATTACGGCTGCTATTGTGATAGATGCGACCAATGTAGATACAACAAGTGTTGGTATGTACTCTGTGACTTATGATGTGACTGACACCAATGGCAATAATGCAGTCCAAGTCATAAGAACAGTAACGGTCAGTGATACAACCATACCTGTGATTACCTTAACAGGAAGTAGTTCAGTAACAATTGAGTTAGGATCAGCTTATGTTGATGTGGGATCTGTAGTAACTGACAATCAAACAGCTCCATTGACTGCAATAGTTACAGGTAGCATTGTTACCAATAATGCAGCATTAATTGGAGTTCCACAAACTTTAGACTTTGATGCAATCGATGCTGCTAGTCTTAGTGCAGTTACTGTTGTGAGAACTGTTACAGTTGTAGATAATATTGTACCGGTCATTACTTTGATAGGTGCTAGTCCACAGATTATAGAGGCAGGTGATGGCTATACTGAATTAGGCGCAACCATTAGTGATAATGAAACAGGTTTAACAGTAGATATTAACGCATTATTTGTGAACCCAAATCTTCCTGGTCAGTACTTCGTTACCTATAATGCGATGGATACAGCGGGCAATGTCGCTGCATCTGTGATCAGATTGGTATTTGTTCAAGATACAACTGCTCCAATCATTACATTGGTTGGCGGTGATGCAGTTAATCATTCGGTAACTATGGAAGCTGGTGATGCTTATATTGAGTTAGGAGCAACCGCTACGGATATTGTTGATGATGATGCTATCTTAACCAATAATATTATTATTGACTCATCGGCTGTTAATATCTTGGTTCCTGGAACCTATTCAGTAACCTATGATGTGACAGATGCTAAGACAAATGCTGCTATACAAGTCATTAGAAGTGTTACTGTTATAGATACAACTGCCCCAGAAATTACAATATTGGGCGATGACCCATTAACGTTAGAAGCAGGAGATACTTATGTTGAAGCAGGTGCAACAGCAACTGATATTGTGGATGATGATGCAACCCTAACTGGTAATATAATAATAAATGACTCTGCAATTAACAACTTGGTTCCAGCTACTTATCAAGTGACATATACTGTAGCTGATGCAGCAGGCAACAGCACTACGGTATCAAGAGATGTGACTGTTGTTGATACTACTGCACCAATCATTAGTGTTACTGGAGCTAACCCATTGATACTAGAAGCAGGAGATACTTATATTGAAGCAGGTGCCACTGCAACCGATATAGTTGATGATAATGCAACATTAACGGCGAGCATTACCACAAACTCTTCAGCGATCAATAATTTGGTGCCAGCAACATATCAAGTGACTTATGATGTAACAGATGCTGCAGGTAACTCAACTCAAGCCATTAGAATGGTAACAGTGGTTGATACTACACCTCCAGTGATTAGTATAGTTGGAGATAATCCTTTGATATTAGAAGCAGGAGATACCTATGTTGAAGCAGGTGCGACCGCTACAGATATAGTTGATAATGATCTAATGTTAACTGGCAATATTGTGATTGATTCTTCAGCCATCAATAACTTGGTTCCAGCTACCTATCAAGTGTTTTACGATGTGAGTGATGCAGCAGGTAATTCGACACAAGCCATTAGACTGGTAACAGTGATTGATACTACCGCACCAGCCCTTAGTTTAATTGATCCAGCGCAAGATCCTCAGATTCTTGAAGCCGGTGATGTTTATCCTGAACTGGGTGCTACTGCCTTAGATATAGTTGATGGTAATGTGAGTGCCAATATTGTAGTTACCCACAGTATTAATAACCTAGTACCAGGTGATTATACAGTTACTTATACAGTATCAGATGCTGTACCAAACACTTCAATGATTACGCGAGTAGTTAGAATGGTTGATACAACAGCACCAGTGATTACGTTGTTAGGTTTAGATCCTCATGTGATTCAAGAAACTGAATCCTACAATGAGCCAGGTGCAACTGCGGCTGATATAGTCGATGATAATACTACATTGTCAGCTAATATAGTTATCGTATCTAATGTTAATAATATGGTCCCTGGGATTTATCAAGTGACATACAACGTAACTGATGCCGCTGGTAATATAGCAGATACAGTAACAAGAACTGTTGAAGTAACTGCTGACATACCTGTTGCTGCGGTCGATGCATATACAGTAAACGAAGATGGTATGTTGGTTGCTGATGATATTGATGGTACGGGTACGGTAACTGCTGATGATAACTCAGTATTGATCAATGACAATGATCCAGATAATGATGGATTGTCAGTCGCTTCGCCAGGAGTGTATACCGCAACCGGCCTAGGTGGAATGATCGAACTATTTGCAGATGGAACGTTTGATTACATTCCCCCTGCGGATGTTTCTGGTACTGATACTTTGAACTACCAGATTACAGATGGTACCCATACAGTTGCTTCTTCCTTGTCGATTGAAGTAGCCCCTGTTAATGACGAGCCAAGCTTTGATGTTCAAGGAAACGTTATAGCAACAGGAGCAGTTAGTATCGGGAATTCAACCATTACAGTTGGAAGTTTTGCTGATAACTTTGTATTTGGCCCCGCAGACGAATCAGGTCAATCGGTTATGCAATTTAACGTTACTAAGATAGATAGCTCAAGTATTGTTAATACCATTAGTATAGATGCCAACACTGGTAACTTACAGGTAGATATGAATGTAGGAAACTTCGGTATAGCCATAATACAAGTCACCATGCAAGATGATGGTGGTGTAGCAAATGGTGGAGATGATACATCACAGGTTGTTGAGTTCATGGTCTTGAATTTGACCGATAATATCTTTACAGATGGCTTTGAAAGTATTGTAGTTAAGAGCCTCTCTAAGAGCAGTAATACTAAACTGGTTAAGTATGATGGTAACGTGAGTTCGATTTCTGATTCAGTAGGTGAAGTTGGATTTGAATACAATGGTCATGACATGTATCTAGATGATGCTTTTATGATCGAAAATAAATTAGAGATTTTAGATTTATGGGTCAAAGAGCTAAAGATATTTGAAGACTCTCAAATCGAATAATTGTTCATTTGTTTTTCATGAAGAAAGTATTGGGTGCTAATTTATTAGCACCCTTTTTTATTATCAAGAGTAAATGATTTTTTGCCTCGTCGAAGTACAGAGCCGCCTATGGGGAGTCAAATGTAGTTTGCTTATGTCGCCAAAAAAAACTATTGGACGCTGAATCTCAGTCTAGCCTAGTTCTTGGATGGCGGGCTAAAGATCCGACCCCGTATTGTTAAATACTTATCAAGCGACCATACGTCACAGCGAGAGAAAGTCTTTTGATATTGATAGTTTATTAATGATTAGTATTTAATACATACATTCTTAGGTTCAGTGAAAAACCTTAAAGCTTCTAATCCACCTTCGCGACCAACACCTGAGCTTTTTGTGCCACCAAAAGGCGTGCGTAAATCACGCAGTAGCCAACAGTTTATCCAGACGATTCCTGCTTCTATGTTTTTTGCCATGCGGTGAGCGCGTTTGAGATCATTGGTCCATATGCTGGATGCCAAACCATATTGGCTACCATTGGCCAATTCTAAGGCTTGTTGGTCGGTATCGAATGGAATGATGGTACAAACGGGGCCAAAGATTTCTTCTTGGTTGGTTCGACAGTTGTTGCCGAGGTTTTCTATAACCGTTGGTGCTACAAAATAGCCATAGGCACACCGTCCTTCAAGATGAACTTGTTTGCCGCCTGTTAGAATTTTCCCGCCTTCCGATTTTGCCAGTTCAATATATGACAATATCTTGTTCATGTGGTCTTCGGAGACCAGGGCACCGTGCTGGGTGTCTTTTTCAAGTGGGTCTCCAATTTTAATTTCTTCGACTTTTTCTACAAAGGCTGATTTGAATTGTTCATAAATGGGTCGTTCAATATAAATACGCGAACCACACAGACAAATTTGTCCTTGATTGGAAAAAGCCGCTTTAACAACGGTTTCTAACATATCATCAAAATCGCAATCGGCAAAAACAACAGTAGGGTTTTTCCCGCCCAACTCTAATGACAGTTTTTTAAACATTCCGGAAGTTGATTTGGCGATGTGCGCGCCAGTAGATGTGCCGCCAGTGAAGCTGATGGCTTTAATCTTTGGATGCGAAACTAAGGGTGCTCCAATATTTGGACCTGTTCCATGTAGAATATTAAGTACGCCTGCTGGTAAACCTGCTTGAATACAAAGTTTTGAAAACAAATAGGCGGTCATGGGTGTGATTTCAGAAGGTTTGGCTATGACTACATTTCCAGCTGCCAAAGCGGGTGCTATTTTCCATGTAAAAAGATACAAAGGCAAATTCCAAGGCGATATACAACCAACAATGCCAATCGGATCACGCAGGGTGTAATTGATGGCAATGTCTTCCATGGCATGTGATTCGCTGGAGAACTGAGTGCCGGCATGGGCAAAAAAGCGTATATTGGCAGCAGAGCGATAAATATCGACATCTTTTGCCAAGCTTATGGGTTTTCCGTTATCAATGGCTTCGGCCAGTGCCAATTTATCGGCATTGGCATCAATTAAATCGGCTAAGTCACAGAGTATTTTTGCTCTTTGTTCGGTTGAGGTATTTGCCCATTTGTCTTGGGCTTGTTCAGCTGCATAAACTGCAAGAGTGAGGTCGTCTTCATCAGAGTCTGGAATAAGGCTATAAACTTCTCCAGTGGCTGGGATAATATTCTCTATATAATCTCCCAAATGTGGTGCAATCAGTTCACCATCAATGTAGTTTTTTATCCTTTGCATGATATTTAACCTTTTATAAGCATGATGTTCTACCACCATCAACGGGTAAATTAATTCCTGTAATATAACCAGCAGCAGGCGAAGCCAAAAATCCAACAGCATCGGCAAATTCTTCGGGCTCGCCAAATCGTTGCATGGGAATAATGGATTTTTCTTCTGTTGCCATATCTTCAATAGACAGTCCTTTTTTTGCGGCTTTGTTCTTTATTATTGCATCTAACCGTAAGGTATTGGTCGCGCCTGGCAGAACATTGTTAACGGTAATATTAAACTGCCCCAATTCATTGGCCAGTGTTTTTGCCCAACTGGCCACTGCGCCACGAATTGTATTGGAAACGCCCAATCCGATTAGGGGTTGTTTGACTGAAGTTGATATAACATTAATAATGCGACCATAGTTCGATTGTTTCATACCATGTAATAACAATTTCATCATTTCGTGATTGCAAATAAGGTGCTGATTAAAAGCCGATAAGAAATCATCGCTTAAAGCCGAGTTGGCAGGACCAGGTGCTGGCCCACCTGTGTTGTTAATGAGTATTTCAATGACGACACCTGATGTTAGATAGTTACCTAATATGTTTTTAACTTGTTCAGCATTCGAAAAATCAGCAATCAAGATATCATGGTGTTGGCCTTGGTTGGTATCTAGTTCTTGTTTAACTTTTTCAAGACTGTCTTTGTTTCGTGCAAACAGCACAATGTTCGCGCCTTGTTGTGCTAATTGAAGTGCGATGGCTTTGCCCATGCCTTGACTGGAGCCACAGACCAATGCACATTTTCCTTTTAGATTTAAATTCATTTAATACTCATTGTTGTGTTTGTCTATTATTGTACTCGAAATAATGCCTTTAACAATTAAAAATTGTGCTGGACCATATAATCCCATGATGATGATTCTGGCGATATGTTGCCTGTTTTCAAATAAAGGGCTGAATTTACTCAATGCAATGGTGGTATCAGACAACACAAATAGTGAAGCACCTATTATCAAGAACTTATAACTGAATGACGAAATTTTTCCATAGCAGGAGATAGCAGCCAAGAACATACTTAAAATTACTGTTGCATAAACGATAACAGGTATTTGCATTTTGATAAAATCAGCCTGGTTTTGTTGATAAAGATAGCCAATTAGAACTATGCCGTAGAGTAGGAAAGGCAAAGCCAAGTAGGGTTTAGCCAATAATACTGATTTACCTGAAGAAGAAATTTTGAAAAATATCACAATATAGACAAGGTGCGCGATGAGGAAACAAGCCAATCCGACAATAAAGACATCTGGATTTATCGACAAAAACATTAAGGCAATGTCACCAAACATTGAAAACACAAGTGCCAAGGGCAGTGCCTTATTGAGTGGAATTTTATTTTCTTGTGTAAAGAAAAATGCCCAAACAATCAGAGTCGGCATTAATATAGGTTTAGTAATGTATATCAAACTCGCATTGTTGGTGAAATAAAACAACAACTCTGCACTGATTTCAACAATGAGTAAAACGAAAAAATAAAACAATACGGTTTTAGATTTCATTGCTATGTCTAGGTGTTATCTTCTGCGAGACCTTCTTAACATTCTATTGCGAACGCGGCTGGTTGCTTCTTGGCCTTTGATTTTTTGCCAATCTTCAAAACTAAATTTTTCATTGTGTGCATAAACCAAACGTGTTCTAGAAAAGTCTTCAAATTCAACCAGTTCGTCACAGACGTCATCCATGGTGTTGTCAATAATAATGCAGTCGTCTAAGTAGCCGATACCTGGAATGTTATCAGGAATTACATCATCATCATCGACAAAATACTTAATGGTGGCATTGATTTTTTCCATGCTGTCATTTTTAATTTTCCAAACCTTGTCTTCTACCATTCCCATCATGGCCTCTAAATTGTTGATTTGATTTAAAATATAGCCATCTGCACCCTTTGCTCTTATTTCAGCAATTTCTTTTTTAGCCTGAACAAGGTCAGAGGGATCCACATCTATGCCATGTTTTTCGATGAATTTGTTAAAATGTTCTTTGACTTGATCGTCGATGTCAACTGTAATTGTTACCATGGAATTCCCCATTAAATTAATATGATGGTTAAGATTATATCTATAGAAAGGCAATAATCAAAGACTTGATTAATAAAAATGATAATCATCTTAATATCACAGGACTTTCAAACTAAAAGTTTCATAGATTATGGATGTTCTTGTATAAAACCAATACCTATTAATGATAATATGTATTTCATGTCTGAAAACACCAACTTTTTTGAAGAAATAATAGCGCGCAGAATTCCACACATTATCGGAATGTACATCGCTGCTGTGTGGTTGTGTGTAGAAATCGCTGATTGGATGAGTGCTAGGTTTGGCATATCAGAACAGTTTTCAACTTATGTGTTTGTCGGTATGTTGACTTTTCTTCCATCGGTAATAATGTTAGCATGGGGGCATGGTCGCCCTGGCAAAGATACTTGGTCTAAATTAGAATTGTCTTGGTTGCCAACAAATATTTTGCTTTCAGTGTTGGCTATTAATTACTTTGGTGTTAAACCAACAGAAGTACCCGTAACTCAAGATATACAAGCCGTGCAGCCTTTAGACTCTCAATTGCCTTTTCAGAATAGCGATAAAATTGAAATTAACAACAATAACCATCAAAAGCTCATTTCATTCTTCTGGGAAAATAATACTGGCAGTGGTTCTTATGACTGGTTAAGTTATGGTGCTGCATGGTTGTTTGCCCAGGATGTAAAGCGCACCCCCAGTATTTCTGCAAGCACTCCCTATGATTCAAGGGATTTAATACGTGAGCTTAAAAAGAAAGGGTTTGAATATTCTTTGAATGTACCTTTGTCTCTTTCCATTCAAATAGCCAATAAATTCACAAACAAATGGATGATTCTGGGCTCATTTACATTAGAGAATAGTAGGTTAAAATTGTCAGCAAAATTGTACAATGTGGAGACGGGTCAGCTAGTTAAAGAATTGTTTTCCAGTCATGAAAATTTTTTAAAATCACTGGATAGTATTTCTAATGACATCGGTAAATATTTGCTAGAGTCTGAGAACAAAGACAGCAATGTTATTCCTGACTTGGCTATTGAAGATCATACTTCAAAAAATATTGAAGCAATCAAATATTTGATATCAGCAAAAAATCACGTGGCTTTTGAGAATGATTATGAAGCTGCTATAAATGATTTATTAAAAGCTTTGGAACTGGATAAGAGCTTTGCAGAGGCCAATGTTTTGGCTACTTCATATTATAGTGCTAAAGGCGATTTTCCTAATGCCATAGAACAATCAAAAAAGGCACTGGCATTAGATTATAAAATTTACGAAGAATCTGTTTTTGCCATAAAAGCCAATATGTTTGGTATGTCAGGTGAACAAAATAAAGCGCAATTGGTACTTGAAAAATGGGCGGAAGTATTTCCAACTAGCCCTTTGGCACACGCAACTTTGGCTCGAAAGTATCTGTTTTCAAATGATCAATTAGAAAAAGCAGAAATACAATTCGAGAAGCTTTTATCCTTGGACAGTAAAAATCAGGATACTTTACTGAGTTTAGGTCAGATATATCGAGTAAAAGGTGAAAAGCAAAAATCTATTCATGTATTAGAAAAATATCTTTCGGCTAATCCAGATAATATTAAAGCATATATCGAACTGGCCAATGCTTATAAACAATTCAGTATGTTTGATAAAGCAATTTCAATGTTTGAACAAGCAAGTGTTCTGGGTGGTGTCAATTATGAGGCGGAGATTGGTGTGGCAGAGACCATTGCTATTCAAGGTGATTACAAGAAGGCTCTAAACTACATTGATAGATATTTAGACTCACAAAATACCGACAGTGAAAAATTATACTTACTTAATGCAAAGGTATTTATTTATATAAGGACTGGGCAGGTTGAAAAGGCATTTGAATTGTTGTCACAAATGGAAGGATTGGCAAAAAAGATCTTGCCACCTCTGAGTTATTTGTTTTCTATGGATGGATCTAAAGTTGAGTTGTTCATGTTGCAAGGTAAGTATCAACAAGCTTTGGATTATGCCAATATTTTACGAGAAAAGACCAAGCCACCTTTTAATGATATGGCCACTGTTTTTTTTCTGCGGATATATATGGTGATGAACAAAGAGGATAAATTCGGCTTAGAATTAGGCAAATTTGAACAATTTTTAAAAACATTCCCAGTACCTTTTTATAATGCAATGTTGCCTGCATGGAAAGCCAAAATCGCATTTTGGAATCGTGAATATGAGTTGTCAATAAAGTTATTAGACGAGGCTATTGTTGGAAGTAAGCAGTCAATTTTAGGTTTGCAAACATTTGATGTCGTGGATGAGTTTATATATTCTAAGGCTCTAGTCCTATATGAAATGAATAAGGATGAACGCGCACAAATTGAGTTGAACTATATTTTGAACAGGAATCCTATATATATAAAAGCTTATCTTTTAAAAGCTAAAATATTCAAAAGACAAGGCGATTTAAATGCAGTAAATAGCGCAAAACAAAAGGCAATGGAAATCATGCAAGATGCAGATGATAATTTTATTGACCTAGTTGAGTTGGAATCAATTTAAAATTACTCCATATACAGCTTCATCAAACCATTTTCCTCTCAGTTTACTAAATTCACGCAAATAGCCTTCTTGTTGCATGCCTAATTTTTTCATAATATTAGAGGATGCAGTATTTTCAGCGACACAATAGGCGGTGACTTTGTGGGGTTTGATTTCAGATTTGATATGGTCTAGAAAACATTTGGCCGCTTCTGTTGCATAACCTTTGCCATGATGTTCTACGCCCAGACGCCAACCCATTTCAACAGTATCGTTCTCAATAGATTCATAACTAAAGCAAACCATACCAATATACTCTGTTGATTTTTTCAATCTGACGGCCATCAATGCCCATTCATGTTCTTCTCCTAGCCAATTCTTTGCACGAGCTAGGGTCCTTTTTCGTATCTCTTCAATGGGAAGAGGGTTGCGAATATAGCGCATGATTTCTGGGTTCATTTCGTGTTTGATATTAAATTCCACATCACCTTCGGTGAATTTTGTAATTGATAATCGTTCCGATTTAAGATTGATATTGTTTATAATGTTAATGACTTTATCGTTGATTTGTGGTGTTTTGTCGCTCATCTTAATCTATTTAAATGGTTTTGATTCACATCAATTTTATACTGATATACAATTTAAGTATAATAATAATTGGAAGGATAAATGAATAAGTTTCGTATAAAATCCAAGATTCTTTGTATTAATTTAATATTTTTGGCTATATTGCCTTTGATAGTTAATGCACAAATAACAACGAAAACGACTGAAATTATATCCTTGATTTCACAACCAAGATTGAACCCTGAAGATAGAATTAGTCAAGCAGATATTGAAAAGCATCATCTGTCACTAAAAGAAATTAGAAAAGCGGGAATGTTGGTTTTTTCAACGCCTTTTAACAAACACGATGGCTTTGGAGATGGTACTCCTGACATAACTATATTTGATAACCGTTCTCCAGGCAATCGGCCTACATTACAAGGCAACAATACTTTTTTAAGAGTCAATGGATTAGATGCTCAAACTTGTCTTGAGTGTCATACAATTCTTAGTAATGCTACAGTTCCAGCTCGTTTGGGAGTGGGTGGTGTTGGTGGGGCCAGTCAAAATGCCATGTTTCAAGCCAATAACATCGATGTTACAGATACCAATAATGATGGAATAGCCGATTTTAATGGCCGATTTATCAATCCTCCTTTTTTGTTTGGTTCTGGTGGTGTTGAGTTGGTAGGGCTTGAGATGACAGTTGACTTACAGAGTTTAAAACAACAAGCCATTGATAATCCAAACACGACAGTGCTATTAACCAGTAAAGGCATTGATTTTGGCAGCATTGTCGCTGATAGCAATGGCAACATAGATACAGGTAATATCAAAGGAGTGAATGATGATCTAGTAATCAAGCCATTTGGCCGCAAAGGCGAATTTGCTACTGTGCGTGAATTCGATGTAGGGGCTGCTTCTTTTCATTTGGGCATGCAAGCCACAGAGCTGGTTGGGGAGGGAGTGGATGAAGACCAAGATGGAGTGGTTGATGAATTAACAAAAGGTGATTTATCGGCATTGAGCATATTCAATACCACCATGGATCGGCCAGTGCAATCAGGGGACAATGATGACGACCACGATGGCTTTGTGTTATTTAATTCAATTGGTTGTGCTGATTGTCATATCCCACAACTCAATACCAAAACAAAATTCTTGCCTTATAAACTTATTGGTGAAAACCAATCACCATTTAATAACACCTTTTACCAAACTGATTTAAGTAAAATCCCTACAAAATTTGAGAAAAATAATCAGGGAGGAATAGAAGTAAACTTGTTTTCTGATTTAAAGCACCATTATATGGGTGAGGCGTTAAAAGAATCATTTTCGCTGGCAACAAACAAGCAAAATGGAGAGTTTATTACCGCAAGATTATGGGGGATTGCGGATACCGCACCCTATTTACATGATGGTCGTGCTCTAACCCTAGCAGATGCGATAGAACTTCACGATAATCCCGGCAGTGAAGCAGCAATAGTTGGAAGGAATTTTAAGGCATTAAGCGATGAAGAAAAACTCAACCTTATTAAGTTCCTTAACACTCTAAGAACACCACCTAGGCCAAACTTGGATGTCTTGCCAAGGGTTGAGATGATGTTACATAATTAATCGCTTCAAACAAAAAACAATTCATCCAAAAAAAAGAGTGCTGCGCACTCTTTTTTATGTCTAAATAACAGTTCGTTACTCTATTTCCTAGGTGCTCTTCCTGCTTGTTTTCTCATATTTTCAGTTAATATTTTTTTACGAACACGAATAGATGCAGGTGTAACTTCAACCAATTCATCGTCCTCAATAAATTCCATCGCTTGCTCTAAAGATAGAATAATTGGTGGAGATATAATAATGGATTCATCTTTGCCAGAAGCACGGATGTTATTTAATTGTTTCCCTTTGGTTGGGTTAACAGTTAAATCATTGTTGCGTGAATTTAAACCGATCACTTGACCTTCATAAACAGGTGCATTGGTTGCAACCAATAAGCGTCCGCTGTTTTGTAGGTTGAATAAGGCAAATGCCAATGCTTTGCCTTGAGAGTTTGAAATAAGAACACCATTTTTTCTTCCGTTCACTAAATTCTCAAATTTTGGAGCGTAATGATCGAACACGTGAGTCATGATTCCTGAACCAGAAGTTAATGTTTTGAATTCTGATTGGAAACCAATTAAGCCACGAGCAGGTGCATGAAAATGCATGCGCACACGACCAGTAGAATCAGGCATCATGTCTTTCATGGATGCTTTGCGTTCTAGCAGTTTCTCCATCACAGCACCTTGATGTGCAGTTTCAACATCAACCATTAAATCTTCAATAGGTTCACAGATTTTCCCATCAATTTCTCTGAAGATAACCTCAGGGCGGGAAATAGCCAACTCATAACCTTCACGACGCATGGTTTCAATCAATACAGATAGGTGTAACTCACCACGACCAGATACTTTGTATTTGTCGGCATCAGCAGTGGCTTCTACACGCAATGCAACATTGTATGTTGCTTCCAACTCTAAACGGTCTTTAATTTGGCGAGATGTTAAATACTTACCATCTTGACCAGCAAAAGGAGAATTGTTAACACAAAATAACATAGAGATGGTTGGTCGATCCACTGATAATGGTTCAATCGATTCAGCCTTGTCTCTTTGACAAACCGTATCTGAGATACTGATTTTATCCACACCAGAAATCGCAACAATATCGCCAGCAGATGCTTCGTTAACTTCAACCCGTTCTAATCCTTTAAAACCGAATACTTTTAATACACGTCCATTTCTTACTTTTCCACCTGCATCAATGACGGTCACTTGTGAATTAGATTTAATCGTGCCTCTTTTAATTCGACCGATTCCTATCAATCCTAAAAAGCTGTTATAATTCAATGTGGTGATTTGCATTTGGAATGGCTTGTCTACTTCAACATCTGGAGCATCAACTTTATCTATAATGGTTTCAAATAAAGCAGTCATATCACCATCTCGCGATTCTTCGTCTAAGTTTGCATAACCATTAATCGCAGAAGCATAAACAATTGGAAAATCCAGTTGATCATCAGTAGCACCCAATGAATCAAACAAATCAAAAGTTTGTTCCATCACTGTGTCAAGACGAGCACCATCGCGGTCAACTTTGTTGATAACAACAATCGGTTTGAAACCCATTTCAAAAGCTTTGGAAGTCACAAAACGTGTTTGTGGCATTGGACCATCTACGGCATCGACCAGTAATAATACTGAATCAACCATACTCAATACACGCTCTACTTCACCACCAAAATCGGCATGGCCTGGAGTATCTACGATATTGATTTTGTATTCTTTGCCATCGCGTTTGTCGGTATATTGAATGGAAGTTGTTTTTGAAAGAATTGTGATGCCACGTTCCTTTTCCAATTCATTAGAATCCATCATGCGATTTGGATCATCGGCACGATCGCCAAGCGTTCCTGATTGTTTAATCAGTTCATCTACTAATGTTGTTTTTCCATGATCAACGTGAGCGATGATGGCTATATTTCGAATATGTGTAGTCACAGTGTTTCCTTTGGCTTAAATTTTCAAGGTCGCGATTATACTCGATTTGCCCTTGAACCCTAGGATTATTAATGGTTTAAGCCACGAATATACATAATTTCACCGTATAGACTCTCATGTCACTAAAATCAAAAGGGGCGTTATTTGACAATAGTTAAGTAATTATGCATTATGAAAATATGTTAAAATCGATTTATTAAGCAGATGAGATGTAAAATGACCGATATATTAGAAAACATTGAAAGTAGCTTTGGTGAGGTATTTAAAACAATAGAAAGTTATCGAAGCAGGTTAGAAGGTTCTAAAAGTCACTTTGAGACGGATAAGCATTTAGAAGAATTAATTAGATTACAAAGATTG
>JAJRQG010000083.1 GCA_024280395.1 Gammaproteobacteria bacterium | reverse complement strand
GATGGTTTGTGGTTTTACCAAAGTCAATTTTTCGGTTAATTCTGAACTCAGTCCTGTTACTGATTGATAATCGAATTTGTTGGGAATTTCTTTGTTTTCTTGGGCTTTGGCCTTGGCTATCTCTGCCATTTGACGTTCCATATAACCAGAATACTGGGCATGAATTTCTAGTTGTTCTATGACTTTTTCATCTGATAACTGATTGCATAATCCTTCAGTTTTACACAGCATGGCGTAATTCATTTCTGGACGGCGCAATAAATCATAAGCGCTAACTTCTTTATTCAATGGAATTTCACTGAACTTTGCACTAAAGGCTTTGCCCAGTTCATTATTTGGAGACAACCAAATAGATTTTAGAAACTTTAATTCGCCTTCAACTGTTTGTTTTTTAAGGCTAAAAGCTTTCCAGCGAAAATCATCAACCAATCCCAGTTCACGTGCTTTGGGGGTCAAGCGCATGTCGGCATTGTCCTCACGCAACAACAATCGGTATTCAGCACGTGAAGTAAACATGCGATAGGGTTCGTTGGTGCCTTTAGTGATGAGATCATCAATCAATACCCCGATATAAGCCTCGGAGCGAGCAGGGCACCATGATTCTTTGCATTGAGTGTTTAATGCCGCATTCATGCCGGCAATTAAACCTTGTGCACCGGCTTCTTCGTAACCAGTTGTACCATTGATTTGCCCAGCAAAATATAAGCCTTCAACATATTTGGTTTCCAATGAATCTTTGAGTCCACGTGGATCAAAATAATCGTATTCAATAGCATAACCAGGACGTGTGATATGGGCTTTTTCAAATCCCTTGATGGAACGAATAAATTTTAATTGAATATCAAAAGGCAAACTGGTTGAGATGCCATTGGGATACAGTTCAGTGGTGTTTAAACCTTCTGGTTCAACAAATATTTGGTGCGAATCTTTGTCTGCAAAGCGCATTATTTTATCTTCTATAGAAGGGCAGTATCTAGGCCCACTGCCTTCAATGACACCTGTGTACATAGGGGAGCGGTCTAAACCACCGCGGATAAACTCGTGTGTTTGTTCATTGGTATGGGTGATATAGCACGATATTTGTTCAGGGTGATCTTCCAATAATCCAAGATAAGAAAACACAGGGACTTTTTCATCTCCAGGTTGTTCTTCCATGACGCTAAAATCAACACTGTTGCCATCAATTCGTGCGGGTGTTCCAGTCTTTAAGCGAGCCACATTGAATGGCATTGCACGCAATTTTTCAGCCAAAGTTTTGGCAGGAGGATCTCCAGCTCTGCCACCTTGATGGTTGGATAGGCCGATGTGTATCTTGCCATCTAAAAAAGTACCAACGGTCAATACCACTGTTTTGGCTTGGAAGATTAAACCCATTTGCGTCACAACTGCTGTGACTTTTCCATCTTCAATGATTAGATCGTCACAGGCTTGTTGGAAAATTTCTAGATTGGGCTGGTTTTCAACCGTCTTTCGGATGAAATTTCGGTACAAAGTTCGGTCGCATTGTGCACGAGTCGCACGTACCGCGGGACCTTTGCGAGAATTAAGTGTGCGCCATTGAATCCCAGCATGATCTGTAGCTTGTGCCATGATTCCGCCCATTGCATCGATTTCTTTAACCAAATGACCTTTGCCAATACCACCAATAGCAGGATTGCAGCTCATCTGACCAATGGTTTCGATGTTGTGCGTTAACAATAATGTGGATGCGCCCATGCGTGCCGCAGCCAAAGCCGCTTCAGTACCCGCATGTCCACCGCCGACAACGATGACATCAAATGTTTTATCAAAAACCATATTATTTTAATTCACAAAGTAACCGCTTATTTTATCACTATCTTTTAAATTAATAGCTATTAACCCACATATTTCATAAAATATTGGGAATTAATAGTATTAATATCGAGATTCAATATGGCAATTCAATGGTTTCCAGGACACATGTACAAGGCAGGTAAGGAGATAAAAAAGCTCTTACCTGAAATTGATGTCGTGATAGAAATTCTTGATGCTAGAATTCCATTCAGTAGCCAGAATCCATTGTTAATGGAATTTGCGGCGCATAAACCTTCAATAAAAGTATTAAATAAAGCTGATTTATCGGACCCAGAGCTAGTCAAAAAGTGGCAAGATCATTTAGAAAAAAATGACAACATAAAAACCATTGCATTAAGCGCGAAAGATCCAGATTCTTTAAAGAAAATTTTAGATTTAGCCAGACAAATGATTCCCAATAAAGGCGATCATCAGTTTATTACAGCCATGATTATGGGCATTCCCAATGTGGGTAAATCAACAATCATCAATATTTTGGCTGGCAGAATTGTTGCAAAAACGGGCAACGAACCAGCAGTGACCAAAGGCCAACAACGCATCAAAATAAGTGAGGATATCACATTTTTCGATACACCCGGTATGTTGTGGCCACGTATAGGTCACGAGAATTGGGCTTTGAGGCTTGCCATTACTGGAGCCATCAAAGAAACTGCCATGACGCATGAAGACATCGCCTTTTACTTGATTGGTTATCTGATGAAAAGATACCCTGAAACCATAAAAAAACGTTTTGAACTAGAGAATTTAGCAGAAGACGAGTATTCAATTCTCGAACAAATCGGTGCCAAACGCGGCTGTATTAAAGCCCGTAAGTTACTAGATTTACACAAAGTTTCCAGTATTGTGGTTCACGAATATCGCGCAGGAAATTTAGGAAGTTTGTGTTTGGAGTTGCCTGATGAAGTTGAAAAGGAAAAGTTAGAAGCGATTGAAATTGAAGCAAAACGTGAAATTAAAAGAGAAGCAAGAAAGAAAAGAAGAGGAAGGAAATAAACTATTTGAAAAAACACCTACAACAATGCAATCTATGACAATATCTTGCATCAGAAACTGATGCGGTTCTTTTAAATGTTTTATTGTCATCTGCTTCGCCGCTTATAAATCATGTTTCCTCTAATTCCTAAGTTTCTAGCAAACTGTGATATGCTTAATTCTGTGGTTAATGTTAACTTAAGAGTTTATAGTTTATTGGAGGAAATGTCAATTTCTAGGTTGGTTCATGTTTGACAATAATTTCAGTTTTATTCAAAACCATTTCTAAACATCAATTTAGAAATGCATATGCCTACTGGACATGCATTTCCTAAGTATTCCCATATGTATGATGTCAAAGTAACATCATCAATGCCATTGAGTTGTTTGGCACTGGAGCTGGCAAAACCACGGTCACCTGTTAAGTTACCAAAATCATAACTATAGGTTTGCATTTTGGTTTTTATGATTGCTTCATTAGGATATGGCCATAAATTGATGTCGAGTTGTCCGTTGTTGCCATCTTGCAATTGATCATAACCCGCTTCACCCCACAAAGTTCCGGGTTTTCCATACATTTTAATGACCTTCGCTCCTATTTGATTGCCAGTACTGCCTGCTGTTGCTAAGGATGAACCATTTTCAATTCTGAGTAAATAAGACAGTCCATTAAGCTTTGGGTCGGTGGTAATGGTAGCTGAAGATGTGGTGCCATTGACATCAATAACATATCCAGCATCTAAACCGTATATATTGTTGGATGCTGAGTTTTCTATGTTCCAAAATAATCCACCATTTTTAAAGTTATACCAAATATTATCCACATTGTTTTGATTGTTGCCTGACTTCCAACCGTTATAATAGGAGAATAGTACATCTTGATTGGCATTATTAACCTCTCCAAAAGTACAGTTGTTAATTGAGCTGTTGCCTTGGGAGTGAATGAATGAATTGTTATTCATGGTGGTGATGTCCCAACCGATACAATTATTGAAAAACACGTTGGCTGCGTAAGCATTCCAGTCCAATGAACCAAAACGCATTTGATTGTTAAGTGAAATTGAGTTGGTGAAATTAACTGGCCCACTGTTATTTGTGCCACTGGTTGTTGGGGCGGCAAAGGTTCCTGCTACAGTGGTGATTCCTGTCCAGTAATTGCTGGTATCACCATCTATGGCAATACAGTTTTGAATTTCCATATTGGTGCTGGAATAAATTGAAAATCCACCAATGGGATCACTTTGAGCATCAGCTCGGTCGTACCTGATAACACTGTTTCTTATAACTGTGTGGTCAGCGTGAAAAGTAGAGATTTTATATCGACCAGCTCCCCAAGCATAAGCGCCTTCTAGTAAAACATAGGTACTATAATTGATTCCAATTCCAGAAACATTGCCATCTGCAGGGTCAACAGCACCCATATTAATTAATTTTATGTGGTTGACATAAGAAACATTAATGCCATTTGCTGATGAATTGGCTGAAATCATGCCTCTTAATTCTATATATTCCTGAGCCGTTTGTCCTGTGCCAGTTTTGCCATCAACGGTATCTGTGCCCAAAAGATAAAAGGGTCTTCTCACGCCTTCACCATCGATGGTCACCGCACCATCATTTTCTGCGCGGATAATGGTATAAGCATTGGCAGTACCAGAAGGAATAACTTGAGCAAATGGATCTATTCTATTATTGTTACCAGAATATATTCCATCTCTAATAATTAATTCATCACCGCTATTCAATTGGCTTACACATGCCTGTAAATCAGCACAATCATCTGGCATATAAAATTGAGCAGAATGACTGTTTAAACTGATGATTAAGAAAATCAGTGAATATTTATATTTCTTCATGGGTAATGTGCCACTATTTTTTGATTCGTTAGCTGTATCAGGTGATTGAGTAATAAATGTGTTTTCTAAATCGAGACTTAGAGTAAATGAACTGGTATTTAATTTATGCATAAACTTCAAAATATTCTATGTCTTGACTGGGGTAAAGATTGTGACGTAATTCACATAGTCAACGAGAAAATAGGGGGTATAAAATTAGTAACAAGAATATAAGAGAATATAACCCCTTTACAATTAATAATGCAGCTCTCATTATTATTGATGTTAAATTAAGTACAGTTTTTGAAACAATTGACTCAAATGGATTGGAATAGTTATTATGAAGGATATCAGAAAATAGCACAGAGTTTCGATCTTATGACTGAAACTCTGTATCAATTTGTTCATTCGTATTAGAATAAAGTTTTACTGACTTATGGAATTTTATGCAAGTAAAACTCACCCAATACTCCCACGGTGCGGGCTGTGGTTGTAAGATTTCTCCTAAGGATTTGGATAAAATTCTAACCTCTGATTTTAAAACATCCATTGACAAAAATTTGTTGGTGGGTAATGACAGTAAAGATGATGCGGCGGTTTATGATTTGGGCAATGGGACTGCGGTTGTTTCGACCACTGATTTCTTTATGCCAATTGTGGATGATGCGTTTACTTTTGGACGCATTGCGGCGACCAATGCGATCAGTGATGTGTATGCCATGGGTGGTAAGCCTTTGATGGCAATAGCGATTTTGGGTTGGCCTATGGACAAACTCTCGACAGAAGTGGCAAGTCTTGTGATTGATGGAGCAAGGCAGACTTGCAAGGATGCAGGAATAACCTTAGCAGGAGGTCACAGTATTGATTCACCTGAACCCATATTTGGATTGGCCGTAACGGGTCTGGTTGATGTGGATAAGGTGAAAAAGAATAATTCGGCACAGCCTGGTGATTTATTGTATTTAACCAAACCATTGGGCATAGGTATTTTGTCAACTGCACAAAAAAGAGCCAAACTCAAAACGGAAGATGAAAATATAGCGATTGATTTGATGTGTCAACTGAATGATTTTGGAATATTGGCCAGCCAACAAGAATATATTCATGCCATGACCGATGTGACTGGATTTGCTTTATTGGGGCATTTGTTAGAAATGTGTCAAGGCAGTGGATTGGGTGCACAGCTTCAAACCGGTTTGATTCCAATTATTCCGCAAGCATTGGATTATTTACAGCAAGGTTGTATCCCCGGTGGGACTTTGCGCAATTTGGAGTCTTATGGAGAACATTATCCTGATTTACCCAATGAATTGAAAAATATTTTGTGTGATCCCCAAACCAGTGGTGGTTTGTTAATTGCTGTTGAT
>JAJRQG010000082.1 GCA_024280395.1 Gammaproteobacteria bacterium | reverse complement strand
GGTTACATCGTCTTGGAAGTATCGGTCTTTGGAACCTTTGTCCATGGCGCCGAGAGAACCCATGCCACGGTAAGCTTTGTAGGTGCGGCCTTGATAGAGTTCAACTTCGCCTGGCGATTCTTCGGTTCCGGCAAACAATCCACCGGCCATAATTACACTAGCACCTGATGCCACGGCTTTGGCCACATCGCCAGAATATCTAACACCACCATCGGCTATTAATGGAATACCTGTGCCCTGTAAAGCTTTGGCAACATTATTGATGGCTGTTATTTGCGGAACTCCAACACCTGCGACAATCCGCGTGGTACAGATTGAACCAGGACCAACACCGACTTTGACACAATCAGCTCCGGCTTTGACTAGGGCTAATGCGGCAGCTCCCGTGGTGATATTGCCTGCAATAATTTGTACATCTGGGAAATTTTCTCGTACCCATTTAACTCTATCCAAGACCCCTTGTGAAGGTCCATGCGCGGTATCCACCACCAATACATCAACACCCGCTTTAGCTAAAGCAGCACATCTTTCTTCGGTATCGCCACCAGCACCAACGGCCGCAGCCACGATTAATTGCTCTTGTGAGTCTTTGACAGCATTGGGAAATTCTTTGGATTTCTGCATGTCTTTAACGGTAATCAGTCCTTTTAATTCAAACTCATCATTCACAACCAATACCTTTTCAATGCGATTGGTATGCAATAACTGTTTAACTACTTCGGTATTTTCACCTTCTTTAACTGTGATTAAATTTTCTTTGCGGGTCATTATATTATAAACAGGATCTTCCAAGACTCTTTCAAAACGCATATCTCGACTGGTGACTATGCCGACCAAGCCTGAATCATCAACCACAGGCACACCTGAAATACGGTTTTTGCGAGTAATTTCTAAGACCTCAGCTATACTGGTTTCAGGAGTGACGGTAATTGGATTTTTAATGACGCCTGATTCGTATTTTTTTACAATACCCACTTCATGGGCCTGGTCTTGGATTGACATATTCTTATGAATAACGCCAATACCGCCCAATTGCGCCATCGCAATCGCTAATTTGGCTTCTGTAACGGTATCCATCGCTGCTGAAATCAAAGGAATATTTAACTTGATTTTTTTGGTTAAACGGGTTGATAAATCGACATCTTTGGGTAAGATGTTAGAATATGCTGGAACTAGCAAAACATCATCGAAAGTAAGTGCATCTGAGATAATACGCATGATTATAACCTCGAAAAGTGGTGAATTTATAAAATTCGCCGCATTCTAACATAACACACATGAGAATTGAGAATTGAGAGCTGATATATTTGATAATTTGGGAAAATCACCAGAAAATGCACTAACACCAAGCAAGTTAAACAATCTTGCTCGAAGAAGCATTGAAAACCAACTGGGCAGTGTTTGGTTAAACGGTGAAGTGACTGATTTTTATAAAGCGCCTTCGGGTCATGCTTATTTTTCATTGAAAGACCAAAAGTCCTCAGTTAAATGTACTTTTTTTAAACAATACAATTTTAGCAATGTTGAAATTAAGAATGGCGACAATTTACTGGCTTTGGGTCAAGCCACTTTATATGAAGAACGAGGAACTTTCCAATTAAAAGTTGAGCGGGTAGAAACTTCAGGCATTGGCGATATGGCAAAAGCCTTTGCCGAATTAAAAGTTAAACTCGAAGCATTGGGTTATTTTAGCCCCGAGAAAAAACGAACACTACCCCACTCAATTCATTCCCTGGCAATTGTAACTTCAAAGACTTCGGCAGCAGTTACCGATGTATTGAATGTGATAAAACGCCGCAATCCTTTGTTATCAGTAAAAATTTACCACACATCGGTTCAAGGCGAACGGGCAACCGAAGAAATAATTGATGCCCTACTCACAGCGGATATCGACAATCATGATGTGATTTTATTGACCCGTGGTGGTGGTTCTCAAGAAGATCTATGGACTTTTAATGATGTGTCTATTGCACAAACCCTATTTAATTTAACCACTCCTTGTGTTTCTGCGATTGGTCATGAGCGAGATACATCTATATCTGATTTGGTTGCCGATGTCAGTGCCATCACACCAACGGCAGCAGCAGAATTACTTACTCCAGATATAGCCAATTTAAAGCTAAAACTTGAGCATCATAAACAAGCATTAGGAAATTTAATCACAAACAAGCTAAACAACAACCGCCAACAATTGGACATTGTTTATCACAAACTAGAAAAATCGCACCCAAAGAACTCACTTTTACAAGAAAAGCAACGCCTACAATCACAATATGAAAAAATGCTCGGATTGATCAAACAAACACATCAGTCTAAAACCAATGATTTACAATTACAGAAAAACAATTTAAAACGACATGATTTTAAAATTAATCAAAAACAATTAGATACTCAATTGATGCTGAATAATATCGGCAACTTGGCTGTTATCAAATTTGAGAAAGGTTTATCTGCGGTGCAAAACTTTTCCAATCGACTAAACACACTAAGTCCTTTGGCAACATTATCAAGAGGTTACAGCATAACTTTAAACAATAATGATAAGTCAATGATTAAAAGTTTAAATCGAGTAAGTATCGGTGATGAGCTAGAAACTACCGTTGAATCAGGGAAAATTATTTCGAAAGTAATTTCTTCCCATGAGCGCATTTAACAACTGTTCGGAATCAGCAATGTTGAAACAACTTACCCAAATCCATACTTGCGAAGAAGTCATTAAAAAAAGCACTTTTATTTCAATCGTAGCGCCTGTTGTCTCAGCAGAGGAAGCAAAAGCTTTTTTATCAAAACACTCACAATCCGATGTTACCCACAATTGTTGGGCATATAAGGTAGGGCAAGTTTATCGTTTCAATGATGATGGAGAGCCCTCTGGTACAGCAGGTAAACCAATCCTCAATGCCATTGAGGGCCAAGGTTTCGACAACACAGTGGCACTTGTCATCCGTCATTACGGCGGCATTAAACTGGGTACAGGTGGTTTGATGCGCGCTTATGGCGGCGGCGTTAGTCGCTGTTTACAAGCAGCTGACTTTGAAATCATGCAAGACATGTCCGAATTGATTTTCAAAGTTCCTTTTGCTTACATTCAAGCCATTCACAATTTAGCGAGCAATATACAAGCAGAAATTTTATCAGAAGATTTTGATGAACAAGGTGCGATTATTATTGTGAAATTATTAACTGAAAAGATAGAAATATGTGTGAAAAAAGCGGTTAATTTATCTAAAGGTCAAATTCAACTGATTGAAGAATAAAACATCTTATCCATAGGGAAAGCATCGTCATCGCAATTCCTAATCTCGTCATTCCCGCGAAGGCGGGAATCCATCTCTAACCAACCACAGTTCCAAGTAAAAGATATAGCCCAACAACAAATAAACACATAAAAGTAGTCATCGAGTTTTAAATACTGGATTCCCGCCTTCGCGGGAATGACGGTATTTTGAATGTAAAGATCTAAAAATTCTTCCTTAAATTCATGCCTTTATACAAATCAGCCACGTAATCACCATAACCATTAAACTTTAAAGTATCAATTCTTGGATTGAACAAAGAAAACCCGGCTCCGATACGGCGCTCACTGGCTTGTGACCAACGGGGATGATCAACTTCAGGATTTACATTTGCATAGAAACCATATTCATTATCGGCTATTTGTTGCCACGAATTTATCGGTTGTTTCTCCACAAATGAAATTTTTACAATGGATTTAATGTTTTTGAATCCATACTTCCATGGAACAACCAAACGCAATGGTGCACCATTTTGATTGGGCAATTTATCACCATACATGCCTACAGCCATAAAAGACAATTCATTCATCGCTTCATCCATGCGCAAACCTTCGCGATAAGGCCAAGGAATGGTTCTGCGGTGTTGCCCTGCCATTTGCTCAGTATCGTG
>JAJRQG010000081.1 GCA_024280395.1 Gammaproteobacteria bacterium | reverse complement strand
CAGCATGGCAACTTGTACAACTACGTTGTCCAGTAAACTTTTCAGATGTAAATGTTTTGTTCCATAAGACTTCACCAGCTTTTTTATCTGGATTAGTCACGCCATCTGGTTGGTAACTAGCAAACACCTCATCTAAGGGGTTAGCAGATAGCATAGAGCAAGCTAATAATAAAACAGTGGTTAACAATGATTTACTTTTAATCATGATAATTTCTCCTGATTGGATCTTTTTTTGCCATGAACCATACTTGCAGTTAGGTTTTCTTTGTGATGATGACTTGAAAACAAAACTCCCAGAACATGTAAAAAAATTAAAAAAAGTGTAAAGTTAGCAAAAAACTCATGGAGTTCCTCAAGTGTATGAGCCATTGATTGACTTACATTTGCCGTTAAAAAGGCAAAAGGTCCTGAGAATTCCTCTGCCCCGTAAACGAGCAGCCCAAGAATAACCGTTGCTGTTAAACTAAACATAAGAGCCATAACCATCATGGCACCTGCTGGATTGTGACCAACATAGCGTTTGGAATCTTTGTTTTTCAGGTTTTTCAGGTAAGCAATAGCAACAGATGGTTTTACCATAAAGCTACGGAATTTTGCGTGTTCGCTACCTATAAATCCCCACAAAATTCTAAAAGTTAACAGCCCTAGAATTGTGTAACCAGAATATACGTGTATCTGTTGGTAATCATCTTCTGTGAAGTAAGCAACGGCAAAAGCAAACACCAAAGACCAGTGAAAAATTCTGATAAATACATCCCATATTTTCAAAGTTTGATTTGACATATTAAACACCTTTGTTGAATTAAGGTGCCCAGTATATCCCACCAAGCTGAAATCAAACTGAAACGTAAAGAATACTAGTTGATATTTTGAAGTGTTCTAAAAATAAATCACTTTTACGTTCATTTGTTGATTTGAATTCAGTAAAAACTGGGCTTTTTTGAAACTGGGTTTATTCCTAAATCCAATAGACTTGAAGTTGCTAAAACCTATGCCTTCTTTGGGCAAGACAAAGCCTTTATCAATTTTACCATCTTGGTTTTCATCATGTAGTATATTAACAGCGTAGTTTCCTTTGGGTAAGTTGTTGAAAACCACTAAGGCTGAGTTGTTTTTTATTGCGCTTTTTTCTTGCATAAGATAATGCTCAAAATGTTCATCTGGTATGCTTCCTTCTTTATTGTACAAAGAAAACTGCACAATTCCTTTCCCATTGCGTAAATCGTTGACCTTTACCGTTAGTGTATAGGTGTTTTCATCGGCACTAACGCCAACGGCAAGGAAAACCAAAATAAAAGTTACTGCTCTCATAATAAATCTACTTTTTTCTGCGTGAAAAAATACGCCAATAATATAAAAACAGCCGTTACAGCCATTCTAAATAACATGGCACCATAGGTTTTAACTTCATGAACGCCTCCATTATTGATGTAAATGGAGAAGTAAGCGAAGACCAGTATCAGTAATGCCAGTGCTGAGGCCAATAGCAAAGCAGTCCATTTCTTTTGTTTGATAAACCCAAAAACAGCGACAAAATAGATGAGGCTACACAACAGATTGGTAACCACTACAAATAACACATAATTGCCTTGTTGTGCGCGAACATCAAACAAATCAAATATGACTGAAGTGCTTAAGAAGAGTGTCAATGATGCAAAAGCAAAAAGTAACAATGCAAAGACATAGTGAAGGTGTTTTTTCATGATTTTCTCATTAGCGTTAACAAGGCTTGAATATTTTTATCACCTTCTTTTGTTAAATTAAATTTAAACTCATCCAAGCGCCACTTGAACATCATTAAACGAAATGTGCCCATAACAATATGGATTAGCTGTTTGGCATCAATTTTATCGGTAAAAACGCCTTGTTTTTGTCCTGCAATAATTATGGACATAAGGTGTTTGTATTTTACTGCCATAATTTTTTTGATGGCAATATTGATTTCTTTTGATTCTTCCATTAAACCATCTGAAAAAGCAGCCACCACAAAGTGCGAGTTTGTTGAGAAAAAGCTAAATTGAGAACTAAACATGGATACAAATTGTTCAACTGGATTTTGTTGAGGATTTATCGCTTCGCCCAATCTTTTATCCATATCATGTGCCATAAATGCAAGCATGGCTTCAATAATCATGCCTTTACTTTTGAAGTGTCTATATAAAGCACTCTCAGAAAATTTCATTTCTAAAGCTAGGTTTTTTGTGGTCAAACCACTGATGCCAGATTGTGAAAGAATCTTACCAGCACAATCGATAATTTCTTGCTGTCGTTTGCTTATTTTAAAGTCTTCCATAAAAATTTACTTAGTTATGTTAGTGAATATTCACTATAGTACTTGATTTTGTACTTTGCAAGTGATTTAATGAAAAATATCAACATTAGATTAACTTAATATAACAAATGAAAACTTGGAAAAACACGATGAAAAACATATTGAAAAGGTTGCCTATACTTCCAATAATTATTATCAGTGCTATTGCCATTGTGGTGATAGCAGTCAAAACTAAAGCACCAATTAAACATGAGGAATTGGGTTATCCAAAAAAAGCGGTTGAGGTGATTGTCACAGCAAAAATTCCATTTCGTGCACGTGTGATGGCATTTGGTAATGTCGAGCCTTCGGTGTTAATGAAAGCTAAGGCAGAGGTCAGTGGTAAGATTGTGTATATTCACCCTGATTTAAAACAAGGAGCAAGTCTTAAAAAAGGCACGGTGGTTTTACGAGTAGAACCCACCACTTATGAAATTTCATTGAATCAAAGCAAGGCTGGGTTAGCAGGTAGCAAGTCTTCTTTGGCACAATTAGTTGCCGAGGAAAAGAGTGCCAAGGGTGCATTAAAAATTGCCAATGAAAAATTAGACTTTGAACGTCAGGAATTGGCCAGAATACAATCTATGTGGGATAAAAAACTCATCGCTCGCACGACTCTTGACAAAGAGGAAAAAAACGTTTTGTCCTTAGAACAACAAGTTCAAGATATTGAAGGCAAATTATCCGCCTTTGCCAGTCGTAAAGCAGCAGTTGTGGCTAAAATCAACCAATCAAAGTCTTTGGTTAACAAAGGCAAAGATTCTTTAGGCCGCACTGAAGTCGTTTTACCATTTGATGCGCGCATTGGTCAAGTATTTGTCGAAAGTGGAGAATTTACCCCGATTGGTGGTGTGTTGTTTGAAGCTTTGGGCGTACAGGCGGTTGAAATTAATGCACAATTACCCCTCAAACAATTTCGTACTCTGGTTTCTGGTTTATTTGATGGTGAAAATACCAGTTTAAGTTTGCAAAACCCCGAAGTTATGCAATTGGCAATTAAACGCATGAACTTGGAGGCAAGAGTGCGCTTGGTTGGTAATGCCAGTGATCAGTCGCAGTGGCAAGGTGAGTTGATTCGTTTAAGTGAATCGGTTGATCCCAGTCGCGATACCTTGGGTTTGGTTGTGGTCGTCAACAATCCTTATGAAAAAGTGATTCCTGGTATCCGCCCTCCATTGCTCAAGGGCATGTACACTTCGGTTGAATTTCTTGCACCAAGCAAACCCACTTTGGCTATTCCTAGAAAAGCCGTGCATCAAGGGCGTGTCTATGTAGCGATGGCGGATGATACGCTGGATATTCGCCCTGTTGAAATTGCTTACTCTCAAGGTGATTTAGTGGTGATTAAAAATGGACTGAATGATGGTGAAAATTTAATTGTCAGTGATGTTATTCCGGTTATGCAAGGTTTGCCCGTCAAACCAATGCTTGTTGAAGAATATGCTGCCAAGTTTAAGCAAGAAGCGGCTGGTGAGAAATAGGAGTCTAAATTATGATTAAATATTTCATCAAGCACCCAACAGCGGGCAATATACTGATGATGGCGATTGTTGCCATTGGTATTGCCTCATTGGCACGGTTGAACAAAGAGTCATTTCCCTTACTGAAACCCAGTAAAGTTCAGGTCAAAATGATTTATCCAGGGGCCAATCCAAATGATGTCGAAGATGCAATTTGTAATCGCTTGGAAGACGCCACCGACGGCATCAGCTTTTTAAAAGAGCAAGTGTGTGATGCCCGTGATAATATCGCCATTTTCACATTAGAAATGCAAGAAACAGGCAATATCGAAGACTTTTACAATGATATCAAGGCTGCGGTTGATGGCGTACAGGATTTCCCTGCTGAAACCGAAGATCCCACCATTGTCGAACTGGGACGTGTCAGTCCAGTTGCTAATGTTGCCATTACTTCTGAGGGTTTAAGCAATGCCGAACTCAAAGCCTTAACCGAAGAATACCGCGATAAGTTATTGGCTAATCCCAAAATACCCATCGTCACTGTCGGTGGCTTTTCTACCCATCAATTGCATGTATTAATCGACCCAAATGTGTTATTAAAATACAAATTAAGTGTACAAGATATTGCCAATCTTATCGCTGCGCAAGGTGTGGATTTGCCTGCGGGCTTGTTAGAAGCCGATGAAAAATCTTACCAAATACGTTTTGACAACATCCGTAAAACCGCAGAAGAACTCTCCGATTTGGTCATTATGAACACCAAAGGTGGTGCTGAGATTACTGTAGGCGATATTGCGACAATACAAGATACTTTTGAAAACAAAGAAGACCGCATTGAGTTGAATGGCAAGCGCGCTGGTTTGTTAAAAGTGAGTAAAAATACCACTGATGATATTTTAAAAGTCTATGCGGCCATTGAGGAGTTTGTTAAAACAGAAAACAGTACTTTACCACAATCAACACAACTGACCATCACCCAAGATGGTGCTGCTTTGGTGAAAGATAGACTTAAATTGTTAATCACCAATGGTTGGCAAGGTTTGATTTTAGCATCCTTGGTGTTGTTTATGTTCTTTACTTGGCGTTATACCTTTTGGGTGGCGGTGGGTTTGCCTGTTTCGTTTTTAGGCGGGCTTGCCATGATGGTATTTTTTGGTGTGACCATCAATATGATTTCTATGATTGCTTTGTTGATGGCGATTGGTATTTTGATGGACGATGCCATCGTGCTCTCGGAAAGTATCGCCCATGAATACAAAAAAGGTTTGTCACCCATGGATGCGGCAATTGCAGGAACGCAGCGTGTTTTAGCTGGAGTGTTTGCATCCTTCTTAACCTCTGCTTTTTTGTTCGGTTCACTGCTTATGATGAAAGGAGATATGGGTCAAATTTTAGGTGTTTTGCCTGTGGTCTTGTTATCGGTATTGACGGTTAGTTTGATTGAAGCCTTTTTGGTATTGCCACACCATTTGATGCATTCCTTACAACATTCGCATGAAAAAGAACCACACCGTTTACGTGTCAAGTTTGAAGCCATGTTTGAAAGATGGCGTGAAAATATGGGCAAAGCGGCTGATTTTGCCATATCTTATCGATATGTCACCGTGGGCTTGGCTATTGCCATGTTGGTTTTCTCGGTGGGATTAATTGCAACAGGTACAGTGAAATTTAAAGCCTTTCCTGATATGGAAGGCAATTCCGTTGATGCCCAAATTTTGCTACCTCAAGGAACGCCATTGGAAGAAACCGAAAAAGTCATGGCACAGTTATTACTTTCTTTGGATGAAACCGTAAAAGAATTCAATAAAAACGAATCCGAACCTTTGGTCAAAAATATTCAACTCAGCTACGGCGTGCATGGACAAGTTCCTGAAAATGGCACGCATTTAGCCACGATTTCATTGGATTTACTCAATACCGAAAAACGTAACACCACGGTTGCCGAACTCACAAGCACATGGAAAGACAATAGCGGTGATATTCCTAGCGTTTTAAGTATCTTATTTCGTGAACCCAAAGTCGGACCCGCAGGACGAGCGATTGAAATTCGTTTAAGTGGTGATGATTTGGATCGCGTTTCACAAGCCTCATGGGCGTTGCAAAATTGGTTGCGAGGCTATGATGGCGTCAATAATTTGATAGATGACATACGCCCCGGTAAGCCTCAATTCACCATCCAACTTAAACACGGTGCACTGGCATCGGGCATTGATGCCCGCACTATCGCCGCCCAATTACGTGCCGCATACCAAGGTGTCAAAGTGGATGAAATTTATCACAAGGGTGAGTCTTATGAAATCATTACCAAACTCGAAAGCGAACAAGGCAAAGAGTTACGTGATTTTGACAATTTATCGGTTTTTACTCGTACTGGCAATCCCATTCCATTGACAAGCATAGCCAATATAGTTGAAAAAAGAGAACCCGCACGCATTGGTCGCATCAACCACCAACGCACCGTCACTATTTTCGGTGATGTCGATGCCGAAATTGCCAATACCTCCGAAGTCATCAATGGCACAATAAAGAATTTGTTGCCTAAATTAAAACAACAATTCCCCGATGTAAAAATCACCTTCAAGGGTGAGGTTGAAAACGGCACAGAAACAAAGTTATCCATTCTTTCAGGTTTTGGACTCGGTGCCATCGGTGTGTTCTTATTGTTATCCCTGATTTTCAAAAACTACCGAGAACCAGCTATAGTCATGCTTAATATTCCATTGGCATTAATCGGAGCCATCTGGGGACATCTCATCATGGGGTTGGATTTCACTCTGCCAAGCATGATTGGCTTTGTATCATTAGCAGGCATTGTAGTCAATGATTCTATTCTGCTGGTTATCTTCGTCAAACACCACGTCGAAGAAGGCATGAGCTTCCATGAAGCCGCCGGACAAGCCGTCCGTGATAGATTTCGTGCCATTTTCCTGACATCTGCCACAACAGTTGCAGGCATGGTGCCACTGCTATTTGAAACCAGCACCCAAGCATTAATCCTCGTACCATTAGTGACAAGCATCGTCTTCGGCATGTTGACATCAACCATGCTCGTAATGCTGGTATTGCCATCAGTTTACGGTATTTTAGAAGATGTCGGGTTTTATAAAATCAAGAAAACAAAGGTAAAATCCTAACAACATCTGCCGTAGGGTGGGCCCTGCCCACCGACAGATTTTCAGATGCTTAGATAAATGAAAAGAGAATAGCTCTTCATCACTTAGGTGAGTAAAAAGTAACCATTATTAAGGCTAGCTTGCTAGGTATTTTAAATAATGTCTGTCCGTATTTGACGAAATAACGTGCACAACAAATCCCTTTTTCTTGTGCATAAAAAAATGACGTGCACAACAATCCAGCTTTCCTTGTGCATGAAAAAAATAAAATACACAAATATCTCGTGCAAAGCGATAGGAAATATTATGAAGGGACGGAGTATCTGTTTATTAAATAAATAAGCACATTTTAAGTATATATTCTCATGTTTTGAGAATTGTATTTTTCAAAATGCTATACTTCAATAAGTAAAATAACTAGATTATAGGTAAAACCAAGCAATGGCTAATCTCATTCATTACAAAAAACTAATAAGGACATTAGGGTTTTCACCTAAAGAGAACACCTCTGATATATTCATTAAAAAGTACCATGATAATTATTCAATTGAGTTGGATTTTGATAGTCAGATAATTGACTATGGAAATAAAATTAAATCAGAGAGTAAAACCACACAAAATTTTTCTCAAGCAGAAAACTGGGTAGTTTTAGAATGTGTCAATAGATTGCTTGAAAAAGGTTATCAACCACAAAATATCACACTGGAAAAAACGTGGAGCACAGGACATGGTACCAGTGGACGATTGGATATCTTTGTTACAAAAAATAACGGTTCTGCTTACTTAATGATAGAGTGCAAAACTTGGGGAGATGAATTTGAAAAGGAATTTAAAAAGCTAGAAAAAAACGGAGGTCAGCTTTTTACCTATTTTCAGCAAGATAAAAATGCCGATGTTATTATGCTGTATGCCTCAGAATTAAATGAAAACGAAATCCATTACAAAAATGAAATCATAAAAATTGAAGAGGATTATAGAGAAACAGGCAATGTTAAAGATTTTTTTGACCGTTGGAATAAACAACCAAAATCCAATGGTGTTTTTGATCAATGGGTTTCAGCTTATGAATTTCAAAGCAAGGCATTAACCACCAAAGATTTAAAAGTCTTAAAGCAAGAAGACAGCAGTCATATCTTTAATCGTTTTTTAGAGATTTTACGACACAATGTTGTATCAGACAAACCAAACGCCTTTAATAAAATTTTCACTTTATTTTTGTGTAAAATTATTGATGAATCTCGCAATCCAGATGACCAATTGCATTTTCAATGGCTTGAAGGAGAGGACAATCATATTTCTTTTCAAAAAAGGCTCACCGACCTTTACCGAAGAGGTATGAAAGAACTTCTGGAGAAAAAAGTAACCGATGTCAGTGATGATGAATTTGATGCAAGGTTTCAACAAGTTGATGAACAGTACCGCGATGAAATCAAAGATATACTCACTGAAATTAGACTAAAGAAAAACAATGAATTT
>JAJRQG010000080.1 GCA_024280395.1 Gammaproteobacteria bacterium | reverse complement strand
GGTGATGATGTGATATTTTCTGAAGTATCTCCGCGACCACATGATACAGGTTTGGTGACTTTGATTTCACAAGATTTATCCGAGTTTTCTTTGCATGTCAGGGCTATTTTAGGATTACCTATTCCGCGCATTAATCAAATTTCTCCAGCGGCCTCTTATGTCATTACTGCCAAAGGTCATGGTAAAAATCCCACATTTGAGGGATTACAAGAAGTACTCAGATTGCCCAATACCGATGTGAAACTATTTGGCAAGCCAGAAGTGGCAGGAAAAAGAAGGGTGGGTGTATGTTTGGCCCGCGACAATTCCATCAACGCGGCCCGAAGAAAAGCCGAGAAGATGCAAGAAATCATAACGGTAGAGTTACATTAAGTGTCAGAAAAACCTTATTTACACCAAGCTTATGCCAGTTGCCCTAAACATATAGAGCTTCTGTTAAAAGATGAGCTAATCGAACTTGGCGCAACGGATGTCGCTGAAAAATTATCCGGCGTTGTGTTTTTCGCGACATCAGAAGTTTTGATGAAAAGTTTGTTGTGGTCACGATTGGCCAACCGCATATTGGTGATGATTAATCAAATCAAGGTGGAGACATCGGATGAATTGTATGATGCGATTTACAAGACCAGTTGGCTTGAGCAAGTAAACAAAGTACCCAATACTTTAGCGATTAATTTCAAAGGTGTGAATAAAGAACTTCGTAACACCCAATACTCATCACAAGTGGTCAAAGATGCCATTTGTGACCGCATTCGTGAAACCAACCAAACCCGTCCCGATATTGTAAAATCCAATGCGGATTTATCGGTCAGTGTGGTATTAAAACAAGGACAAATTTTGGTATATCAAGATGTTTCAGGTAGAAGTTTACATCTGCGTGGCTATAGACAAACTTTAACCAAGGCACCATTAAAAGAAAATTTAGCGGCTGCGGTACTGATCCGTGCCAATTGGCCAAAGTTATCAAAACTAGGTTACAATCTAGTTGATCCCATGTGTGGCTCAGGGACCTTTCTTACAGAGGGCTATTTAATGGCTTGCGATATTGCACCTGGATTGACCAATCCCAATTACAGTGTGGAAACGTGGAGATATTTTGATCAAGACAAGTGGAATGCAATACTGTTTGAAGCCAAGTCAAGAATGATAGCAGGGATTGATAACTTCAAAGGGCAAATTATTGGAGCTGATCACCACAAAGATTCAGTTAAAATTACCGAAGAACATGCCTTTCAACTCAATGCAGAAGATAAAATTCAGTGCCAATACAAAAATTTTGATAACTTTAATATTCCAGCCAACAATAATTTAATCGTTTGTAATCCTCCTTATGGTGTACGTTTGAAAAAAAATGTAGATAGCACATGGCGCCAATTGGGCGAGTGGATGGCCAATAAAGCGTTAGATTCCAAAGCAGCGATAATGACTTATGCTAAAAATCAAGGGTTCATGTTGGGTTTTCGAGCAACCAAATCTTGGAAATTGATGAATGGTGATTTGGCCATAACCTTGATCACTTTTGATATTGGCGGAACCACAAAGTTAAATGCACCAGAAGGGCAAAAACATGCCTTGCCAGAAACGGCACAAATGGTCGCCAATCGCATCAAGAAAAATATGGCGAAGCTAAAAAAATGGATAGCCAAAGAAAACATCAATGCCTATCGAGTATATGATGCTGATATTCCTGAATATGCGGTAGCCATCGATGTCTACAATGAACACATCAATATTCAAGAATACAAAGCACCCAATACCATTCCAGAAAAGAAAACCAAGAAAAGATTGGATGATGCTGTATTGGGTGCTCAAGTGGCTTTAAATGTTAAAAATGACAAAGTCCATATTAAAACAAGACAAAAACAGTCCAATAATAATCAATACGAAAAGCGGGTAGTGGATGGTGACAATATCATCGTTCATGAGCATGGTAGAAAATATATCGTTAATCTAGAAAAATACCTAGATACGGGATTGTTTATAGATCACAGATGGATTCGCAATTACATAGAAGAAAACTCAAAAGACAAAGCCTTTTTGAATTTGTTTAGCTATACCAGCAGTGTAACGGTTGCAGCTGCTTTGGGTGGTGCAAGCAAAACCACCAGTGTGGATTCATCAAAAACCTACCTGGCTTGGGCTAAAGACAATTATCGCATCAATAAAATGGACATTTATAACCACAAATTGATCCGCAGTGATGTATTGGAATACATTAGCAGTTGTAATCACAAATTTGATTTAATATTTGTTGATCCACCGACGTATTCAAATTCTCATTCAAGAGAAACCGATTGGGATGTACAAAGAGACCACAAACAATTGTTGCTGGCTTGTAAACGATTACTCAATGCAGGTGGAGAAATCATATTCTCCAATAATTACCGTAAATTTCAACTGGATGAAGATTTGTCACATTATTTTTCTGTCACTGATTTCACTTACAAAAGTATCTCGCCTGATTTTCAAAAAAGTAAAATTAAACGGGTTTGTTATCAATTAAAAATATAAGTAATTGAAACAACTAGATCAAGAGTATGTATTATCAACTTCAATTTGTTAGAAGCAGCCTATGTTGAGAGTTATGAAAATAAAAACTTTGGTCGGTCAATTTTTTTATGGTGACAAATAAATAATAAAAATTTGTTTTTTAATAGAATGTTGAAAGTAATTAAATGGATTGGAAAACTATTGGGCTTTTTATATGTAAAATTATTTTTCTTTTGGTTTTTTTTACTTTACCTGACGATAGGTATTTTGATATTAATGAATCTATATGTTGTTCCAATGCTGGAACCCAACCTTCTGAAAAAAGCATGGGTTTTAATAGCATTAGCCAATGCTGTATTAACGATATACTTATTGATAATTTTGATAATAACTAAAAGTAAGCAACTTAAACTGCGTACATTAAATAAGAATGACAGAAATAATTAATAAAACTTACGAAGAGCTAAAGCAAGAATGCGCACCCATTGCTTACAAAGAGATCGAACAATTCTTTGCAAGGGGTATGTTGGTACTGGTCTCTGAAGATTTAGATATAATTGACGTGGCTTTGGTGATTCAAGCAGATGATTCGCAGCAAATTAACGAATGGATTTCTCAAGAAAAAGTCATTCGGGTGCATGATGATTATGCGGTTGAATGGAGTAAAAAAGAAACATTGCTAATGGCAGTGACTGCTGTGCCTTGGTTATTGGTGCAAGAGATTGATTTCCATAAATAAAAAATTCACATGTTAAAACTGTATGACTCATTATCCTAGTGCGGATCTTTATAGATTGAACATAACTCTGCTTTTAATTTTAAATACGAAAATACCAACAGTTTTAACTAGAAAAAAACCTGTGAAACCAGCTTTACAGGTTTTTGTAACTACAACTATACCATCAACCAATTCTAGAGTGGGATATGGTTATGAATCAATGAGGTTCTGTAAATATTGATACAGGAACATTGTTTCTCATCCATGATCCACCCTCGCTACCTTGGTAACTAATATTGACAGACATTGTCCCATTAGTATCATCAGGAGTATTGTTATACACGTTGTTGTTCAAGGTTAAAGTGATGTTACCTGCAGCAGAACTGTTTAAAGCAGTTGGCGCATCATCTCTGGCATAACCATCAAACTGAGTCAAATCAACACTGATTGGTTGACCCACTTGGAAACCACTTTCCAGGCCTTATGCCCATCTGGGTTGTCCATTGGCATCAAAATAGTAAATAGTAACAACGATTAAATCACCTGAAAAAGACAAGGACAATCCCCAGCCATCATCGTCAATACCTGTCCACCATGTTCCGCCAAAATCAGGGGATGGATACTTGTCTTGAGCTATCAATGGTTCAATACACCAGTCTCCTTGTTGATTACCTAATTGCCATGTTGCAAGAGCGAGCGAGTCAGTTTTTCTGTTTGCTACACCGTCATTACAGGCATCTGTTGTGGCTACACTTTCACTATTAAAGTCTATTTTCAATATATTGATTCTAATTGATGTATCTATGGTGTTGGGGTTTCCTGCACCCGTTGGATCAACACTAAAATCATGGGTAACGCGTAGCAATGTGCCGCTATCTAAATTCATATTCAATACATTGTTTTCTAGGGTTGACAATGACGTATACCATTCAGGTGTACCGTCAGCTTTGTAAGTATAGAACACAGTGAAATACAAGTCTGTGTTGGCAATAGGCTCGACCACAAATCCATGACCATTGCGACCACGATCATAATACAAACCCGCTTGTGGTTTATTTGGTGTTGTGTTATCAGTGCAAGTTGAAGCTAATTGGCCCAATCCACTGTATTGCCCTGCGCGAATTTTATAAGCATATTGCTTTCCAGGTAAGTTTCTAGAGTCAATAAATGAGTTGGTCTCGGAATTCCCTGTAAATCTTAATTTTGTAAAATCTGCAGTAGCACAGGTACCTTCTACTTTATAAATCTCGAAATAATCAGCATTGACACCACCACCCCAAGTAAGTAGAATGTCAGTATCTCCTATGGGAACAGCCGATAAGTTTTTAACAGGTGTTACTGCGGGTGAATTGCTACCGAGGTTATCAAAATGCCCCGTCGCGACTAAAGCGAAACCTTGTCTTGTGGAATTTTCCGAACCATCACCAGGAATATTGAATCCATTTACAGTAATTTCATAAAGACCTTCTTCAGGCACAACCAACCTCACTTGTTCTACAGTATTTATACTGTCAAAAGACCCACCAGTTCCTGAAACTGCTAATTCACTAAACACATTTCCTTTGTAAGTATTGTTATTTAATTTAACAGACAGGTTTAAATCATTAACTAATGATTTAGTTCCACCCAAAGCTCCCGGTAAATCATACCAGACTAATGTAACAGCAAGGTTTTGATCTGCTTTAACTGACAATTTGAATGTTAAGCTTTCACCCGTTTTTATCCCATTCGGATTAGCTACTTCCCAAATACGCAATTGTTTATCACTGTCATTAAACAGTATAGAATTGGCTAGAAAAACTCGACCCCAACCAACATTTCCATCGTAATGACCAGCATCTATTCCCGCACCATTAATTAATGTGGCTTTCATCAATGGTCCTGTAGGAATATGAGCATCTGCAAGGTTTGCTACACCAGTTGGATAAAAACCATCTGTGAAGTATTGACGTATTAGTGCGGAAGATCCGGCTGTAATAGGTGTTGACATTGATGTTCCACTATTTAATCTGCGGTCAGGAGAATTAAAAACATTACCAGTTATTTCGTTGCCTGCTGCTGACATTATGTCTACACCAGTTGCCATAATATCAGGCTTGATTCTTCCATCGTCTGTAGGGCCTCGACTAGAAAAACCTGCTACAGATGGACTGTTTCCATGTTCTAATGCGCCAACGCTTACAACATTTTTAGCATTTCCTGGTGAACTAGTTGAGTTCACTCGTACGCCACCATTCCCTGCTGCAAATAGAATCATCATATCTTCATATTCGTGTAAAAATCTGTCCATCCCCACTTCTTGAAAACTATAGTTTCCACTGGGAGTATTGCCCCAAGAATTCGAATGAATTCTTACACCTGCCCTATAAGCCTGTTCAAATGCTAGGCCTATAGCTTCTGCGGAAGAATACACATTTACGCCATTTTCCCTACGGGCATAATCTTGGAATAAAAGTTGAGCATTCGGAGCCATACCATCATCATTGTCATAACCCAGATCTATTGGTGAAGAGATGCTTCCTATGGGACCTGTTCCAATAGCTTCTTGTCGATCTCCAGCGATTGATCCGCTGGTATGTGTACCATGAAATTCGTCACCATTGATTTCATCATTGGCTTTAGCTCCTGGTAGAACAAAATGACCTATTATTTTTCTATCAGGATAAATTGTACCAGCCTCTAATATATTGACTACATTGGCATCGTTTGAATTAATAATAGCGACATCTTCTGCTTGAGTAATGGCTGTAGTAACAGTTGTACCATTATCATAATGTACAAACCAATCTTCATTTGCATCCAACCCGCTATCTATAAGTCCAACAATTTGTCCAGTACCAAATAAGCCTTTATCCCAGATGGGTGAGTTACTGGGAATATAATCATTATTAGTGATCGAAGCTTGTGGTTCTTCATTACTTTGTACTGCTGAAACAGCTTCAGAGTTTAAACTTTTAATCGGGTTTAAAATTTGAACAAATTGCACTTCATCAATTAAAGCTAATTTAACCAGTGATGAATCAATATTTTTATTATTAAAGGACAGAATGACTTCATTGTAACCATTGTTAAAAATTGTTTTGATATTTACTTTGGGTAAGAATGTTTTAAATAATAGTGTAATATCTTGATGAGGATAATCTTTAAAGACAGAAACCATCACATCATATTTGACTTTGCGTTTTAAGTTTATAGCCCATAATTCTGGAGAGATTCTATAGTTAGAGAGATAAGGTCCTTGCCAACGTACGTGCTTGTTTGTCGCTAGTTTATTTTTGCTGTTGTTATTTGCAATAATGACAAAGGCATTATTTGGCATGTAAGACAAGACAGTTATTCCATTATCGATTAACCATTGTGAATCAGCTTTCCCCGCATTAAATTGTACAATGCTGTACTTTGAGGATTCTTTATTTGGTATTTTGGATTTATTGAAATTTAATTTTTCATCCAATGGATCAAAAGTGCCGACAGCAAGAACCAATTGATTGGGCGTTGATTTACTGGCTTGTTCTATACTTGGATAAAGTGCTTCAACGGTAAATTTGTCAGTTGATTTGGCTTGTATATTTAGCGATAAGCTCATCAATAACGATAGAATTATTTTATGATTCATTTGGTGCCCTCTATAATTAAATTATTATGTTGTTATACTTTTTTCTGTTAATACAGTTATAATCAGATTCTATTCTGGACAATTGAACTGTAAAAGTTTTTATGTCCTAAGGAAACTGAGGATATGTGTAAGAATTCCTGAACCAATAGTAAGATTTTGTTAATAGACATACATGATAAAAATATAAAGTTTTTATAAAAATTTCATAAAAATTTAGAGGTTGGATATACATTACATTGATTTCAATCAGTTGCCTAAATTTTATGATCATAAAAAGCAACTACAACAATAAGTAATAGATAAATAAATTAATGATATATGAATTTTCAGACCTAAAACTGAATACAGAACTGCGGCAACTTCAGCGTGGTAATGATATTATTAAATTGACTAAGCTTAGCTATAAAGTTTTGACAACTTTATTGGAAAAAGCGCCTCATATTATTAAACATAATGAGCTAATTGATAAGGTATGGGGTGAAAACAGAGTCATCTCACCGGAAAATATTTCTCAGAGAATAATGATGTTGCGTAAATCTCTAAAAGACGACGCATCTAACCCCACATATATTGAGGGAATACATGGTGACGGATTTAGAATTATCCCAAAAGTAAACATTTCTGAAAATCAAGAAATAACCACAAGACAAACCTCTGAAATCAACAGTTACCGTGGTTTTGTTAACCGAAGAAAAATATCTTGGGTGCAAGTTTTGAGTATTGTTACAGCATTGGTGGTTTTAATTAATATATTACTACCCATAATGTTCAATAACTCGGTAGATAAAAATTTCAATGATAAAAGTACTGAAAACAAGCAATCAATTAATTCACTGGATAATGCTCTTACAATCGCTGTTTTGCCCTTTATTAACATGTCACCCGATCCTAAACAAGAATATTTTTCAGATGGTATTACAGAAGAAATATTAAACAGCCTAGCGCAGGTAAAAACCCTTAAAGTAACTTCTCGAACCTCGTCTTTTTCTTTTAAAGGTAAAAAAATAAGCCTTTCAGAGATAGCCCATCAATTAGGTGTTAATAATATACTTGAAGGGAGTGTTAGAAGAGACGGAAATAAAGTGCGAATAACAGCTCAGTTAATAGATACTGTGACCGACTCTCATCTTTGGTCAAATACCTATGAAAGTGAATTTAAAGATGTTTTATCTATTCAAGATGAAATATCAGAAGCCATTGTAACTTCACTCAAAAAAACACTGAATATTGATATGGTCGAGACATTTTCAACTATCAATACTAGTAACCCAGAAGCTTATGATTTATATTTACAAGGCTTGAAAGCAAGGCATATTCAAACTTTTGATAGTCTTAATGATGCGGTTGAAAAATTTAAAGCAGCACTTAGACTAGAACCTAGTTTTCTGCAGGTAAAGGTGAAACTAGCAGAAACATTT
The DNA here is from genome assembly GCA_024280395.1 of Gammaproteobacteria bacterium. Classification (GTDB taxonomy): domain Bacteria; phylum Pseudomonadota; class Gammaproteobacteria; order Xanthomonadales; family Marinicellaceae; genus NORP309. The sequence goes on along the minus strand of JAJRQG010000080.1, from coordinate 20,515 downwards.
ACTTATCAAATTTCTACTGGTAGCCGATTTGATAGAGTGATTCTTGATACAGCAGATTCATTGTTAAGCGAGGTGTTAGTAGCCGAGGGTGATTATGCTGAAGCATACAAAATCCGAGGCATCATAGCAGGATTCAATAATGATCCTGATTTAGCGGTTCAATCTTTCAAAAAAGCTTACCAACTTAATCCAAATAATGTGAACATAATACTTTTTTATGCAAGTGAATTAGGTTTTGAGATTGGCGAAGAGAAAACTAAACACTTGTTTAATCAGGCAAGGCTACTTGATCCACTTAATGCAGATATTCCTTATTATTATGGGCTCTATTTACAAGAAACCCTCCAAGAATACACTGAAGCTGAGATGGCTTTTAAACAAGCCGTTAAGATTAACCCCAAAATAGGTGATTATACGTTTTTTTTAGGGTGGCTCTATAGTCGATATTTGGGCAATATAGTAGATGCTATTTATCAAGCGGAAATTACCCGAACAAAAGATTCAATGGATCCTGATGAACCTCGATTTTTATCTGGGCATTATCTGTCTCTTGGCGATGGACAAAAAGCACTAGATTATGCTAATCAGTCCATTTATCTTGTCGCCAATAATGCCGATGCGATAGATGCTAAAATAAATGCACTTATCTATTTGAGAGAAGAAAAACAAGCATTAAAACTCATCATTGATACTCTTGAAAATACAGAAACAGCTTATCGTAGAGTTTCGAAAAGTAAACTCGCCTCAAGAGGAGTTTATTTGCTACTAAAAAGTAATATGCAGGATAAAGCTGAGCTCTTTATCGCTAAATATTTGTCGGATACCACCGCTCTTGTTAATGCTTCACCACCTGAAACAATTGCTGAGATTGGAAATTTAAATGGAATTACTGCATTAACTGCAGTATTTCAGTTTCAAAAAAACAAAGCAAAAGCAAGGATGCTCTCCAATAGAACTATACTAATCGATGAAAAATATTATTCAAAAGGTCGAGTTAAATTAATGGGTGGAGACCTTCTAAGGTTGTCCTATGTCTATGCTGTGCAAAAAAATATAGATAAGGCATTGTGGTATCTCGAGGCTTCAATAGATGAAGGTTATTTTCATAACTGGCGTTCTAATATTTTAGAAGAACCTATTTTTATATCACTACAAAAACATCCGAGATTTATTGCTCTAATTGAAAAAATTGAGATAGAAATGCTTAGGCAAAGAAAGCTTCTGAATCAAGCACAATCATTGATATAGATTTCACAATGTTTTTTTGTGTGGTAATGTAATAGATATTCTGCAGGTTTTACAGGCTAGAAATAGTCATCTTTTTTTAACATTATCTCTCTATATCGTTTGATTATCTTGATTCAAATACACAACTGTTACAGTACCTCAAATCCTTATTGTTTCACTTTGTTTTCATTGAATAAAATTGAAAGGTTGTGTTTGCTCTGTTACACAGATGTGATTCATTGTGGTTTAAAACCCCATGAAATCAATTTTGTTGCTTGAAAGGGTTTGAAACTGTAATATTTTCCTGAGGTATAAATTTAAATAACCTTATTGGTAATAGCATGAGGTCTAGTGATATCAATAATCAAATTTGATATAATTGATACAAATCAAATTATATTTTTCTATTAAGATTTATAGTGTAACTATCGAATAATAATTAATAGAGGTAACATAAATGTACGGAGAAAAACACGATTTACACCATGAATTTCCTGAATATGAGAAGGAAATTCATTATTTGAAAATGAACAACAATCATTTTGCTCGCTTTTTTAATGAATACGATGAGGTTGATGATGAGTTGATGCGTATCCAGCAAGAAATTGAAACGCCGTCGGACGATTATGTTGAGCAGTTGAAGAAAAAGCGTTTATTTTATAAAGATGAAATGTACTTTATGATTATAAAACACAAACGCAAAGAAAAGAAAAAAGCCATCAAAAAAGAAAAGAAAAGGCTCAAGAAAAAATCTAAAAAATAAATCAGATTAATATTTTTGGGCTTGATATTTTGTATTGAGCCCATATTTAATTATGACTATCATTTCAAAGGAATAGACCACATGTCAGATCAGGTATTTTATTTATTTTCAGCGGTGCTGTTGGGTTTAGTTATTGGTGCAATGTTGATGTATTTTGCATCAGGCAAAGGTTCAAGCTCTACCAAAACCACGGAACTTGAAGAAAAACTCAATGATTATCAGCAGGATGTTGTTGAACATTTTGAGAAAACTGCTGATTTGGTTGATGAACTTACACAAAGCTACAAAAAAGTTTTTGATCATCTTGGAGAAAGTGCAAAGGAACTGATGACTGAAGAACAATTGAAGCTCCAGATTGAAAAACGAAAAGGCAGGAAAGTTACATTGGAGTTTTTGCCAGAAGATATAGAACCAGAAAATGACCAAAATGATGAAGTAGTTTCATCCAATGATGACTTGACTATCGATGATGAAACTATACAAGAAGTCGAAGTGGTTGAAAATGATAAGGATGAACACAGTTATTCATAAATTCAGTCCATAATTTATTTACACTAAAGGTCATTTCACATGACCTTTTTTTGTGTTTCAAATAAAAAACATTAGGTCAAAGTAGATTCGATGTTTTCCCATTACAGAAAATAAAATGGTACAATATATCGCAAAATTTTCAATGTGAATTTATCTAAATATCTATAAGGGGACTCTTATGTTAGAAAAAATCAATATGTATATTGATGGAAAGTCTGTTGTCAGTCAATCTGAACAATGGTTAGATGTAACCAATCCTGCCAATCAAGAAGTTTTATATCAAGTACCTATGGCAACTCATAATGAAGTGGAGTTAGCTGTGTCTTCTGCTAAAACCGCTTTTGAAACATGGAAAGACGTGCCTGTACCAGTGCGTGCTCGTATGGTCTTACAGTATCAACATTTATTAAAAAAACACCACGATGAAATTGCCGAGATATTGGCTGAAGAAACAGGCAAAACATTTGAAGATGCCAAAGGCGATGTTTGGCGTGGCATTGAAGTAGCAGAACATGCCGCAGGTGTGGCCTCAATGATGATGGGTGAATATGTTGAAAATGTCGCCAATGGCATTGATACTTATTCAGTTATCCAACCTTTGGGTGTTTGTGTTGGCATTACACCGTTTAACTTCCCGGCGATGATTCCATTATGGATGTTTCCTTTGGCTGTGGTTTGTGGCAATACCTTTGTATTAAAGCCTTCTGAACAAGATCCTAAAACTCCTAATCGCTTGGCCGAATTGTTTTATGAAGCTGGTTTTCCGCGTGATGTCTTACAAGTAATTCATGGTGGCAAAGACCAAGTGAATCAATTATTAAACCACGAAGATGTTCAAGCTATCTCATTTGTGGGTTCGGTTGGCGTAGGTGAACACATTTACAAAACGGGAACTGACAATCTTAAACGTGTTCAAGCTTTCACTGGTGCAAAAAATCACTTAGTTGTTATGCCCGATGCGAATAAAAACCAAGTCATCAATGGCATAGTAGGAGCCGCTTGTGGAGCTGCTGGTCAGCGTTGTATGGGTATTTCAGTGTGCGTAATGGTTGGAGATGCCAAAGATTGGCAAACCGATTTGAAAGCAGCCATGGAAAAACTCAAACCCAATTATTGGAAAAACGAAGATTCTGCCTATGGGCCTTTGATTAATGCCCAAGCCAAAACCCGTGTTGAAGGATTAATTACACAAGGTGTGGCAGATGGAGCTACCTTGTTGTTAGATGGTCGGGATTATAAGGTTGAAGGTTATGAGAATGGCAATTTCGTTGGCCCGACATTGTTCACTGATGTGACTGTTGATATGTCAATTTATCACAATGAAATTTTTGGCCCGGTTTTGTGTTTAATGTATGCCGATACTTTAGAAGAAGCAATTAAACTGATTAATGATAATCCTTACGGAAATGGTACTTCAATATTCACCAACTCAGGTGCCGCTGCCCGTAAATTTCAGCATGAAATCAAAGTAGGTCAGGTGGGAATCAATATTCCAATACCAGTGCCTTTACCATTTTTCTCTTTTACAGGTTGGAGAAAATCATTTTATGGTGACCAACATGCCTATGGAAAGCAAGCGGTTAAGTTTTATACAGAAACCAAAACTGTAACATCTCGTTGGTTTGAAAGTGATATACCAGATGGTGGCGCGCCGAATTTATCCATTAATTTAAGGTAATACTCTTTGTCATCCTCGCGAATGCGGGGATCCAGAGCTTTGAATAGGCTAGAGTTCCATCTACATGGGAACCACAAAAAAATAATAGATTCCCGCCTTCGCGGGAATGACGAATCACGAAAGGGGACAACATGAATTTTAATTTAACAGAAGATCAACAAGCCTTTAAACAAGCAGCCAAAGAGTTTGCTGAAAAGGAAATGGCACCTCATGCTGCCAAATGGGACAAAGAGTCTATTTTTCCAGTGGATGTGATTAAAGCCACAGGAGAACTGGGGTTTTTGGGTTTGTATTCACCAGAAAAATATGGAGGACTTGGACTTTCTCGTTTGGACAGTTCTATCATCTTTGAAGAGATGTCTCAATATTGCACGTCAACCACCGCTTTCTTAACCATACACAATATGTGTGCTTGGATGGTGACGACTTTTGCAGACAAAGCATTGGCTGATCAATGGGGACATAAGTTAACTTCGGGTGAATTATTGGCGTCCTATTGTTTAACCGAACCAGGTTCTGGATCCGATGCAGCTTCAATGAAAACTACCGCAGTTGTTGATGGCGATGAATATGTGATTAATGGTTCAAAAACATTTATTTCTGGAGCTGGTTCAACCGATGTGTTGGTACTAATGGCGCGCACAGGTGATGCTGGACCTAAAGGTATTTCATGTTTCTTGGTGCCAGCAAATATAGATGGTATTATTTACGGAAAAAAAGAAGAAAAAATGGGCTGGAATTCACAACCAACTCGTTTAATTACATTTGAAAATGTACGTATTCCAAAATCTAATTTAATTGGTGAAGAAGGCCAAGGTTTTAAATTTGCCATGAATGGATTGAATGGAGGCAGAATAAATATTGCCTCGTGTTCATTAGGCACGGCACAAGCTTCATTGAAACATGCCCAAGAATACATGCTAGAACGCAAACAATTTGGCAAGCCTTTAGCTGCTTTTCAAGCCCTACAATTTAAAATTGCAGATATGGCAACCGAATTAATTGCAGCAAGACAAATGGTGCGTTTGGCAGCTTTTAAATTGGATGAAAAAGATGCCAATGCCAGTGCCTATTGTGCCATGGCAAAACGCTATGCAACAGACATCTGTTTTCAAGTTTGTGATGAAGCCCTACAGTTACATGGTGGTTATGGTTATATGAAAGAGTATCCGATTGAACGTCATGTGCGTGATTCTAGAGTACACCGTATCTTAGAAGGCACCAATGAAATCATGCGCTTGATTATTTCACGTAAAATATTGGTCGAAGGGGCTATTGAGGTCATACAATAATGTCAGGTTTAATACTATTTGAAATTATTGAAGGTTTACAAGGCAATATTGGAAAAATAACCTTAAATAATCCCAAAGCCTTAAACGCTTTAAACGTCGAAATGATTGATGCCATGCAAGTGGCATTAGATACTTGTGAAATGGATGATGCCATTAAAGCTGTTTTTTTGGACAGTACTGGCGACAAAGCCTTTTGTGCTGGTGGTGATGTTGTCGGCATGTATCATTCTATGAAAGAAACAGCCAAGGGCGATATTCCAGAAAAGGCCGCTGCATTTTTCACCCAAGAATACAAATTAGACTACAGATTACACACATTTCCTAAACCAATTATTTCATGGGGGAATGGTATCGTCATGGGTGGCGGTATAGGACTGGCTGCTGCATGTTCACACCGCATCGTGACCGAAAATTCGATGTATGCCATGCCAGAGGTTACTATTGGTTTGTATCCAGATGTTGCAGCCTCGTGGTTTTTTAACCGCATGCCTTCAAATATTGGAATGTACCTGGGTTTAACAGGAGCAAGGTTAAATGCCAGCGATGCTATATTTACAAAATTGGCCGACTTCTTTGTTTTAGATGAATTTAAAGATGAATTGTTGGATGATTTTGCACAGCTTGACTGGTCAGATGACTTAGATGAGGATGTCCATAATGCAATACAAACACATTATGCCTTTAGTTTTGATGAAGCTCCTGTCAGTAATCTGCGTCAAAATTATGATGATATCCAATATCTTTTTGAACATGGTGGATTAGGGGCTATTGTTCATAATCTTACCAATATTGAACCTAAGTCAAAATGGATGGGATTTGCACAAAAAGGATTCTTAAAAGGTTGTCCCATGACTTATCGTTTGGTTTATGAGCAAATAAAACGTGCCAAACACATGAGTTTAAAGCAAGTTTTTGACATGGAATTAATCATGTCAACCCGCTGTGCGATGAATGGTGATTTGCAAGAAGGCATTCGTGCACTGTTAATAGATAAAGATGGAAAGCCCAATTGGAGCGTAAGTTCAGTTGATGATATCACTCATGATATGATAGAAGATTTTTTTACACCTCCATGGAATGGTACTCACCCTTTGGAGAATAGTTAGATGACAAATTACATTAACCCAACAGACGCTGCTGCCATAGCCCTTTTTTCAAAAGGCATTGAAGGCGAAATAGTGATGTTGAATATGATTAAATTTAAAGAAGTTGCGGATTATTCTGAGTTTCCACAATTGGCTCCAGACAAAAAAGTCTCGGGAGAACAAGCTTATCAAACTTACATGCAACACACCCAACCATTTTTAGCAGAGAGCGGTGGTGAAGTCATTTTTATGGGCACAGCAGCTGAATATTTTATCGGACCAGAAGATCAGTCTTGGGATTTGGTATTTTTAGTGAAACAACAATCCTTACAACATTTTATGGCATTTGCTACAAATGAAGATTACTTGGCAGGAATAGGGCATCGAACAGCTGCAGTAGAAGATTCAAGATTGTTGGCGATAATACCGAAGTAGATTTTTTACCATGAAGGCACTGAAGAACATGAAGTTTAAAAAACAACTTTTAGTATCTTTATAGAATATACTTAAATAAATTTAATAATAAATATACCATGATTAACGTATAAATAAAAAAAATACAAAAATCAAACCTTCATGAACTTCAGTATCTTCATGGTAAAAAGAAAAACAACAAGAGAAACAATATGCACACAGATGTATTTTTAGGCGAAGACATAGAATTATTGCGCGATACTGTCAGAAGTTTCGCCAATGAAGAAATCGCACCAAGAGCGGCTCAAATTGATGAAGACAACTTGTTTCCAGCTGATTTGTGGCAAAAAATGGGTGATCTAGGCTTGCACGGCATAACCATTCCATCAGAATACGGTGGTTCACAAATGGGTTACTTGGCACATTTAGTGGTGATGGAAGAAATTTCACGGGCATCAGCTTCTGTCGGTTTATCCTATGGAGCGAATTCAAATTTATGCTTAAATAACCTATTCAAACATGCCAATGAATTACAAAGACAGAAGTATGTACCCAAATTATGCAGTGGCGAATTTGTTGGCGCACTGGCGATGAGTGAACCTGGAGCGGGTTCAGATGTGGTCGGTTCAATGGCCTGTAAGGCGGAGTTTGATGGCACAAACTGGATAGCCAATGGCAGTAAAATGTGGATAACCAATGGGCCAGATGCCGATGTTTTGATTGTTTATATGCGTACAGCAGAAAAATCAGCAGGTTCAAGTTGCATGACCGCTTTTATTATTGAGAAAGGCATGCAAGGATTCTCAACTGCTCAGAAATTAGACAAATTAGGTATGCGTGGATCAAACACTTGTGAGCTAGTCTTCGAAGATTGTGTTATTCCTCCTGAGAATGTATTGGGTGAAGTCAACTTGGGCGTACGGATCCTCATGAGTGGTTTAAATACTGAAAGATTGGTTCTATCAGGTGGTCCAATCGGAATAATGCAAGCGGCATGCGATATTGCTTTTCCCTATGTGGGAGAACGTAAACAATTTGGAAAAGACCTAGGACAATTTGGTTTGATGCAGGGAAAAATTGGTGAAATGTACACCAAGCTGCAATCCAGCAAATACTTTGCTTACGGGATTGCCGCTAATTACGACAAAAAAATCAATTCACGCCTAGATCCAGCAGCCTGTTTATCCTTTTCATCTCGAAACGCTGTAGATGTGGCATTAGAAGCCATTCAAGTATTGGGTGGCAATGGTTATATCAACGAATATCCAACCGGTCGTTTCTTGCGTGATGCTAAGTTGTATGATATTGGTGCAGGGACCAATGAAATTAGGTTGATGTTGATAGGTCGTGAACTGTATAATGAAGCTAAGATGAGTTGATAATAAATATTATAATAAATTGATTTGTATACATAAATGCGCAATAAAATAAAATTTTTGAGGAAAGAATTTCATAATAGAATTAAAGAAAAATACGAATATACTAAGCCTGACTTCGATGATTCTGTTGCAGAAGAAACTGATTGGATATTAATTGAAACGAGTGCTTCGGCAAATTTTCAGGTTACTAAATTAGTTAGAATTACACCAACTATTTATGCAATTAAACTAACATTAATGAGCAAATTATTTTTAGTGGTTTTTTCTGTGACAAGCTTGGGATCGCTGTTTTACGCTATTTCTGAACTTGGAAATAATAATCCCGATACCCCGCTAGCATTTCTATTTGCAATTGGAGGTGCCGCTTTTTCCATTGCACTTTTTAAACTAAATGTTAAACAAATAAGAATAGATAAATCTAAAGCGTATATTTTTTCAAAAAAAATAAAGAATTCACGAAATAGAAGAATTAAAACAGGAAAATTATCTTTTACTGAAATTCATGCGATTCAGCTTATTAGCGATATGTCGAAAGTGGGTAACAAAGGTTATTCTCAATTATTCCAGCTTAATTTAGTTTTGAATAATGCTTATAGGTATCATATTATTAATTATACGAGTCAAGCTAAAAGCATAAATGATGCGGAAATATTAAGTGAATTGTTAGAAGTGCCAATATGGGACTATTCTTAAATAGCTGCATGCCTGTCTATTTCATCATGAGGAAGAACGAGGTGGCAATTTGTTGAGCATGTCATGAAGTTAAGAGATTTCAACATCCCTTCTCGCAATGGTAAAATTGTTGAGTTTAAGATGGGTCACGCTCATCGGGCAAAGTAAAATAGGAATAATGAATAAACAAATGATGGGCAGGGCCCATCTTACAAGAGAAAAAAATATGAAAAATGTATATATCATCGGCGCAAAACGCACTGCAATCGGTTCTTTTCAAGGGCAATTTGCCAATACAGCATCACCAAAGCTTGGTTCTGCTGCCATAAAAGCTGCGGTTGAACAAGCTGGAGTTAGCCACATTGATGAAACACTGATCGGTTGTGTGTTACCAGCAGGAGTTGGACAAGCACCTGCCAGACAAGCAGTTTTGGGAGCAGGCTTAGACAAATCAGTTGTTTGTACCACTGTTAATAAAGTCTGTGGTTCAGGCATGAAAACAGTCATGTTAGCACACGATGCCATCAAAGCGGGTTCAGCCAACACAGTGATTGCCGGTGGCATGGAATCCATGACATTAGCGCCATACATGTTACCCAAAGCCCGCAGCGGCTACCGAATGGGTCATGGCGTTACATTAGATCATATGTTTTATGATGGATTACAAAATCCCTATGATGACAAAATGATGGGTGTTTTTGCCGAAATTTGTGCCGATAAATACACATTCACTCGCGAAGCCCAAGATGAATTTTCAGCCGAATCGGTCAGACGTTCAATGGCTGCCATGGAATCAGGAGCCTTTGATGAAGAAATCACCGATGTCACTGTGGTTAATCGCCGTGTAGAAGCAATAGTAAACAAAGACGAAGAACCACCGCGTTGTAATATCGACAAAATTCCTACATTACGCCCGGCTTTTAGACGTGAAAATGGCACGGTAACTGCTGCCAATGCATCAAAAATTTCCGATGGTGCAGCAGCCATGGTGATTGCCAGTGAAGCAATAGTTAATGAACATAACTTAACCCCATTGGCTAAAATAGTCGGTCACACAACATTCGCACACGAACCAGAATGGTTTACTACCGCACCCGTATCAGCCATGCAAAAACTGATGGATAATTTAGGCTGGACTGTTGAAGATGTTGATCTGTTTGAAATCAATGAAGCCTTTGCTGTGGTAACTATGGCAGCAATGGAAGAACTGGATATTCCTCATGACAAAGTTAATATTCACGGTGGCGCCTGTGCTATGGGGCATCCCATTGGTGCATCGGGCACACGTATTTTGGTGACATTGTTGTATGCACTTAAACAAAAAGGTTTAAAACGTGGTATTGCCAGTTTGTGTATTGGTGGTGGTGAGGCCACGGCAGTTGCTATTGAGATTGAATAACTATTTATAGCATTCATTTTCTATACTATTACGTCGTTATTTGCGTACTCGAATGGTCACCTATACCTATAGGCTCACATTCTCCGTGCGCAAATGCCTAATACTAGAATAAAAACTAAATACTCTAAAGAGCTATTAAGGGTTTTGCAGAATTGATGCATCATAAACAGAAACTCGTCATTCCCGCGAAGGCGGGAATCCATAATTTGTTAAAATAAGCTTTGAGAATTCAAATATTGAAAGATTACCAAACCTCTTATTTGAGAAGGTCGATTGGATTAATAGTCGCACTATTACCTTTTGTATTAGCTGGTATATCTATTTATTGGAAAGATTTATCTATGTGGGATAATGAAATTAATTAAGTAAATACCCTTAACACGATACAAGGTTTTAACCTTGCCGTTTCCCCAACATCGGCAAGAATAAATTCTCGCATCCGAATGAGTTTTAAATGAGACTTCCTTCAATCAATTAAATCATTATTCCTAGTTTGAAATGCTATAATCAACAGCATGAAAGAATCAGACCTCTACCACCCATTAAAAAAATTTCTTGAAGCTCAAGGCTATGAAGTCAAGGGAGAGGTGAAAGATTGTGATGTGATGGCGGTTCATAAAAATCATGGCGATGAAGAACCGGGAAACGAACCAATTATCGTTGAATTTAAGTTATCCATTAATTTATCGGTTATTCTGCAAGCAGTAGATCGCTTGTCTTTGTCATCTAGAGTTTATATCGGTTTACCCAAGCAATACAAACTGGCAAGTAATAGAAAACGAAAGCGTAAAATTATTAAACTATTAAAGATGCTGGGATTGGGTTTGATTATTATTGACCCGACAATCAAAACAGGAAGTGTCGATGTGCTTGTTGAGCCGAAAGCGTATAAGCCTCGAAAGTCAAAAGCAAAGTTACAAGGTCATTTGGGTGAGTTTCATAAAAGAGTAGGGGATCCAAATCTAGGTGGCTCGAGCACCATGAAAGGAAGAGTAACCGCTTACCGACAGCGATCTTTAGCGATTGCTCATTATCTTAAAAAAAATGGTGCAACCAAGGCATCAATAGTTGCTGAACAAATCCAAGAACCCAAAGCCAGAGATATTTTGTATAAAAATTACTACGGTTGGTTTGTTAATGAATCTAGAGGTGTTTATAAAATCACACCAGCAGGAATAAAAGACATAGCCGAGTGGCAATAGTATTAAGCTTAAAACAATAATAAGGGTTGTTGGCTTTAGCCAACCTTATTGATACAATGATGGCATATTTCAGCAGGAATAATCCTGCTAATAAAACCTAATAAAACCATGCAAACACTAACAATAACACGTCCCGATGATTGGCATATCCACCTGCGCTGTGGCTCTGCTTTAAAAAATACCGTCAAAGATGTCGCCCATCAATTTTCTCGGGCGATTGTCATGCCTAATTTATTGCCACCGGTAACCAATGTTGAATTGGCCAATCAATACCGACAGCAGATTATAAAGTACATTCCTGAAGGAGCTGATTTTACGCCATTAATGACTTTGTATTTAACCGATAAAACCAACGCTGACGATATTAAACAAGCGATGAAAACCAATTACATAAAAGCCTGTAAATTATATCCAGCGGGTGCTACCACTAATTCAGATTCGGGCTTGAGTCAGATTGAAAATGCTTATCCTGTGTTTGAAGCCATGCAAGAGCAGGGGATGTCATTATTGATTCATGGTGAAGTGACCGACAGTGATATTGATATATTTGATCGAGAAAAAGTGTTTATTGATAGAACTTTAAGGCCTTTAGTTAAACAATTTCCTAACTTAAAGATAGTTTTAGAACATATCACTACTGCTGATGCGGTAGATTTTGTTATGAGTTGTGGAGAGACTGTCGCGGCTACAATCACAGCACATCATTTGTTAAATAACCGCAATGATATGTTGGTTGGCGGCATACGGCCACATTTGTATTGTTTACCGATTCTAAAACGTCAAGAACATCAAAAAACCTTATTAAAAGCAGCCACTTCAGGTTCTTCTAAATTTTTCTTAGGAACTGACAGTGCTCCACATGCCAAACTGAAAAAGGAAACCGCCTGTGGATGTGCCGGTTGCTATACTGCCAATGCAGCCATCCAATTGTATGCTGAGGCTTTTGATTCCATGAATGCATTGGATAAACTAGAAGCCTTCGCCAGTTTTTATGGTCCTGATTTTTATGGATTACCCAGAAACAAATCCAAAATCACATTACTTAAACAACCCTGGCAAATGCCAAGTCAATTGGGTTTGGGTGAAGATGTGGTGATTCCTTATCGAGCGGGTGAAGAAATGAGTTGGAAATTATTGTGATCTTTTTGTCACTAAAATTGATTAATTAACGTATAAGTAACTATACCCAAATTCCGATATCGGAATTTGTACCATACAATAAATTTAGGAATAAATCATGAAAAACACATTTATCATTTTAGCATTAATAACATTTTTAGTAGCATGTGGGGAGAATGAATCATCTCAAACCAGTAGTTCAAGTAATGCCAGTAGTAGTCAACCTACTAAAAAGCCAGAAAAGTTATTGGCTTGCTCAATTTTGTCAGAAGAGTATATTAAATCGACTTATCCTGGTGCAACTATTTCGCAAATGAAAGAGGGTGGACGTACCTATCCACTTTGTTCTGCTCGATTTAAATTTAACAATCTAGAATATGATTTGTCACTAACCTTAGGTGTTATTGGTGGTGCTGATGAAAGCTTTTTAGAGTCTTCTGTTTCTTATTTTAAAGGAAAAGGAAAAATTCAAGCCATTCAAGGTGCAGGTGAAAAAGCATACAATCGCATGGGTGGAGCGGGTCAAATATCTGCTTTGAGCAATGGAAATTTAATTCATGTTAGTGCTTACATAGCCAATAAATACGATTTGGAATTGTCTAAAAAAATCACCAATGATATGTTTAAGGAACTTGAAAAATAACAGTAAATTAATTAAATAAAATTTAATTCAACCTTTCTCAAGATCACATGGGATCGGTTGAATAATCTATTCAAATCCGTTGCTAAAAATAGATTCTCCTAAAGGTTCAACCATCCGGATTAATCTAACAAAATTTACTTCAATATTATTCGCTCCACCATTATATATTCTAAAATCAGCATTGCCTGTCATACTATTGTCAAATGAGGCATTGATTAAATTAAATGTAGCTGTTTTGGTGTTATTGCTATTGGTATTTGTTACAGAATCAACAACGGTTTGCCCAAGAGTGTTTCGGTATTGTAATTGCCAACTGGAAGTGCCCATGTCTATATAAGTGACTTTGATTTGCATGTTAGGAGTATCACCCGAAGAAAAATTGTCTTGGACGAAAAAATAAAGGTAGTCTTGATTGGTCGCTCTGTCAGTTATTCGTCCCTCATAGGACGTGCCATTGTCTGCATCTAGTACATTGACCCGAACATCACTGCCACGTTTTGACATGCCATTAGGTGCAATGTCCTTTTGTACCAACCAACGCTCAAAATTGTGCAACCAGGGTTTGTCTGTCCAATTTATGTCATTGGTGGGAGAATTGTTCACAAAAAACCTATCTTCGTATTCGCGCAATGATACCCAAGCATCGGGAGCATTGTTCACTTTTTTGCCCAATTCATGACGAACCCAATTCCAGTGAGTTGCGTACTGTGCCATATAACTGTCAACAGTTTCTACCAATAAGTGGGTACTGCGCAATTGCAAAGCTTTTAGGTTTGACATAACGACCGCATAATAAGGGTCGGCAGTGGAAAATCCACAGGCATTAAAGCACTCATTTTCATTGCCGATGACATGATTTTGTGTGTGTACAATATAATTTTCATCAATGGTCACATGCCCATCGGTTTGAATGTGCGAGCCATAAGCGGGTGTTTCATTTAGGTGAAAATTAAACAATTCCGAGATTCCATTGCGAATACCCATGCCTGCATCCACCGCTTGTTTTGCGTGTAATTCAAAAGCACCACCGGCTTCATTTTGGAAATCAAAAGGATAATCTTGACCGGTGTACATCAATTTTCGGGATTGATTGCCCATAATGGCAGTCAATGAACTGCGAATATCAGCAAGCCAAGTCAACAATTGTGTGGTTGTCACCGACCCATCTTGAAAGGCTGCCCACATCACATCAAAGTCAAATTCTCCATAGAAAAACCCACCTGGAAGATAGACAAATTCTAAATTCGCATCGTCTTTTACCCCCCAGTTTTGTAACACTTCGGTATACATGGTTTTGGCATGGTTCCAAACACAGGTGTTCCACAATGGGATATGCCTGTCCTGTTGCGAATGATCCAACCACCTTTGAGTTGTTGGAATAGAACAATCGGTTAAAACCCAATCCGGAACCCACTGTTCACCTGATAACCATATGCGTAACCAATAATGCCCAGGCAAGGCAATTTGCGTATTATAACTGTCAAAATCAAAGGTACTGCCACCAGCAACCACTTCCGTCCAGCTTGCCGTATTGGTTTGTGAATAAACGCCTTGAGCAGGGTTGATTTGCTTCCATGTGAGATCAATAACATGGTTGTTAATATTGAATGCAGGTGCGTTATTTTCATTGAAAAATACATAATCCGAAGTGGGTGTCACCCAAGTTGGCAAAGACCAGTCATCCCCATCGGTAATAGTTGCCGCAAATAGTGCATTGGAAACAACAAGTAACAAAATCAGTCTATACATGTATAAAATATTCAATGAATTATCAGTAGTATATCTTACAAACAATTATAAATAAGGTTTGTCATACTGATACGAGTATAAAATTGTGTGGAGAGATTTTTCATTGTTTGTAATGAATGAAAGAACCATAAAAACACTTTGATTTCAAAGTGTATGAGTTTCTGGTTATTTTATAAGCATGTTAAATTCATCATTATACTTTAACATAATATTATGTTTTTCATTACTGAATTGCTGGAAGTAAATATTTTTCTATAATTTCATCGGCTTGGAAGTGTGCATAGGCTTGGTTGTAGGCTGTTGCAGTGATAACAATAACCACTCCAATGTCTTTGAAAATCATGATTTTATTACCGCCATTGCCACTGGCATAATAACTTTCTATATTCTGTTCTTTAACGTTGTATGTTTTATTCCATAAAAGGTAACCATAATATTCATTCTCACGATTGGGAATAGCTATATGTTTTGTAAGGCTTTTCTGAACCCATGATTTAGGCATTAATTGTTGTCCATTGAAAGTGCCATTATCAAGGTATAATTGTCCCCAACGTGCATTATCTAAGGCATTCATTTGAAAACCACCTGCTGTATTGGGAACGTTTGTTGGTGTGTATTGCCATTTGTATTTACTAATCCCCAGAGGTTTAAATAGTTTTTCATCTGCATAAATTTTTAAACCATCTGGTATGGATTTATTGAGGATGTCACCTAAAATAACTGCACCAGCAGTAAAATAATCCCAGTTTTTGCCGATAGTTTTGGTTTTGTCCATAGGTAAGTCTAATGCAAATTTAACCCAGTCAGAAGTAGGGTACATGTTTTCTTCATTGCCTGGAGAGTCGGCATTCATGTCAGTGCCATCAAAGCCTGAACTCATGGTCAATAGGCTTTTTAAAGTGACTTGTTCTTTGGATTTTGAATGGTTTTGGTAGGTGTTTAAGTCGTAAAACCCATTTAGAGTTTGATTTTCATTTTTGATATAGCCATCTTTTATGGCAATTCCCATCACAGTTGATGCCATTGTTTTCCCCACTGATCGCATATCATGCATAGTATTTCTATCTGCTCCATTAAAGTATTCTTCAATCAATAGTTTACCATGTTTGATGACGGTGATACTGGTGATTTTTTTAAAATAATTTTGAGCAATTTTAGTGTTAAGTTCTCTAATAAGTTCTTTATCGTAGTTTTCATTTGATATTGTCCATTTATATGTATCGGCAATCTTTTGTATTGCTTCCTGTGTTTCATCTATCATTTGTTCTTTCATAATAAGTTTGACTTCTCCTTGTGCAATAATATCACCCACTTTAAACTCCTTATGTTCAATATAAGAGCGGACTTCAATTTTAAACTGGTGAGCATCGCCTGATAATGCTTGCTGACCACCGCCTTTTTTCATAAATTTTAACCACAAAAAACGTCCCCAATGATCAGGGTTGTTTTTGTTAACCAATGGAATACCATAGACGGTTGCAGAATTTTTATAATCACAAGAACCCGCACCTGTTTGTAAGTTGTATTGGTAGACTTGTTTATTATCGACATAAAAAGTAAGTTGAAAATTACCGTTATCGCATAATTCTCGGGTTGATAATTGCGGTTCTAATTGACTCAGATAATAGCTTAAGGTTTTGCCTAAAAACATTCTAAAAGCAAAGTCAGTGGTGTTGTTTAATATTACTTGCGAAGGAAAGTCTTTTTGCTTGAAATCATCAAAGGCAATCCAATCATTCATGAAAGCGATTTTACCCACATTGTTTTTATGCAACTCATTCATGTATTCACCCGAGTTCAACTCCAAAGGTATTGAGTCTTGCTCACTGCATGAAAGGAGTGAAAATGTAAGTGTTAGTAATGTTATTATTTTTTTCATTAGTTACCCTCGTTGGTTTTTAATCAGTATAGCTATTATTGATTTTTATTAATTGTATAATTTTAACATCCTTAAAAACTCAGTGGGTCGTTTGTTATAAATCCTTTTAAAATCACGAATAAAATGGCTTTGATCATAAAAACCACAGGCATAACATACATCTGTCATACTCATTGTATTGTTCACTAATAGGTTAAAGGCTTTATTGATACGAATAAAGCGAAAATATTGACCAAAAGTCATTCCAAATAGGCGGTGGAATTCACGAGATAAATGCACAGGATGAATGCCGAGCAAATCGCTCAAGCTTGTAAGGGAATAGGTGTCATCAGTATCATTAATCACTTCTTTTAATTTTACTAGCCAACTGACTTGCTTAAAACTTCTGTCTGTAAAATCATGTCTCATCTGGTCAAATGCAGTTAGTATCAATCCATCAATGCTCAATTGACTGTGTGCATCATTAATTTTTGATTCCATAAAGATCAAATTCATCAAAGATTTAATTTTAGGATTTTCAATCAAATGACTGCCCTCAATGCATTGACTGGATAAATCATGTTGTTTAAACCATTCTGCATTTAATTCGACATGAAAACCACGGGTAAAATCATCGGGCTTGGTGTTATAGTGCGAATCTTGCCAATTATGAAATAATAAACTACCCGAAGTTAAATAATGCTCCTGTTTTTTGTTAGCTTCAAACAGCTTACCTTGCAATAAATAAGTAAAGTAGGGATTCTCATGCCGATGCCAATCCACATGTTTATGTGTGTATTCGGTGTCAGTTATGATTAAACCATCAAGCACTGACTTTTGGTAATGTGTGCCATAATATGTACCTTTGGTGAGTTGTTTCATTGGTGGTTTTAGTTCAAAACACAATTAAACCACTTTGCATTTTAAATTACATGAGTCATTGGTCATGAATAAAGGATTTTACAGTTTTTGTAAGACTTTAACTCCATAGTGCAAGGTTTCATCACTGTCTAACTGTGTTTGTTTGACATAATGCCTGGGTATATATTTCTCTCTGGGCGTGCCATTGATATGGAATAATTTAGAGGTAGACAGCCTAAAACCATATTTTTGATGAATAAAGTTAAAACCATTCACCTCACCTGCTAATCGTTCCATCTCTGTGCCGATGATTTGTGCTCTGCCTATGCCTTCTAAACCGATAGCAAGCCCTTCGCCCATGCTGCCTGTCCAATGTCCAACCAAAACGACTATGGGTTTGGTGTAAGTTTTTGATCGTGGGCTAACGTATTCAAACCACGTCCTTATCACTTCGGGATTGTTGCCATACTGTTCAATTGTCCAGTGTTTTTGGTAAGGTTTGTCAGTGCTAATAAATCGACTCATAATACCCCTAGCGACATAAGAGTTGCCACCATCAACGGTGTTGCGTAAATCAACAATCAAACCTTTGGTTTCAAATAACCCATCAAGAGCCTTATCAAATGCAGTGACTAAATCATTATTCCCTAAAGAATTATTAGTGCGAATAATACCAATATCATCTACAACCCGAGAATCCAGTAAACTTTGGTTGTCTTTAAGTTTTAGTTTATCCAAATCAAACTCAATGGTTTTGTTATTGCTTAGTTTCAATGTTAAAACCCGTGGTTGATTATAACGTCCAGCCAAAACTTTATTGGCAAGCCATTGCCTGATTTCAGGATTGTTTTTATCTTGGCATCGGGTAGGGAAGTTGTTTATGGTTTTATTAAAATCCACACCATTAAATTTAACTATCTCCGCATCTATTATATTTTCATCTATCACTTCAAGCTGAGATTGCCAAACACTGCTAATTTTAAACGTATTATTACTCAAACTGGCATAAACTGGTGAATACAAGCGGTAAGATGAATTGCGATTTGTGTTTAAAATCAGATGACTGTCGTAAAACTCATCCAATAAAACCTCAAAAATAAAACGGTTTGTTCTTCCGATTTTATGGTGTCTATTTTCTGTGCGTATTTTTGTTTTAAACAGTTTAAGTCGATGCCTTTGTCTTTTTGGTAGATGTAGTTGTTTTTTAGGTCGGAGAGGATGTTGGTTAGGTCGGCTTGGATTTGTTGGGTGTTTGGTGGGGTGGCGTTTGCTAGGGTTAGGGTGAATAGGGTGATTATTAGTGTTAGTTTCATTTTTTGGTATTGTGTTTTTGTTGTAATTGATTATACATAATTTTGTGATGAGATTATAGTTGTTAGGTTTTGTTGGTTTTTGGCTTAAATGATATAGTATGAGCCGAAAATGTACGGTTTTGATATGGTTTTAATCGTTAGTATTTGAAAAGTAGGCGATTTAGAAAGTAGATTTTTCCCATTTTCTATTAATGTTGTAACGGACGACAATGTTTATATTTGCTACTTTCCAGTCTGTTTTTTTATTTTGTTGGCAATAGTTGTTATTTCTCAAGTCTATCAATATAACGCATCATCATATGTGGAATTTCACTCATATACATTCTATATTCCTTTCGCATTCCATAAATTTCACGCATCATTGGATGTTCAGTTGTAATCTCCATTAATTGCTTAAATTCAAGAACAGCCTCTTGCTTATTTGCTTTACTTGATTTGGATTTCAAAATATCTACAAGTTCTTTTCCTGCATCATAAATCCAAGGAAAATCTTTTCTAAAGAAGCTCAATGCAATTAAAAATCCGTAATGATTAGTTTTGGATTTAGGCATCATATGCATCAATTCCTCAATCATCATTGGATGAAATTTTCTTGACATTCTGTTAAAGTTTGTTTCAGAGTTATGACGTAGGTAATTCCTTTGTTCTTTTATATTTTGGCTTATATGTTCAATTGATTCCGTCAACCTTGGGTTTGGGTTTCTCAACAGTTTTTGATTGTTTCTTGCTAAGTCTAAAATTTCCTCTAAAATTTCTGACGAATATTCGTTTGATTCATCTGATTTTGTAGGTTCATCTTTAATATCTTTGAGTTTATTTAATTCTTCTTCTAAAGTAGGAAACCAAACTTCAAATGCTTTTTCCAAACGCACATCAGAAATAGATGATTCACCACACGCTTTATTTAAAGTCTTTACCAGTTTTTTAATATCCTCTTTTTGGAAAATCGTTGATTGAAATTGTAAAATTGGGCCATCAACTTCTGACCTTTTAATGTCAAAGAGAAATGGACTGACAAAAGATTTATCCATAGTTTTAGATAATGCTCCCGCTTCAAAAGCAAGCCAAGGTGCATCCAAATTCTCTTTAGTAACACATAATATTCCAAAAGTTGAATCTTCCAATTCAGCTGCAATATCTGTACTCTATCTTGCTCCCTTGTCAATATCTTCTGAAGAAACATATGGTTCGATTGTTTGAATTACAGAAGGTAACCAATCTCTATATACTAAGGCAACTTTATGACTTTTATTACCTGACCAACTTATAAATACTTTCATTTATTTCTGTTTTTTTAATTATTGCCAACATCGTAGTGTACGCAATTACG